>JAFDKH010000085.1 GCA_019307065.1 Deltaproteobacteria bacterium
ATTCCGGGGACGGAGAAATTCCGGGGACAAATTCCGGGGACGGAGGTAGGCACTTTTCATATTTTCCAGCTAGTTGAATGGTACCCTGTCCCCAATATTCCCAATATTCCGCCAACCTGCTCCGTTCCATTGGTTCGTCCGGCAAGTTAGAGGCGCACAGAGCCTAACTACTTATTATTCAACATGATATCTCATTTCACATCATTTTGGCGCACGGCGCTTTGTGCGCAAATAACTTTACTTGTCCTACTCTCTGTGAGAGGGTTTCTGCATGAAAAACAATGCACTAAAGACAAGTGACTATCAGCAGCTGTACTCAGAGCTTTCTCGCATAATCGATGAAGGCAGGCTGCGCACAATTCAGGTTGTCAACGAATTGATAATCAATACCTACTGGAAGATCGGTGAGCGACTATCCAAAGAAGAGTTCGCCAGTCCAAGACGTGATTCATCCAGGTATATGCACAAACTGGCGGCCGATCTCGAGGTTGACGCATCTGCTCTTTACCGGGCGGTTAGGTTTTTCAATGCTTATCCCGAAGGCATTCCAACAAGACCGAATGCTTCGTTACTAAGCTGGAGTTCGCATGTGGAACTACTGGCGGTCAAAGATCCAAAAGAGCGTCTCGAAATTCTTGAGCGGGCCGTCGAAGGAGGTTGGACGCGAAATATAATCAGAAGCGAAGTCCGCACGCTGAAATCGAGTGAAAAACAAGTTGGCCCGGACGGCAGTCAGGCGACTCACCTCGTTCGCCCGCGCGAAGATCTGCATAACTATGTAGGCATTGTCGAGCGAGTAATCGATGGCAACACGCTGGTAGTCAGGATTGACCTGGGCTTCAACGTTTGGCGTGTCGAACACATTCGCTTGCAAGGCATAGACACAGCGGAGATTGGTACGCCGCAAGGCAAACAGGCCAAGCAGTTCGTGGTCGACGTTCTCGATGAAGTGCCCTTCGTTGTGCTGCATACCTACAAAACCGACAAGTATGCACGCTACGTGGCCGATCTATTCTACGATGGGTCGCTGAAGAAAAAAGAGCAGGTTTTTAATAGGGGTAACTTTCTCAATCAACAACTTCTTGATCAAGGGCTGGCCAAAACAATGCTGTTTGGAAAGAAGTAACAACCCAGGCTGTTTCAGACAGTCTGCAAATCAATCACGATTCCATTCTGGTAGCGACATTCGGCCTGCAAATTTCCATCGTCTAAGAAGAAGGTCCATAAGCCGTGGCGCTTGCCTTTTGAATATGTACCGACACTCACCTTGCGACCGTCTTCATCCCAGATTGTCCAGTTACCGTGTTTTTTATCTTCTCTGAAAAGGCCTTCCTGCCACTTCTGTCCGCTGGGGTACCAGAGTGTCCAGTGACCGTCTTTCTTGCCGTTGTGATAAATGCCCTTGGCTACTTCAATCGCGTTGGGGAACATATCCATCTCCTCTACATTCCCCGATATCTTGGGGGGTTGTATCCTATGACAACAGTTAGCAGCAGAGGGTTCCAGAGTAATTCGAGAAAAATACTCTTGTAACTCCGGATTCCTCCAATATAAAATCCGCTAATCACATCGGTAAGGAGGAATCATGCCTCGAGCGCAATGGGCTTCCAGGATGGGATTCATTCTGGCAGCTGCCGGATCGGCAGTCGGCCTGGGTAATATCTGGAAGTTTCCTTACATAGCCGGCGAGAACGGTGGCGGCGCATTCGTTCTGATCTATCTTGTCGCCATCGCCCTGGTCGGTTTCCCGATTATGATTGCCGAACTAGTTATCGGGCGTAACGCTCAGGCCTCGCCGGTAGTAGCCTTCGAAAAAATGGCCGGTAAGGACAGTAACTGGAAGGCAGTCGGCTGGCTGGGAGTAATCACCGGCTTCATCATATTGTCTTACTACAGCGTGGTAGCCGGGTGGTCACTCAGCTATGTCTTGATGTCGATCTGTGATTTTCTCGAAGGCAAATCACCAGAACAGATTTCATCACTTTTCGATAATTTGTACGTTTCGGGCGGGGTCAATGTCTTCTGGCACACTCTGTTCATGCTGCTGGCAATAGGAATAGTTTACGGCGGCGTGAAAAAAGGAATAGAGAGGTGGTCGAAGATTCTCATGCCGGTCTTGTTCGTTCTGTTGGTTGTCCTGGTCGTCCGGGCAGTCTTCATGCCGGGATTTTCCAAGGGGGTTGCTTTCGTCTTCGCTCCTGATATGGACAAGTTGACCAATGCCGGAATCCTGGAGGCTGTCGGGCATGCTTTTTTCACCCTCAGCCTGGGCATGGGAGCCATGCTGACCTACGGAAGCTACCTGAGCAAGAAAACAGATTTAGTCAGAGCCAGCGCAATAGTCTGCTCTCTCGACACGCTAATCGCCTTGATGGCATGCTTGATCATCTTCCCGGTCGTGTTCTCTTTTGGGTTCGAGCCCGACCAGGGACCCGGACTCGTGTTCAAGACTATTCCGGTCGTCTTCTCGCAACTCACCGGCGGCCCACTCCTGGCGATTCTGTTCTTCATGTTGTTGGCTTTTGCTGCGCTGACCTCGGCAATTTCACTGCTCGAGGTAGTCACCTCGCATTTCATTGACAAGTTCGGCTGGTCGCGCAAGAAGGCAACCCTGATCCCCGGTGGTATGATCTTCCTCTTTGGAATTCCGTCGGCCCTGGCCGGTAGCGGCGCCCTTTTAGGCGACTGGCAAGGCATTGTCGGTAAGAACTTCTTCGATACCATGGACTATCTGGCATCCAACTGGCTGTTGCCAATGGGGGGCATCCTGATCGCAGTTTACGTCGGCTGGTTTGCACCCAAGAAGCTCATTAAAGCCGAGTTCCACGAGGGTTCGAAGTTCAAATCTCTGTTCGTCGGCTGGCTGTGGGTACTGCGGATAATCGTGCCAATCGCCATGGTAGTAGTCCTACTTTATAAAGTCGGAATCTTGGAATTTGCCGACCCTAACTTGCCAACTTGAGGAGTAGCTATAAATGACCCGACCCGACGGAAGAAAAACGGACGAATTGCGACCGGTCGAAATAAAATTGGGAATCCAGAAGGACCCGGCCGGCTCTGTGCAGATATCTTTTGGTGATACGGTTGTCTTGTGTGCCGCAACAATTGCTGAAAAAGTCCCTGACTGGCTAAAAAAGCAAAACGGCCAGCAAGGCTGGATAACCGGCGAGTATGCAATGTTGCCGGGCTCGACTCCGGGGCGGGCTTCACGCAGGAAGCGAGGCCGGGCCGAAGAGATACAGCGTTTGATAGGACGCAGCTTGCGAGCCGCGGTCGACCTGGCACAGCTCGGCCCCCGAACCATTACGGTCGACTGCGACGTTCTTCAGGCCGACGGCGGTACCCGGACTGCCAGCATAACCGGAGGATATGTGGCTGTCGAACTGGCCATTAAAAAACTCATCCGAGACTGCAAACTCAACACCTCTCCAATTCGTCGGCCGGTTTGTGCCGTATCGTGTGCGGTGGTCGCTGACCAGGTCGTGCTCGATCCCAACTATATTGAAGACAGCCAGGCCGAGGTCGATATGAACTTCATCCTGACCTCCGGCGACAAGTTTATTGAAGTACAAGGGACAGCCGAAGGCGAACCTTTCGATCAGCAAATGTTATCTGAAATGATTTCTCTGGCCAAAAGCGGAGCAAAACGACTTTTCGAAATCCAGCAGGGAATCCTGTAGATCCAAAGAAAATCTCAGAAGTAGAACTTGAACTCCATGTAGTAGAAGTTGGGATAGGTTCCAAATTCGCTGTGAATCTCAAAGTTAAGCATGTTATCCCCGGTTGCTCTGGCGCCCAGCCCGATGATCGCTCCGAAAATCAAATCCGCCTCGTCTGAGACTGAAAGCGAAAGGCCCGGCTGGATCAGGCTCGAGTAATCGGAGAAAGAAAAGATCCAGGCCAGTGAACCTTTTAGAATCGGTAAAATTTCATAGCTGGCCACGACACCCAACAAGTGCTCACCCATATGGTAACTGCCTCCGCCACCCATTCGTAAAGCAGCCGCCATGAGATTGTCGGAATCCCCGGAACCGTTGTAGATATACTCGGCTTCGATATCGAGTGTATTTTCGAAACGATGACCAACTCCGACTACGGCACTCAAATGATTGAAGATCTCCTTCTGGTCGGGAAAGAGCGGCAACGACTGGCTGTCTGATGCGAGCAGGTAGGCCAGTTCGGCACGTATAGCCAACGGACCCAACTCTCCCGAGGCAGCCCCGCCAACTTGATAGCCGCCGTAGACCTTGCCGCCCTGAATAGCGAAATCCCACTCCCATATGTTGGTAAACACGCGAGCCAGGGCGGCTGAACCATTCCAGGAAATATCGGCAAAGCTGTCGCTTCTATATTCTCTGTAGATACTTAAATCACGGCCCAGAACCCCGATAATATTTATGCCCGAGAAATCACCCAGAGGGATGTCGATCCGCAGGGCGTCAACTCCGGACTTGTAGTCACGATCGAATTGGGTTGGATCGAAAGCAAGAAACACGTCAAGCGGGTTCCAGAAGTAGGCCTTGCCAAAAGTAATCGCCTGACGGCCGATAGTGACGTCGGCAAATGGCAGGACAAATTTCAAGTTGCAGCGATCGAGCCACATATGAGCCTGGACATTGTCATCGTCGGCCCACTCCCATGAAAGATACAGTGCCCGGTATCGAGTTGCTGTGCCCTGACCGGCAAACATGCCAGATCCAAGTGACATACCGCCGCCGGAAGTCGAAAACACAAGATCCTGCAATCCGTGAACTTCATACGAGAACCAGTCAGTCGGCCTTCCTCCAATTGTCAGGCGGAGCATGGTCTGGGAAAATCCATCAGCGGGATTGTCGTCTCCAAACAGGACCGGCTGTTTATAATTCACACTCGCACCGGTTATCGTGCGCACACTCCCATCCAGACCGATATTCTCGTCGCTGTCACCCACCAACGCCAGGGCACCTGTCGGCAACCCGAAAATACCCACCACAAGAAAACATAGGGCTGCTTTTTTTAGCATGACTACTTCAACTCCTCCATGGACACCGCTCCGTTTTCGGCAATCATGCCGTCCTTGAGTATAATCAAGCGCTTGGCTCGCTTCATCACGTTTTCGTCATGCGTCGAAAAAAGGAAAGTAGCACCCTGCTCTTCGTTGAGCTTGATCATTAAATCCAAGAGGGCCGCGGCTGTTTTCGAGTCGACGTTGGCGGTAGGTTCGTCAGCCAGCACCAGGGCCGGCTGGGATGCAATCGCCCGGGCAATAGCCACGCGCTGCTGTTGGCCGCCCGAGAGCTCACGCGGAAAACGGTGCTCCATCCCCTCGAGCCCGACAGCCTTGAGCAACCCCATGACTTTTTCACGCCGTTCGGCCGCCGAGACTCCCTGCATTAGCAGGACATACTCGGCATTCTCATAGGCCGTCAGCACCGGTAGTAAATTGTACGATTGAAAAACGAAGCCGATCCGGTTCAAGCGCAGCTTACTGAGGGCACTGCGGCTCAACTTGGTCACGTCGCGACCGTCGACTGTAACCTGGCCCTGGGTAACCTTGTCCAGGCCGCTCATTATGTTCAGTAAAGTACTTTTGCCGGAACCAGACGGCCCGGCAATCGCGGCAAAAGTGCCTTTCTCCAACTCGAGATCTACACCTCTGAGCGCATGGACTATCACGTCTCCCTGGCCGTAATCCTTGGTGACACCTTGTAGTTTGACGATGGCTTCCATGATTATCCCCTTAAAACGTCCGCCACGTGAATGCGCTTGATGCGCCCCATGGGATAAAGGCTGATGAATAACGTCGCACAAAAAACAATCAGGCCCATAACTAGTAAAAGCTCCGAGGTCAGCTTGGCATGCAGCATGGTGTCGAAGGCAAAACCCGACACCGAAGTGGATTCATCCATCAACCCCGACATATCGATACCGTATATTTGAGTCAGGTAGGCCAGGACTCCACCGATTCCCAGGCCGATAACAACTCCCAATAAACCGATCAAACCCGATTCGAATAGAATCTGACCTTTGAGTCGGCCCGGTGGAGTACCCACGGCCCATAATCCGGCGAATTCGCGTTTGCGCTCTAAGACCGACATTAAAACCGTATTGAAAATGATAAACAGGATTAGGAAAATAAAAATACCCTGGAAAATGAGGTTGGAACCCTTGTCCACCTGGATGTAGGCCGCTAAATCCGGCAAGACCTCTTCCCAGGGTTTGCAGGTCACTTCCGGATTTTCCTTTATCAGTTGAGCGACCGTTTCCATGACTTCGTCTCTGTCTGCAACGTCCTTGACCAGCACTCCGAGTTGGCTAGATTGGTTCATGCCAATCCCGTACAGCTTGCGGGCAAAGTCAATCGGCAGCTGAATAAAGTAGGCGTCGATTTCCACCGCTCCGGTCTTGAAGACTCCTTTGACTCGAACCAGTTCCTCGACGAGTTCACCATCGACATTGTTGGAAGAGACGACTAGTTTCTTACCGATTGCCAGGCGAATACGTATTATTTCGACGAGCGGATCCGAGTTGACTCCAAAAAACTCGACGGTCGGCCTCAGTAAAGCTGCAATTCGGGTGGCTTCTTTCTTCTTACCAAGCTTCAATCGTTTAGCCAGTTCGGCGCCTACAATTACTTTTCGTTGGTCGCCATCTTCAAGATACTTGCCGGCAATCAGTTTCTTGGAAAGGGGTGAACTGCCGACCTCGCTAGATGGTTCGATACCGGCAACTATCACCCCGATGGCTCCCGCGCCGGATTTGGCCACTCCCTGACCAATAACCAGGGCTTTGGTTCGTTCCACATCCGGTATGGCTTCGATTTCTTTTCTCAGCTTATCGAGGTCTTTTACTATCAGGTCAATGGCTGGAGCGTCACGATACTCCACATTTTCGACGGTCATGTGCCCGGCTTGCATTCGGGCCGCATCATCCACCAACTTGGCGTAGACCCCGTCACCGACCGCTATAAAGAAGACCGCCAGAGCCAGAGAGAAGGCAATCGAAGATACCGTTATTATCGTCCTGCGCCGATTGCGCCAAATGCTGCGCCAAGCCAGATGAAATATCTTTTTCATAGCAGGGCCTCCTTCAAACGTGGGTCATGGCACGCACCGGGTCCAACCGGGCGGCCTTGACCGCGGGGTACAACGTTGCCGCCAAACAGACTGTCCACATGACCAGGACTATGTTGACAAAGCTTCCGGTATTCATGGTGGCTTTCCAGACAGGATTGAACGCAACCCCGGATATTAAAACGTCTCCCCCGACTCCACTCAGGTCAATCCCCCAGATATGGAAGTAGTAGTTTGCCGCCACTCCGATTACCAAGCCAATAGCTGTCGAAAACAAGGCCAACATGAAAGCTTCAGACGTTACATCCCGGATTATTCGCCAGGGAGTCGCCCCCATAGCCTTGAGCATACCGAATTCGCGCATACGCTCGAAAGTGGCCATCAGCATTGTGTTCATGACGCCCAGGCCGGCGGCCAAGAAAAAGATGAAGCCGAAAATCCACATGCTGGCGTCAAACATCTGAACCATGTCGGACAAGGCCGGAATAATCCCGCCCCAAGCCAGAACTTCCGAATCCTCGGCAACCGTCTTTAGCCTTTCAACGATCTGATCGGGAGTAAATTTGCCGTGAGCATTCAAAGCAATCTCATGAATCCTGCCACCTGAGACAAACAGATCTTCGAAATCAAGTTTGTGGGTAATAGCTGCCGAGCGATCAATTTCATCACCGACAGTTTTGAGGATGCCCTTGACCACGAACAACTCGTTACCTAAAGACCCATCCGCGGCCTGGACAACCGCGACAATCTCGGCCCCCACCTCGGCATGCAACGATTTAGCCAGCTTACGACCGAGAACAATCTCCCGCTTTCGAAGCTGACCTTCTTGCGGAAGCTCACGTTTCTCAGACAGATACTCACCGGCTTTCAGCTGACCGGCCAACTCGAGAGCCTGCCTCTCGAGCACAGGATCAACGCCCCAAAATAATGCCCCGGCCGATTTATGGCCTACCGAAACCAGGCCGTATCCGTAGGAACGTGGAGAGGCATCAATTCCGTCTTTTTTAGCAGCCGCGATGATTTTTTCAGGGTCTGGAATCGTTCGATAAAAGGAATGATCGGCCCGGTACTCGGGAGCATGAATCTGGGCATCTCCAACAACCATGTGAGTAATATTATGTACAGTGTCTTCGAGCATGCCGTACATCAAGCCGTAGCTGACAATCAATATAGCCGTATTAAGGGCGACGGCTGCGACCGTAATAGTCGTACGCCTAGAATTACGCCATATATTTCGCCAGGCGATCCGTAGAATGTTCATGACCGACCTCTAACGTTGAAGGTTACGCAGCGAAAATTTGCTGTCTTTCAGTTCAATATCAAACTCAATTTCGTTATAGCTGAACTCGGTGAATTCATCGGGCTTATCGGTCGGCACCATTCGCATGACCGAGGGTAACAAACGGCCACTCATGGTTTTAAACTGCGAGAAGGTCATCGTGCGGGCCAACTCCATGTCCTCGTCATAGTAGGCGACCGTGAGAGGTTGAAGATCCTCAGTCCGCACCAGCACCACGACCTTGCCCCAGACGACCGCCGCATCAACTTTGGGAATACAGGTGACTTCGGACACTTCAAGGCCCTTACGTTTGCCTTCGAATGACACTTTAAAGTCATAGTCATCGGCCATACGTGATTCCTTGATCAGGTCGTCGTTGGTGAAGTGACTCCCCATCCAGGAGCCGCCCATCATCGACGATGGAACTTTGATGACTCTCTTGACCTTGGGCAGGTAGTTCCAGATGTTATCACCGGACTTCAGGGTTGCAGTTCCTTTTTCTTTGCGCGGAGAAAGTATGCGCATCAGAGATTTTTCCTTGCCCTTGCTCCAACCCTCGATCTTCATCTCGCGGGTCCAGTGTTCGGTGACTACCTTCATGGTCATCCTGGCGTAAGATGATTTACCCCGGTACAAGTCATCGACTTTGTCCAGAATTTGCTTGGCGGTTAATTTCGGCTCGTCTGCCTGGGTCCAGCCGGGACCGGCCAGAAATAAAACCAGCCCAACACACGCACACCCTATCCATTTCATGATGGTTCTCCTTCATCTTTACGCTCGTTGTAGTAGTGCTCAATTAGAATCGCAGTTAGAACGTACCCTGTCTCCATCTATTCATCTATTTTTTTTAATTGCTGTTGCCGGAATTGTCTGTGGCACCGGAATTGCCAGATGACGTGCCTCCTGAGCCACCTGTAGAACCTACCCTGTCCCCATCTATTTGCGCGTGCTAGCATAGTGGCTGCAAAATAAGTTAACGATTTCTCAAATTGTTTTGATTTGATATATAGCTCCAAAGGATTATAAGGTTCAGTCTGAAGAATCTGAAAAAACACATTTCTACAAGGAGTCATCTGATGTCCATTCAAGAAAAAATCAACGATTTGATCAGAAATCATAAGCAGATACTCAGCAATCCTCCACGCCAGACACTAATCCAGGAATCCCTCGATCGAAAAGAAGCTCTGGCCTCAGAAAACGGTGCATTGGTAACCTGGACCCCGATTGAATCAACCGGCCGATCCCCAAAAGACACGGTCATCGTCAGGCGACCCGAGAGCGAGGCTGACATTGATTGGAACTCACCCAATAATTTACCAATCGAGGCATCTACATTCGATATGCTGCTTGAAGACGCCCTGAGCGTGCTGGCGGGTAAAGAAAAGCTTTACATGACCGATCGGGTCCTGGGTGCCAATCCCGAATGGGCTCTTGAAGTAAAGCAGGTAACAGATCAAGCCTTGTCGGCTCTATTTACCGACAATATGTTTCGTAAAGTTCCAGCCGATATCTCAAAATCAGTCTTTCATGAAAGACCGTTTTACTTGCTGGCTTGCCCGTACGATAAACTGGACGCCAAGCGCTATGATGGCCGGCTGCGCGTTCTGGCCGAAACCGGTCAGACTTCTACCATGGCGGTCGCTATGGACCTCGACCGCCGAGTCGGCATTGTCTACGGCTCAGCTTACGGCGGCAGTATTAAAAAATTGATTTTCACCGTGATGAACCATTACTTGCCTCCCGAAGGTATTCTGCCCTTGCATTGCTCGGCCAACGAAGGTCCCGACGGTGACATCGCTCTATTATTGGGATTGTCCGGCACCGGCAAAACTACCTTATCCGCCGATGCTCGCCGGGCTCTGCTGGGCGACGACGAACACGGCTGGTCCGACAACGGCGTGGCCAACTTTGAAAACGGTTGTTATGCGAAATTAATTGATCTCGATCCGGAAAAGGAACCCGAGATTCACAAGGCCGTTTTCCATAAAGCCCCTGTCTTGGAGCATGGCGCTATTGTAGAAAACACAATGATGTATCCCGACGGTCATTTCGATCTTTTCGACGATCGTTTCACACCCAATTCACGTGCGTCATACCCCCTGACCTTTCTGTCGAATATCAAAGATCCGCCAGTCGGCAGCCACCCCAAGACCATCTTGTTCCTGACTGCTGACGCTAACAGCGTCTTGCCGCCGGTTTCACGATTAGATCGACGACAAGCTATGCTGTGGTTCTTGATGGGCTATACCAGCAAGCTGGCCGGTACCGAAACCGGCATTGTCGAACCGAAAACCGTATTCTCGCGCTTCTTTGGAGAACCCTTCATGCCCCGCAATCCCGGCGTCTACGCCACTATGTTGGGTGAAAGATTGAAGAAACATGGCACCGACGTCTACTTGATCAACACTGGCTGGAGTGGAGGTCCTTACGGAGTGGGTCAGCGGATGGATATCCGACTAACTCGCGAGATGGTCCAGGCAGCTTTGTCCGGGGCACTCAAAGATGTCGAATACGATCAAGATCCAATCTTCCACCTGCAGATCCCGCGTAGCTGTCCAGGCATTCCGGACAACTCGATCTTGCGGCCTGAAAACACTTGGCAGGACAAGAAGGCCTTTAGTGAACGTGCCAAAAAATTGGCGGCCGAGTTTTCTGCCCATTTCGATAAAGCTTATGGAGACAAAAACATCGATGCCGCCATACGCGCAGAGTGCCCGGGTAAGTAATTGGAGTTTCTAGAATCCTGCATTAATGACTTTTTCATTCCCATTTTTGGAGACGCCCACTTAGGTCTATTTCTGTTCGTCTGGTTTTCGGCAATTTTCCCTCTGGCACCTCCTGAAGAAGCCTTCACCTTGCTGGGTGGCGCTTGTATTGCCGGCGGCCTGCTGAGTCCGTTCCTGGGAGGTCTGGCCATCATCGGTGGCATCATCGCCACCGATATCACTCAGTACTGGATGGGACGCGGTGTACTTGGCTTGTTGTCGGGCACTAGAATAGGTAAGCGTTTTATTCAGTCACGCGGATTTAAAAATGCAAAGAAGAAGATGGCCGCTAAAGGTATTTGGGCCATCATCGGCTGCCGGTTTTTCTTCGGTACTCGGGCGCCGACCTATGTCGCCTCCGGCTTTTTGCGTTACTCGTTTGTTAAATTCGCAATAGTCGACAGTTCAATTGTGTTATTACACGGAGTTGGATTTTTAGTTGTCGGCTACGCTTTTGTCGACCAGATTGACAGCATAATAGTTACTGTCGAGAAAGCGGGTATTTGGGCCCTGGTTGGGTTGATTGGCTTGATTGCCGCCTTTTTCACGTACAAATACATCAAAAGCAGAAGAAATCGCGAACCCGGCGAATTCACTGATAACCAGGCTTAATCTAAAGTCTTGAGCTATTTGGACATTTTGGGGGTGCTCATCAATTTTCTTTGACTTTCCAATGGCCGCCCTTATCCGGGCCAACACGTTCGATCCTGCCTGATTCCTTCAGATTCGAGATTTGCTTCTCAACAGCCCTGGTTGTAATCCCCAGCTCAATAGCGATTTCTGAGATCGTCACCTGTGGATCCCGCGCCATCAGCGACACGATTTTCTCCGAACTTTTCTCCGAACTTTTCTCCGATGCAGGCGCCTTCGGCAGGCTTTCTGAATGCACCGGCAGGTGGATCAAGAAATAACTACGGTCTTTATCCGTCTCAAACTCGGGCTTTGGAGAACCATTCGCCTAACGTTGGCTTCATCTGCAAGCGGGGCTGGCGCGGCTTGTGCGACAGCACAAGGCGTGTCAGGCGCGATTGTCAGGTGCAAGCTCTTGTTAGAAATTCCTCGCTACAACTCAGCAAGAATTCGCGATAACTGTTTATCGAGTTCCGGTAAATCTACCGTGGCTGTTACCCAGACCATATCAACATCGACGCCGAAATAGTCATGAATCAACTTGTCGCGCATTCCCGCTATGTCACGCCACGGTATATCTGAGTACTTGGTACTGATTTCAGGAGAAATCCTTTTCGCGGCTTCACCTATTATTTGGATTTGGCGGATTACACCGTCTTGAAGCAAGCTGGTCGTGCGGAATGTGGGTTCGTCTACGTTCTTCAAATACGTACCAATGGTCGAGATGGAATCCAACATGTGCTGAAGATAGAGCCGGCTATCATGCTGCTTCATAGATGACCTGTTGCTCATTGAGGATCCGATTGCGCAGATGCGGACTGATGGCCTGCTCAGTCAAGAGGTCGACTTTTCGGCCCATGACCTCTGACAGCTCCCGCTCGAGCTTAACCAGTGTGATAAAACCAGTTGGGCCAGAAAAATCTACAATCAGGTCGATGTCACTGTCCGGACCGGCTTCACCGCGAACAAAAGACCCGAAAAGCGCGATCTTGCGTATTCCGTAAGCAAGGCAGACATCGATAATCTTTTGGATTTCAAGTGGTTCCAAGACACCACCTCTCTCGTTCCGTGTGAACTACAGATACAGAATAACAGCTTTTTCACTCTGTGTACACCCAGCCATGACTCGTGAGGCCCGCAATATTTCTAACGCCCTAGGCATCAGCTGCGGCGCGAAGCGCCGCCAGTTGCATGCCGTTGTTAGGCGTCATCAGCACTGTCCATTCTATTCATTTTGCAAGCTCCTTCCAGCGTGCTCGGGTTCGCCAGGCAAGACGTAACGTATGCGCCGCAAGCCCAATCGACGTGACTGCGATGGCGCAGAACAAGGTCCTGACCGCATCGTACAGATTGACAGCGGAGACGCCTTCTTGAGAGACAGCGCGGAAGGCGGATACGGCGACTGATACGAGGTCTGGAGTGAGCACAATGGCAAGTGTCACTGATGCCATGGCGAGCGGAAGGGCACGGGTTTGGTACGCGGTCTTCGTCTCTCGGATGACGGGCCCTCGGTCGTCCCTGTGCTGCGGGGCGGTGAGCGCTATCGCTTTGGTTATTTCACCGTACCAGACACTGTATAGGAGCCCAATCACTGCGAGGAAGAGGCTTGCCGCTGATAGGAGATCACTCATCGGAGATCAGGGGGACGTTCTTTCGCTATTTGCATTGCCACTTGAATGAAAATAGTGAAAGAACGTCCCCTTTGTTTGCCCGTTCGACCTCGTATATGTATCGCGTCGCCTGTGTGATTGCCTTGGTCAAGTCGGCCGACGGGACGTAGTTCCCATGGTCGAGTTTTTCGGCCCAGAACGTCAGTCTTCCTTCCGGTCTCTTGATCTCAACGATGTCGAGAAAACCGTCGTACGCTTGCATCAGGAAATCGGAGATGTGCTCGGTATCGATTGCACGTTCGTCAAGCACTCGGACAAACTCCGTTCCTAACACCCAGGGATTCTGTTCAAACCATTTCTGCCAAGGGGGCTCAGTCAAGTCATCGGCAAGCATGTCATCATAGGTGGCAATTGCATCCATGCGGCGCTTATGATGCAGGGCGAGGAGCAAGTGTTCGGGAATAATGCGATTCTTCGAAAGGAAGTCAAGAAGTTCGCGCTTCTCTGGAAGGTTGAATAGTGCTTTGACTGCCTGAGCCGTGTTCGAATCAAAAGGACGTTCGAGCGGGATGAACGCCTTCGTTCCGGCCCTGAATGGCTCGTAATTCTGTTGGATGAAGTCAATCAGGTTACGAAATTCCTCATCATCGAGGGTCAACTCGCTTTTGGGCGTCAGGCTCTCCGGTTCTTCACGGTGGTTCCAGTCCTGGGACTTCTTGTATCGGCCGATCTTGAGGCGAATATCCTGTGTGTCCGTGCGGTGTGGAATACGCCAAAACACCGCACGCGTGACCACGGTCTTCTTATCACGCAGGATCTTTGCAAGATGGTCTATGGGTTTAATGCTCATGTATCTCCAAAGCCAACGCGTTGATCAGCGGCGCGGTTTTTTTGCGTCCGCTGGATTTTTTTGTTGGGCCATGCAAGCATGGCTATTCCTCATGAGCTTCCGGGTGATTAGTCCAATCGCAGACCGCACAACTCATGTAATAATCACCATCAGGTTGTATAGAAATATCGAAGTGCGTCCTCACGTTCCGCGACTTACATATAGGGCATTCATCAGTTTTATCTGTTCGGTCCCTTTGAAGGATCTGTATGAAATGACCTATTACGGTCTGGCAAGAATGTATCGCAATTGAGGAGGCGGTCTTGTTCGCACTTCTTGCATGGGTTAGCCAATTAACAAGTTGCCAAGTTTCTTTGGATATGTTCTTTAGATGTCGGCGTAACTCCTTGTTCGTTCCTCCCGCGCATAGTTGATTCGTCAAGACTTCAGTCCAACCAATGAAATTCGAATCTTGAGGGCGATCAACATCGTCAAGAATCTCTGTTCGCCGCCTTAATGCGCCTACCAATGAAATCAAGCTTTCTCGGAGAAGCATCCCTACTGCTTGGTAGTCTTCTGCCTCAACAGCATTGTCATGCTTAACACTGGCCTGCTCTCCGCGTCTTAACACTTCATCAAATGGACTTGGGTCACTGCCATCGACACTATCAGTGCGGCTTCTTAGCCGCATCATCAGGCCGATATGAAAAGAAAGCGTGTAATCAAGGCTTGGAAAATGTTTTTGTGAATATAGGTTAGTGAGGTTGGTTATTACCCACCACCGATCCTTGTCGGTTGTTACCTCCCATATATCGTAGGCATCCCCAATGACGATCTCGCGTTTTATTTTTTCGACATGCTGGACGTTTTCGTCGGGCGCTTCGATCTCCACATAACTTGCAATGTCCATCTCTGAGTGTGGATCGCCATCTACACCGTAGCGTCCGAGTTCACCAGGAGGCACTGGGTGCGTGTGACTGACACACTCATTTTGCTCTGATGCTTCTTTTTTTCTTTCATCATCGATCATTATTTAAGAGGCCCAACGCTTGAACTGAGAGTTTGGCGCGGCTACGCGACAATACTCTCCAGTTGTTCGCTGTGATCTTCTCACTTGTAGCCATCGTCGTCATTAACACCAAGCCTGGACAAGAGATACGATTCCGGCATCGGCTCGACCACGCTGTCGTGTGTTTTTTTGGGGCTTGCAGGGGGTGGGGCGACTGCCTGCCTATCATCTCGTGCTCCACAGAAAAACATAACTCTGACATCTCTGCCCTCACCCGCCAAGTATTGTTTGAACAATGCACGATCTGTAACACCGCCCATCCAATAGGGTCAAGGGTGAAGCTGGGTTTGGGTGGGTCCCTGGCTTCCCAATTATGCCTGGTTGGTTCGGATTCGGCCGGATTGCGGGCCGGGCCCGGCACAGCGGGATATGGTTATGTTCTGACGACGAATGAACCGATCAAACCTGCACTGATGACGGTCAAGCTTGACCAGGTTTCCCTCTCCGTGCTACGTAACCCCTGCGAATAAACGCGGGAGGAAAACATGATTGTTACAACTAAAAAACTTTTCGAATTCGCCTATGACAAGTTTGCTATCGGAGCTTACAACATCAACAATCTCGAGCAGACCATGGGTCTCTTTCGGGGCAACCTTGATTCGAAAGCTCCTTTTATTATCCAGATTTCGAAAGGCGCCCGCAGCTATACAGATAAGCGCATGCTGGAAGCCATTATCGGAGCGGCTAATGACGTTTTTTCCGATTCAATATTTGCGGTGCACCTCGATCATGGCGATCTGGAAGCCTGCCTGGACTGTATCGATAGCGGTTTCTACTCCTCGGTAATGATCGACGCCTCGGCTGAGCCTTTCGAAGAAAATGTGCGTATCACCAAACAAGTTGTCGATGCCGCGCATGCCAAGGGTATTGTGGTTGAGGCTGAGCTAGGCAAGCTCGGCGGAGTGGAAGAACATGTCAAGATCGACGAAAAAGATGCCCGTCTAACCAATCCCGACGAGGCCAAAGACTTTGTGGCAAAAACCGGGTGCGACAGCCTGGCTGTCGCGATCGGAACCAGCCATGGCGCCTACAAGTTCAGTGGAGCACAGGCCTTGCGTCTTGATGTGCTGGCCGAAATTCAAAAACGCCTGCCTAAATTCCCGCTGGTTATGCACGGATCTTCCTCGGTCCCGGAAGAGGAAGTCAGGCGAATCAATGAAGCCGGCGGCAAGATGCTTGGCGCCAAAGGCGTAGACGAGAATGAATTCGCCAAGGCTGTGCCATTAGGTGTTATCAAGGTCAATATCGATACTGACGGACGCCTGGTCTGGACCCGAGTCCACCGTGAATTTTTCAAAGACACCCCCGAGAAGTTTGATTTACGCGGCCCGGGTAAAATCTTCATGGCTGAATATGCAAAGTTTATAGCTCATAAAAACGAAAAACTTGGCTCTGCCGGTCAACTCGAAGAAGTACGCAAGGTTGTATAAACAGTATTTTTATTCAAAACGAGCAGATCAGACTCTCTTTCAATGTCCACTACTCTCGAACGCATCGCAGCCTGGTCCACGGCACTCCGATTCGAAGATATCCCGGATCGAGTCGTCGAGAAAGCCAAACTCCAGCTGCTTTCGATGATAGCCGCAGTATATGCAGGTTATCCTACCCGGACTGCCCGAACCATCCGTGAAGTCATTTTGAGTACCCGAGCCAATGGTCGTAGTACGGTATTTCCTCAAGGCGACCGGTCCTCGCCAACAGTAGCCGTAGTTGCCAATGCTGCAGCTTCGATGGCCCTTGACTTCGACGACTACTTGTTCTTGGGCCATACCGGGCATTCTGCTGTGTTGGCAAGTTTTGCCCAGGCCCAAGAATCCGGTCTGGACGGCAAGTCTGCTCTTTTAGCCCAAATCATCGGCAACGAAGTCGGCGGAAGACTCGGGGCCAGTGTAGTCCTGGGTCCTCAAAATGGACAACTCTGGACACACTTACATGCACCAGTTGCCGCCTGTGTAGGGGCAAAATTATTGGGTTTGACTGCCGAACAAACAAGCCATGCCATGGCGCTGGCGCTCTACCAACCCCCTTTTGCAATGTGGCCTGGTTTCATGGGTCCCGACTCTAAACTATTATCCGCCGCTTTTCCGGCTCGTGACGGCCTGCTCTGTGCCAGCTTGGCATCCTGGGGCCTAACCGGCCCGCTTGACATCCTTGACAGCGAAATCGGATTCGGACAGCATTTTGCTCATCATTATTTGCCGGGCATGTTCACAGGCTTTGGTCAGGCCTGGGTCTCCGACACTCTTTCTTTCAAGATTTATCCGGGCTGCGCTTATCTTGACAGTATTCTCGACGCATTATTTGAAAACATGAAACAGTTCGAGGCTGTGCATAATCGTCCTTTTGAACCTGCTGATCTGGTAAAAATTACTGTTCGTACAAGCCTGCTCAGCTCGGAGATGAACCATTTGAGTACACTTTCCAGCGGGGACCCTTGTACGCCGGTACGAATTAACTTTTCGATACCTTACAGTCTGGCCATGGGCTTGCTCAAAGGCAAGCTGGGACCGCTTGAACTCGCCGAAGAAGAACTGGATCAATGCCGTCAAGAACTTCAAGCTATGAGTGAGAAAATCGAAATAGTTCATGATTGGTCTCTAACCCTGGAAATGGTGGAGAAAATATCGGATCACCTGCCTTTGAGAGCTTTGCTGGGAATAATCGACTTTAGAAAAATACTTGCTGTTCGTAATGAGGTCGGTCGTCAATTAGGTACAACCTTGATCCCCAGCCCAAAGGATCTCTTGCGGATCGGCTCCTTTTTATGGGCTCGCGCCCCGGGGCTGGTACGTCAGGCTTCACGGGCCGCGGCCAACGGTTTCGGACAATTGTCCCTCGAGCGAAAAGACAAGCAAGCCGGAGAATTTGATCTCGCTCAGGCAGATTTTGAAAATATGCCGATGCCATTTGGCTCGGAAGTCACTATGCAATTAAGAGGCAATCAGAAACTCACCTGTAAGGTTGACATTCCGTTGGGAGCGGCTGGCCGTGATCAAGCCGAAACTACCGGACTGGTTCGCAAAAAATTCAGGGACCTGGCAAGCCCCCTGCTCACCGAACAACAAGTTGAGCGGGCTCTCGAGCTGGTTAGTGACTTTGAGAATTTGCCGGATCTTGCTGAATTGACCGAGTGCTTGTGCGTGAACTAAACAGCCTCGTCGGGCTCGTCAGGTTTTTCCATTCGTTCGACATAACTTTTGGCAGTAGCTTCAATATCAATTTCAAGCAGCTTGGCGATTTGTTTTATATAGCCGCGTACATAGACCCTGGCCGGTAGATCCGAATACTTCTCAGATTCCAGATTCCGGACATAGTAAATGGCGATCTTGGTGATGTCGGCTATTTTTTCGATTGTGAATCCACGGGCTTCACGAACTTGTCTCAGTAAATCACCGCTATATTCTGTCTCTTCGTTGATCGGTGGCATGGGCGGCAGAACCGGCATATCGTCCTTGGGTTCTGGCTCAGTCGTTTGGACCGGACTCGAGCCACTCGGCTGTACATCCTCTGATTTTCCTTCGCCCGACAGTCTATCGTCAGACTCACCAGTCTTTTCGTCGACTGGCGTTGAATCCGAAGGCCTATCTTCGGGCTCTTCTTCGACCGGTTGCTCTTGTTCTAGTGGCTCCTGATCGGCTACTTCGTCCAGCTTGAGTTGTCTGGAGTCTTGTGTTGCTTGCTCTTTTTCTTCATGGACCTCGTCAGTTGTGCCGGCAGATCGCTCCGGGGAAGTCTCAAGCTCAGAACCCTGAAGCCCTTCTTCCTCCAGGCGCAGCATTTCACTGTCATATCGTTGGCGTCGCTCGGGATCACTCAGTATTCTGTAGGCATCTTCGATTCGCCGGCGAAGAAGCACAAGTTCATCTGGTTGAAATAAAGCATAGGTCGCTACGGATTCCGAGCTAAAGAAACGTCTAGCCCTGTTGTATGCCCCTTCGAGCTCTTGCTGGGAAGCATACGGCTTGACATCCAGCAATTCATAGCAGTTCTGTTCTCTAAAATCCCTCATAAGATGTTCCGTAAAGCACTTTCCGGTTTTTGCTTGAGCCGCCTGGCCACCTCACGGGCAATGTTCCAGATACTCTCGGTCGATGCTGAATCAGGCGCATGTTGAAGAAGAGCAGCACGATTTCGCACCGCTTTCCAGACAGCATCGTCGTAGCCAATATAACCCAAGTAATCCAAGTCGATTCCAAGATACTTCCGACAAGCCATCCTGACCGCCACGCCGAGTTCAGCATCCTCTTCCGATCGAACCTGGTTGGTTACCAAGAGCGGTCTGAATGCAAGCATCGAGGCCCGGTATTTGTCACCTTTCTCCGGATCCATTTTGCTGACAACTCGAATCAAGTCGAAGGGTGTTCTGATACCGCTCTCGTTTCGGGTTTCCATGGCTTGTTCAATGATCTTCCTGAAAGGAATGCTCTTCTCTTGATGTCGCAAAAGACGATAAAATGCACTCCTGATGAAACGATAGCTATTCTCGAGCGAGGTCGGCTCGGGTACCATCATGACAATACCCAGGTCGCTTGTTAGAAAAAAATCCAGCACATTGAACGAAGTTCCAGAGCCGAGGTCCATAAGAATCAAGTCTGCGTTGATCTTGCGAATTTGCTTGAGCACTCTGAGTTTCTGAGTGTACTTGATATTTGCAGAGCCGAGGAAGTCTTGCGCTCCGCTTATCAATCCAAGCCCGTTCTGGCCAGTCTCAACAATCGTCTCCTCGATATTCTCAACTCTCCTGGCAACAAAATCACTTAAAGAAATTTCCGGCAGATCGACACCCAGGCAGGTGTGCAAGTTAGAGCCACCCAGATCGGCATCAATTAAGACCACCTTCAGACGATTTTTGGCAAAGCAAATACCCAGGTTGGCTGTCAGCAAAGATTTACCGATGCCACCCTTACCCCCGCCAATTGCAACGATCGATAAGCTTCGCGATTCACTTTTCGTACTCAAGTCGGGAAAGCTTATCTTGTTCTGACCGTCTTCCTTCATTCAGGCTCCACAAAACCTGCTTCCGTCAGGTAAAATATTTCTATCGACTGGCTATTTGAGCATGACTGCGCAAATAGCACCAGCTAGATCGTCAAGCTGCTGGTCGTCGATAATTGTACGTACATCAAAAACTACTCGTTCTTGATAAACCCGGGCAAGAACTGCCGGAGTGGCCTGTCTTAAGCGGGCCACTAGACCCTCGACATCTTTGTCTTCGGGTGAAACGGCAATTGCATAACCGGGCAGCTCGACCATCGGCATAGCTCCCCCACCCACTTGACCAGCTACTTCAATGATTTCCGCCTCGATTGCGGAGGATTCGCTCTTTATGGCGTGAACCAATCTTTCGGCACGCTGTCGCAGTGTTTCAGGTTGGGCATCGAGCATCTTCATT
>JAFDKH010000086.1 GCA_019307065.1 Deltaproteobacteria bacterium
GTCGTTCCCGAAAGTTTCTGTCGGGAATCCATAATTCCTAAACCCCTGGATCCCCGACAGAAACTTTCGGGGACGACAGATCTATTTAGAGCGTTTTTTGCAGATAATGAGTTGTTTCTCATGAATCTTTTGTTATGACCGTCCCCGTCACTCCGCTTAGCGGTTGCCTTATCAAAAACTGATGCCTGTGATATTATCCCACTTTAGAATTCACGGGTGAGGGTTGTGAAGTAGAATATGCGGTTTGTTTCTACAAGTTCAAATCGTTGTGCTGTTCCGCTGGATTTTTGGAGGGTAATGATGCTTCGACGCGAGGTATGGTTCCTGCTCGTTTCGTGTTGTCTGTCGCTCGCGCTGATCGGTTTCGCCGGCTGCTCCGACGGCGAGAGGAAGGTTTGCGAACACGATACCGATTGCGACCTGAACTCCCATTGTGAAGCGGGTGGCTGCGTCCCGAACTGTCCCGGGACGCCCTGCCTGGTGGGACAGCTGTGTTGCGATGGGCGCTGCTACGAAAAGGACTGTGAGGCACGAACCTGCCCGGGGGTCGATGAGGTATGTCTCGATGGACGCTGTGTCGGTGCGAGCTGCATCGATGCGATCTGCGATCCGGGCATGCGCTGCGCCGGTGGAGACTGCTATCCAGAGGATTGTCCAGACGAGGACTGCCTGGGCTACGACGAGGTCTGCTTCGAGGGGGAGTGTATCATCGCGAACTGCATCGCCGTAGAGTGCCAACCGACCGAGCTCTGCACGGCCAACGGGTTCTGCTACCCGATGGTGTGCGATGAGGCCGAATGCCCGCCCGGCCAGGTTTGTTACCAGGACGAGTGCCGGGAGCCGGCCTGTGTCGGGGTCGTCTGCGCGTCCGGGGAGCGCTGCGGCAACGGCCAGTGCTGGCCTGTGGCCTGTGGTGGTCAGACCTGCCCCGAAGGCGAAGTGTGCGAAAAAGGAGCTTGCGTGGCCTCAGTGTGTGTCCAGGGGCGCTGCGAAAACCCTTGCGAACCGGACGAACAGCCCGAGACGAGCTGCGCAGACGGCCGGGACAACGACTGCGACGAGTTGGTCGATTGTGCCGATCAGTTCGACTGCGAGGGCGCGGCCTGCGACGACGGCGATCCGCAGACCAGCGGCGAGACTTGCAATGCGGGCAACTGCGTCTTCGTCTGTGAGCCGAATGAGCAGCCGGAGGCCTCGTGCGGCGATGGGCGCGACAACGACTGCGACGGCTTGACCGACTGCGCCGATCTGGCCGACTGCGAGATGAAGGCCTGTGACGACGGCGACCCGCTGACGGACGGAGACCGTTGCCTGGAAGGGATCTGCTGCGACGCGGTCGAGCGTTGCGAGCAATGCCCGACCGGCGAGTGCCGGGACGTACTGGTGGACTGGGACGACGAGTGCGGCGGAAGCCAGGCCAATCCTCCGTGCGCAGAAACCTGGGAGGTCCAGGGTTACTGTGACGAGAGCGTCAGCTACACCGTCACGTGCTGGGGCCAGTACAACTGCTACTACCAGCGTGAGCGGGTGACCGAAGACTGCAACTGTGCGTGGGAGTGCCGCTGAGTTGGCGGCTGTGAACAGATCGAAAAAGGAGCGGGAACCATGGCGAGACTATGCCGATCCACCCTGGCACTGGCTTTGACGTTGGCCCTGGCAGGTTGCGGGACGGACACCGGCGCCGATGGCAGATCCAACTTGGACCCTTACGCCACCATCGAACAAGCTGTGATCGTGTGCCCCGGGGCCGACACGGTCCTGGGTATCGACGTGTCCCGCTGGCAGGGGGACATCGACTGGGATCGGGTCGCGGCCACCAACGTGCGCTTTGCGTACATCCGGGTGGCCGCCGGTGTCACGGAGGACGTGAACTTCGACACCAACTGGAGCGAGGCCGAACGGGTGGGCCTGATCCGGGGGGCGTACCAGGCGCTGCACCCGGGCTCCAGCATCTCGCAACAGACCGACCTCTGGCTGAACAAGGTGGGCGGCGTCCAGAACGGCGAGCTGCCACCGATAGTCGACTACGAAGTCCAGGGCCCCAATGCACTAGACAAGCTGCGCACCTGGTTAAACACCATCGAAGGGGCCACCGGCGTCACGCCGATCATCTACTCGAATCCCAGTTTCTGGAGCAGCGAGGGTTCTTCGAGCAATGAGTTTGGGCACTATCCATTGTGGATCGCAAACTACGAGGTCAACTGCCCGGACGTGCCGGCACCCTGGACCGGCTGGATGTTTTGGCAGTACACCGAGGCCGGCTCGGTTGACGGGATCGGCACCAACGTGGACCGGGACTGGTTCGACGGCTCCATGGCTGACCTGCGAGCGCTGGTCGATCGTTCCGAATGCAACAACGGCGTCATCGAGGGCGAAGAGCAGTGCGACGGCGCGGACCTGGGCGGGGTTTCCTGTTCCGACATCGGTTTCAACGGCGGCCAGCTGGCCTGCGATGGCGACTGCAACTTCGACTCCCAGGCTTGCACCTTGTGCGGCGACGGGAACTGCAGCGGCGACGAGGACGAGCAGACCTGCCCGCAGGATTGCTCCGTGTGCCAGTGCGGTCCCGAAGATGCGCCTCAGAGCAGGTCCTGCGGCTGGTGCGGCGAGCAGACCCGGGAGTGCGACGGCTGCCACTGGGGCCTGTGGCTCGACTGCCGCGATGAGGGCGAGTGTGAGCGTGGCAGCCTGGAGCAGCGCGCTTGTGAAGGGGGCTTGGAGCAGCGCCTGTGTGGCGAGGATTGCTCCTGGGGAGACTGGGGAACTTGCCAGCCCGAGCGCCCGGATGATACCCCATCCGCCGGAGGTTGCAGTCAGGGCGACAGCCCCTGCCGGGATCCGTTGGGGATCCTGCTGCCGGTGCTGCTATTCGCCTGGATCGGACGCCGCTTGGGAGTCGGTTCCCGGCGACAGGGGTGACCCACCGGATGGGAGAGCCAAAGACCCTGTTTCGTCTCTGACCGAGCCATGGTCCAACCCGAGGTCCCTGGCACCCCGTTAGGGCACTTTAGAGAAAGCTGCTTACGAGTTATTGGAGTTTGTTATTTTGTGATTCTTGAGAAGTAACTCAAAATTCGTCGTTCCCGGATGATTCTGCCGGGAATCCATACTGCGTAACCCCTTGGATCACCGACAGAACCATTCGGTGATGACGATTCTATTCTTTGTTATGACCGTCCCCGTTACTCCCCGTCACTCACTCTGAGTTGGTTGTAAAATAAACATGCACTGGGTAGCATGTTGTCATGATCAAGACTGGTTTGCTTAAATGGATCATGTTGTTTACTTGGGCGTGTGTTTTTTCTTGCTTTGTGCTTGCCTGTTCAGGCAATTCGGGTACCAGCGACGGCGGCCCGGACGCAGACGGCTCGGGCGGGCAACGTCTAAGTCCAATCGAGTGTCTGCTGGCGCTTGATTGCCCGCAGGTAATGGTGGCCGCCCACCGCGGTCTTCATATTCAGCACCCTGAAAATTCGATATCCGCCATCAGGGCTTCGGCTGCAATTGATGTCGATTTTGTCGAAGTCGATGTGCGCCACACCAGTGATCAGCAGCTGATATTGATGCATGATTCGGACCTGGATCGTACGACTGATGGAAGCGGCGATGTGGATCAGATGACCTGGGCGCAGATTCAGGAGTTAAATTTAACAGGCGGGGACCCGCAAGACCCGGAGGATTCAAAAGTTCCGCTCTTTAGTCAGGCCCTGCAGCTGGCCGATCAGTTGGGTATTATGCTCTACGTCGACCAGAAGACCAGTCGCTCCGATCTGGTTTTAGCGGCCATCCAGGAAGGGGAGTACTATCAGGTGGCTCTGGTTCGGGACAGTTTGAGCGAAGTGGCCCAGATGCTGGCCCAGGACGACAAGTTGCTGGTCATGCCGGCGGTCGAATCGCTGGCCGAATTTCAAACAGCCCAAGAGACTCTAGCGACTTTGGTCATAGTCGAGTTGGGTGTAGTGATGCCCGATCCTGATTTCAATACGGCTGTGCATGCCGCCGGCGTCAAGGTCCAGCAGGATGTCATGGCCGCCGGAGATTTATTGGCCCTGCTGGGTGATTACTCGGGTTGGAAAGATTTTGTTGATGCCGAAGTAGATTTGATGCAGACCGACTACGGGCATCTCCTGGTTCCGGCTATCAGGGAGTATGAAGAAACCGGAATTTTCCCGGAGGAAGGTCCCGCACCGGGCGACTAATTTTTTACTCGCGCAGCAAGACGTCGCAATAATATTTCAATTTTCGAACTGCCTTGCCGAACTGATTGCGCTGGATGTTCTTGCGCAGGCCCAAAAAGACCTTACGCTTGAGCCGATAAGAATCGAACATCCACTTCCAGTCGCTCTTGGGCGGTATTCCGACGGCATTGGCCACCGGCTCGAAAAGGGTGCTTTTATCATAGCCCCAGGCGGCCAGGTCGCGCTGACTAAGTTGTTCGACAATGCTCTCGGCGATATCGAGCTTGTGGCTGTCGGCGGCCAGTTCTTCGGCCCACTTATTTAGCGAGCCGCTGGTCGGACGGGTCTGGTGTTTGACTTTGGGGTCGCCGTAGCTCTTGTCGAGATGCTCGTGTTTGCCATAGTCGACCGCATCGGCCTGATTGGGCAGGCCCAGGAAAGAAAAAATTGCGGCCAGTTTTTCTTCGGGTTGGCTGACTAAGTCTTCATAGCTAACTTGCAGATGCGGAACATTCTTCTGGCGTAAGAATTTAGCCATGCTCGGCAGGTAACGTCCCAGGATGTCGTTGAACTCCACTGCGGCTGCGTAATCTCCATCGAAGAATGAATTGGCATACGAGCTGAGCACCGCCAGGGGATGCCGGGTCAAGACAACGTACTTGGCTTGCGGATACAGTTTGGCAAGGAAGGGCAGCACCAGCGCATAGGCCGGGGTTTTATCCAGCAGCATCTGTTTGCCGCTCTTTTTCAGCATGCGTCCGTAGAGTATGTCGCAATAGCTCCGGCAGGCGTCGAGATAATCTTGTTCACCGGCCGGCAGGTCCTGGACGAATTCCCGAATGGCTTCGGCTGCGTTTATATGATCGTAAGGCGCCTTGTCGACCTTGGCGTAGTAGCCCAGGTGGGCCAGGGGAGTGATGATATGCGGTTCGGGGTGGCTGAAGATGGCGGTATGCGACCCGAGCATGCGTTGCAGCATGGTCGAACCGCTGCGCGGCGGGCCGATTACGAAGATTAACTTGTCCTGCATTCTAATCCTCCCGGCACTTGAACCCAAAAATGCTAACTGGCCAAAACAGAATATCACCAGTTTGGACAAGACTGCCAATTAACGCTAGGAATGAATGAATGCAATGAAATAGTAAGGGGTCAATGAAATGAAAATGCGAATCTATCTTTCTTGTCTTGTTGTAGTCTGGGCCGGCCTGTTTCTGACGGGCTGTTCGTCGGGCGGGACCACCCAGCAAAATGTGTGTGAGCCCAATCCTTGCACCGAACTTCACAAGACCAAGTGCGCCGAAGGAACCGGTGGCACCACTATTTGCCTGTGCGACAGCGGCTATCACGATGATGACGGCAGTTGCGTCGAGAACGAGGTCTGTCAGGCGAATTCCTGTTCTGACCACGGCAACTGTGATGACAGCAGCGGCGTGATTATTTGTCACTGCAGCCTGGCCTACGCCGGTGATGATTGTTCCGAGTGTGCTGCCGGCTATCAGGACGACGACCACAACGGCACTTGCGAGCCGATCGGCACCAAGGAGGCCTGGTGCCGCCTGCAGCGGCCGCTGGTTATTTATGAGACTCCAGATCAAGAAATCCACGTTTTGGGGCGGGTTTTCGCTAGCGGGATAACCGACCGGACCAGCGGAAACGATCCTGATTTAGCTCTGCTCGGGGCAGTCGGTTTTGGCGGCCGCGAGAGTATGCCACAGAGTTGGACCAACTGGTTTGAAGCCGAACCTAACCCGGGCTGGGACGGTTCTGCAATAGACCCGCCCGAACCGGATAACGATGAATATATAGCTACCCTCGAGACACCTGAAGGCGAAGGCAACTACAGTTTTGCCTACAGGTTTTCTAACGATGGCGGAAGCACCTGGCTCTACTGCGATAGGAACACCGGTATTGACGGGGAAGACGGCAGTCAAAACGGGTACCAGCCGCAAAACGCCGGATTTATGACCGTGACTACTTACATAATTCACCAAGAATGCGAAGAGCGCGGCGGGGCCTGCACTCATGTGGAAGGCTTCAATTCACCCTGCCCGGTGGGAAGCTATGCACCTTTCTCGGGCCAGTTGGAAATGTGCCCGACCGGCTCGATACAAAAATGTTGCGTGCCGATCGGCGGCTACGCTTCACCCTGTCACGCCGAGATGCAATGTGACGATGGCGGCTGCCTGAGCGAACAATCCGGCTACCCGGAAGGCGGGTTTTGCACGCAGGTGTGTAGCCCTGGTCTCGATTCTTGCCCGTCCTGGTCGACTTGCATCCCGGTTTTTTTCTCGGCCGCCATGGGCGCTTGCATGCTTAGTTGCTCGAGTAACGAATGGTGCCGCGAAGAATGGAGCTGTCAGGCTTTTCCGCTAAAGCCTTTTTCGGGAGACGAGGCGACAACTTATGTTTGCTGGCAAACCGGGATTGACATGAGCCTGGCCGGATTGAGCGAGTCTTGCGAGGATGATGCCGATTGCCTGTCTGGCCTCTGCCGGGCTACCCAAAACGGCACTGCAATGTGTGTCGCCTTGTGTGACGAGGAAAATCCCTGCCTGCCGGGTTTCGATTGCCTCGATATGCAAGTTTGTACCAACAACAATTGCACCGCCTGTTTGCCTGTTTCCGTTTTTGATTCTTTGTATAGACATCCCAGGTCAGCATGGCCGTGCGTAAACCATACCGCATCGTCCATTTATCTGATTTACACCTGACTCGCACGGCCGGGGCCCGGCGCACAGAGCTTGGAGTCTTTTCGCCGCTCAAGGGCATGAACGAAACTTTCGCCAGAGTTCTTGCGACCAAGCCGGTCCAGCAATCCGATCTGGTAATTGTCACCGGTGATGTAACCGATCGCGGCGACCTGCCGTCCTGGAACGTCTTTTGGAAAACGGTAAAAAAAGCCGGCCTGCAAAAGAGAATATTCGTCGTGCCGGGTAATCATGATGTTTGTTGTCTGGGGGCCCGGCTGCCGTTCAAGCGAGAGGGCTATCGAGCGGCCGATATCCAAAAAGCGATCAAGGGGTTGAAGCTGGGCGGCCAGGCGACCCGGTTTCCTTTCGTGGCCCAACCCGATCGGCGGGTAGTCGTCTTTGGAGTCAATTCCAACAACTTAGGCAACCTGACGATCTTGTCCAACGCCATGGGCAAGCTGGGATACTATCAACTGGTCTCGCTGGCTTCCAAGTTACACAAGTATCGCGATGTGCCGGTCAAGATCATCGCCCTGCATCACAGCCCCAATATTCCCCAGGTCGCGACCGCCAAGAAACGCGGCCAGCCGCCCATGTCGGCCCTGTCACGCAAGGGTCATCAAATCCCGCAAGAGCAGCGCCAGGCGCTACGCTTGTTGTGCATCACTCACCGGGTACGCCTCTTGATTCACGGTCACCTGCATCTGGCCGAAGACCGGCGCGTCAGCGGCGTGCGCATAATCGGCGCCCCGGCCACGACCGAACCGCTGCCGGGCAAGGGTAGTAAGCGGGCTTACCAGTTCTATAGCTATACCGTTCAGGGCCAGGGCGGCCGCGTGCGCTGCGAGCTTAAGACGGTTACTATCTAGTTGCGGCAGAATCGAGTGTTGCCAGTCTGGTGAGACAGTCAACCATGCATATTGAAACTATAGCTTTCAATTTGCATGGTTAAAATTTTGGCGGCCTCAGCTCATCCTGCACAAAACTGTAGGGGAGGGGTTCATCCCCTCCCGTATTAACGGGTAGTTGCAAATTACGGGAGCAGGTAAACTGCTCCCCTACAGTTCAGTCGCACGTTTTTGTGGAATTTTCTGATAGGTTCTAGCTAGGCTCGTCAACATTCCCCGATTCAACGTTCCTCCCTAAAAAGTTTTCAAAACCAGTAGCGTATACCGAACGTAAGCCACATATAGGTACCTCGGCTTTCATACACAAAGTACTCTCTCTCTGTGCCAAGTGTATAAGGCCAAGTATCTGTTGCGCGTATAAGGCCCGACAAGAAAAAATCAAGGCTTAGCTCAAGTCTGTGGTTGGGAACGATTTCTCGAGTCCAGGCCATGCGTAAATCCAGGTACACCGCTTCCTTTTCGAGCTGGTTAGGCTCGAATCTGATATCCCAGGAATCAAACCAGTATAAACTGAACTCGCGGTTTAACTTTAAGTATCGGAGACCTCCAGACATGTAGAATCCGTGAGGCAACTTCGTTGTCCCCAAGAGACTCAACATATGTTGCTTTGACGACCTCTGGGTTGACCAGGGTGGGGGATCGTCATCGACCATTTCTTTGTCAGATACAGCACGAGAATATGTATACGATACCTGCAGCTGGGAACTTTCCAGAATACGCCTAATGATAGTTGCCTGAATTGCATACTTGTTGCAGTAGCTATCTACCCCACTTTCAATAATACATCCGTTTGTCATGAAAGGAGTCAACGTCGTTTGGTATGAGGAGCTGCTCCACAGAGCACCAATACCAATAGCCATATGCCAAAAAATTTCTCTTTCAAACTGAAAGTGAATGCTATCAACAGGGACAGGATCAATCTCAATGACTTCAGGTCGAATAGGGCCATTAATGCCAGGCTCACGTTGAATCATAACATCGAATTCTCTCAATAGCCGATTGTATTCCCAGGTTTCAAAACCAAATTTATGATATGTGCCCATCCAGGCCTGGAGGTTGTGCATACCGGGATTGGCATGGTTGCGACTATAACCGGCCCTAATAACTGTTTTGCCGTCCTGGAAAGGATCCCAGGCGATGCTCAGCCTCGGACTGAACACCGCACTTCGTGCAATTTGGTCACCGCTGCGCTCACGCAACCAGGCCAGATCGAGACGCATTCCCAAATTGATTTTGAGTGATTTTCCGAATCTCCAAGAATCATGCAGGTAGATCCCGACTTTATCTAGACCAAGAGCATCGCTGGCTTTTTCGAGTTCTCCGTTCTCGTTGGGTATGAGCAGTATCAGGTGATATGGCCGGCCGTCTCGATCTAAATACTTTCCACCCCCGGGAATCCCGCTACTAATATAGCGCCAAGTCAATGAATACTGAAGGCCGCCCTTAAGAACATGATGTCCGAGAACACTACTGGTGTGCCAGGTCAAGGATGTCTCCGCAGCAATTCTGTGTGAAGTGTCGAGCCTGTCGACGTTTGAGTTTCCGGACATCCAAGGTATTTCACTGTCGTTGTGTGAACGACAGGCTTCATCGTTCAATGATGTACAACCCGATTGGGGAAGTCGGTGCTGGTGGTTCAGACCATAAGAAACCCGGGTTTCCTGGAGCAGGCTTTCCGTCCAGCGGGCTCGCCAGTTGAGCCCGTATACCGAACCGAGCTGAAAAAGTTGCTGGTTTGCCTCAGAAGAAATATGGAAATTATCCAGCAATATATTTTTGTGCCAGGCGGGACAGACATGGGCTAACAGGCTCAGATCATGTTGATCGGTAACCCGCCAGTCCAGCTTGGCCAGAATACTCAACTGGCGAGAGTCAGCGTCCATGGGCTCATAATCATAGCGGTCAATAGCCGAGTTCAAGGCCCCATCATCCCGGGCTACAGAAGATAGTTGCTGATCGAACTGAACTGAAGTGAAATACCATAACCTGTCTTTGAAAATTGGGCCCGAGGCATTCAGGTTTGCCTGGTAAAAGAGAACATTGTGAGCCTCGTCACCATTTACCCATTTGGCCAAGCGTGTTTGATTCGGCCTGATTTTGAACCCGGTCTGCAGCTTGAACTCATTGCTGCCCTCCGGAATCGATATCATCGCCATTGGTCCGTATGTATCACCGTATTGAGCGTCCAGCCCCGCGGTAAACAGGCGAATCTCAGACATGGCATACAGGTTTGGATTGCCGGTGAACTGGGCGGATGCCGGATTGGAAATGAAGAACCCGTCAATCAGGACATGTTGTTCGGCCCCGAGTGCCAGGCCGTCGAGACTGGTCGCAAAAATGAATGGGGCCTGGTAGCTGGCGAAGTTAGGCAAGACCTGCATGAAAGTGCCAGACAGACTGGTACCCAGCATGGTCTGTTCGATGTCGATCGCCCTGATTTCGGCTCGGGCCGGGAGTTCGAAGCCGGATGACAAGGGCAGATCTATTCGCAGCCTGGCGGTAGCGCCAATAAGAACCGGCACCTTGAAATTGTCGAGGGCCGGCAGACCCGCTTCGTCAATGCTGACCAAATAGTTGCTCGGCGATAATCCCTCGAAACGAAACCAGCCGTCTTGATCGGTTATCGAACTGGTCGAGACAGAGGTGCCCTCTCGGACGACTATAACTTCGATAGCGTCCCACGGCTCTTGACCCGGACCGTAAACGACTCCGGTGATATTGCCCAAGTCGCTGGCCTGAGTCGGTAGGGCCTGGCTGAGTAGTAGCCCAACCACAAGGCATTGTAACTTTCCCAGATTCAACACCCCTCCCTAAAAAGTTTTCAATACCAGTAACGCATACCGAACGAAGTCCACATATTGCTAATTGGATCTCGATATATTCCGTACTCTCTCTCGGAGCCAGGCGGGTAAGCTCGAGTGTTGTCGTCTTTTTCTAGAACCGAGAAGAAGAAATCTATACTAAGCTCAAACCTGTGGTTGGGTGTAATTTCGTGCATCCAGGCCAGGCGGAAATCCAGGCGTACGTTATCTAGTTCAATTTGATATGGCGAAAGAGGAACATCTCTATCCAGGGGATCGCGCCAGTCCAGATTGAACTCTTGGTCCAGTTTCGAGTAACGTAGAGCTCCAGACAGGTAGAATCCGAGGGGTAGCTTTGCTATTCCGACAAGACTTACTGTGTGTTGCTCTGGCGACAGCTCGTTTGACCAGTCTATGGGGAATTCATCGTTCCATTCCAGGGCAGATGATGCCAGCGTAAATGTATATGAGGCCTGCAACTGAAAACTTTTCGGAAAGCGCTTGATGATGGTTGCCTGAACTGCATATTTGTTACAGGTGCCATCTGTTCCACCACTCATGCTACAACCGGTTGTTAAAAATGGGATCGAGGTCGTTTGATAAGACGTTCTGCTCCATTGACCGCCAATTCCAATCGAGATGTGCCACAAGATTTCTCTTTCAATCCAAAGGTGAATGCTATCAACAGGAACAGGGTCAAGCTCAATGACATCGGGTCGGGAAGGGGGGAAGAATCCAGAATCACGGCTAACTAGAATGTCGTATTCTCCAGTTGCCGGATTGTATTCCCAGGTTCCTTTGCCAAATCTGTATGGCGTGTTCATCCATGCTTCTAGGTTATGCATTCCGGGATTGGCATGGTTACGGCTATAACCGACCTTCATAACTGTTTTGCCGTCCTGGAAAGGATCCCAGACAATATTCAGCCTAGGGCTGAGCACTGCGCTCCGTGCAATTTGGTCGCCGCTGCGCTCACGCAGCCAGGCTAGATCGAGCCTTATGCCTAAGTTGATCTTGAGTGATTTTCCGATTCTCCATGAGTCCTGTAAATATATTCCGACAGTATCGAGACCAAGAGCATCGGTTGCTATTTCTCGTTCTCCATTTTCGTTGGGCAGGATTAGTGTCAGAGTGTATGGCCGGTCGCGTCGGTCAACATACGTTCCACCACCTGGAATCCCGCTACTCAGATAGCGCCAGGTCAATGAATACTGAAGACCGACCTTCAATGTATGGCTCCCGAGAATACTAACGCTATGCCAGGTCAAGGAGGTTTCCGCAGCAATACGATGAGAAGTGTCGGTCTTGTCGAATGAGGAATTTCCGGAAAGTAAACCCGATTCCATATCCCAGTGCGCACGACAGGATTCATCAGTCATTGATGTACAGTCCGATTGGGGAAATCGGTGCCGGTGGTTAAGACCATATGAAACTCTGGTCTCCTGGTGCAGGTTGTCCAACCAGCGTGCGCGCCAGGTTAGCCCGAAAACCGAGCCGAGCTGAGGAAGCTGTTGGTCGGTCTCGGCTGAATAAGCGTAATGTCCCGCAAAGATATTATCGTGTTTGGCGGGGCTGGCATGCGCTAACAGACTCAGATCGTGCCTGTCGGTCACCCGCCAGGTTAGTTTGGCTAAAAGACTGAATCGGCGAGAGTCAGCGGTCCTAGAGTCGGGTTGAATGGGGGCATGGTTCCATGGATTATAATCAAAAGGCCACGCTAAGGCTGCGAGTTGTTGATCGAACTGAACCGACGTGAAATACCACAACTTGTCTTTGACAATAGGGCCTGAGGCATTCAGGTTTGCCTGATAGAAGAAGACCTTGTCAGCCTCTTCATCTGGTTCCAGGTCGACCCAGCGCGTCTGACTCGGCCTGATTGTCAAGCCGGTCTGCAGCTTGAATTCATTGCTGCCTTCCGGAATCGAGATCATCGCCATTGGGCCGAAGGTGTCACCGTATTGAGCGTCCAGCCCGGCGGTAAACAGGCGAATCTCGGACATGGCATACAAATTTGGATTGCCGGCGAATTGGGCGCTGGCCGGGTTGGAAATGAAGAACCCGTCAATCAGGACATGTTGTTCGGCCCCAAGTGCCAGGCCGTCGAGGCTGGCCGCAAAAACAAATGGGGCCTGGTAGCTGGCGAAATTCGGTAGAACTTGCATGAAATCGCCGGAGAGACTGGTACCCAGCATAGTCTGCTCGGTGTCGATTTCCCTGATTTCGGCCCGGGCCGGAAGTTCTATATCTGAAGACAGCGGCAGATCAATTCGCAGCCGGGCAGTGGCCCCAATCATGAGCGGCACTTTGAAATTGTCTAGAGTCGGCAGGCCCGCTTCAGAAATACTGACCAGGTAGTTGCCCGGCGACAAGCCCTCGAACCGAAACCAACCGTCTTGATCGGTTATCGTACTAGTCGGGAGGGAAGTCCCCTGACGGACGACTACTACTTCGATCGCGTCCCACGGTTCTTGATCAGGACCGTACACGATCCCGGTGATATTGCCCAGGTCGTTAGCAAGAGTCGGCAGAGCCTGGCTGAGTAGTAGCCCAACCAAGATGCAAAGTAACTTTCGCCGATTCAACGTCTCTCCCTAGAGTTTTCAAAACCAGTAACGTATACCGAACGAGGTCCACATACTGCTATTTGGGGCTCGATATCTACCATACTCTCTCTCGGAGCCAGGCGGGTAAGCTTGAGTACTTTTGCCTTTTTCTAGAACAGAGAAGAAGAAATCCAAGCTGAGTTCGAGCCGATGGCTGGGCGAAATTTCATGCGTCCAGGCCAGGCGGAAATTCATGCGTACGATATCCAGTTCATTTTGATAGGGCGAAGGAAGATCGTCCGGATACATATTATCCAAGGAATCACGCCAGTCCAGATTGAACTCACGGTCCAGCTTCGAGTAACGTAGAGCTCCAGACAGGTAGAAGCCGAGAGGCAATTTTACTGTTCCCAGAATACTTAGCATGTGTTGCTCTGGCGATACTTCGGTTGACCAGTCTCGGGCAAATTCATCGGCCGATTCTTTGGCGGTTGATGCAAGCGAATATGTATATGACGCCTGCAACTGGAAACTTTCCGGGATACGCTTGATTATAGTCGCCTGGATTGCATATTTATCACAGGTGCAATCTGCCATACCAGATACGCTGCATCCGGTTGTAACTAATGGGGTCGGCGTTGTGTTATATGAGGATCTGCTCCATTGACCGCCAATTCCTACCGACATATGCCACAAAATTTCTCTTTCAATCTGAAGGTGAATACTATCAACGGGCACAGGCTCAAGCTCGATGACCTCAGGCCGGGCTGAGATATTGGCTCCAGAATCACTGTCAGCTAGAATGTCGTATTCTCCTGATGCCGGATTGTATTCCCACCTTTCCCAACCAGATTTGTATACTGCGTCCATCCAGAATTCGAGGTTATGTATTCCGGGATTGGCATGAGTACGGTCATAACCGGCCTTCACAACTGTCTTGCCGTCCTGGAAAGGATCCCAGGCGATACTCAACCTTGGGCTCAACACTGCGCTGCGCGCAATCTGGTCGCCGCTGCGCTCACGTAACCAGCTCAAATCGATACGCAAACCGGCGTTGACTTTTAGCCATCTTCCGATTCTCCACGCGTCCTGCAAATATATACCGACCATATCCAGACCCAGAGCATCGGTTGCTCTTTCTAATTCTCCATTCTCGTTGGGCAGGAGTAGTGTTAAAGTGTATGGCCGGGTGTCCCGGTCAACATATGATCCACCACCGGGAATCCCGCTACTCAGATAACGCCAGGTCAATGAATACTGAAGACCGACCTTTAGAGAATGACTCCCGAGAATACTATTGGAATGCCAGGTCAAGGAAGTTTCCGCAGCAATACGATGAGAAGTGTCGGTCTTGTCGAATGAGGAATTTCCGGAAGACAAACCCGAAGTCATATCATTGTGCGCACGACAGGATTCATCAGTCATTGATGTACAGCCCGATTGGGGAAACCGGTGCCGGTGGTGCAGGCCATAAGATATTCTGGTCGCCTGGAGCAGGTTGTCCGTCCAGCGCGCGCGCCAGTTGAGCCCGTAAACCGAGCCGAGTTGAAGAAGCTGCTGGTCGGTCTCAGGAGCAGCAAGGACGTTTCCCCCCGTGATATTGTCATGCCAGCCAGGACTGGCATGGGCTAACAGGCTCAGATCATGTTTGTCAGTCACCCGCCATGTCATTTTAGCAAGAAAACTAAATTGACGAGAATCCATGCTTCTTGGTTCATATGGAAAGGTTTCATTTGACAAGGCATAAGAGAATAGTCGCTGATCGAACTGAACTGACGTGAAATACCACAACTTGTCTTTGACAATCGGGCCTGAGGCATTCAGGTTTGCCTGGTAGAAAAATACCTTGTCAGCCTCTTCATACGATTCCAGATCAACCCAGCGCGTCTGACTCGGTCTGATAGTCAAGCCGGTCTGCAGCTTGAACTCATTGCTGCCCTCTGGAATCGAGATCATCGCCATCGGGCCGTAGGTGTTACCGTATTGAGCGTCCAGTCCGGCGGTGAACAGGCGAATTTCGGACATGGCGTACAAATTTGCGTTACCGGCGAATTGGGCACTGGCCGGATTGGTGATGAAAAAGCCGTCAATCAGGACATGCTGTTCGGCCCCGAGTGCCAGGCCGTCGAGACTAGCCGCAAATATGAATGGGGCCTGGTAGCTGGCAAAATTCGGTAGAACTTGCATGAAATCGCCGGAGAGACTGGTACCCAGCATAGTCTGCTCGGTGTCGATTGCCCTGATTTCGGCCCGGGCCGGGAGCTCTGAGCCCGGAGACAACGGCAGATCAATTTGTAATCGGGCGGTGGCCCCAATCATGACCGGCACTTTGAAATTATCTAAAGGCGGCAGGCCCGGTTCGCTGATACTGACAAGGTAGTTGCCCGGCGACAATCCCTCGAACCTAAACCAGCCGTCTTGATCGGTTATCGTAATTGTCGGGAGGGAAGTCCCCTGGCGGACGATTATTACTTCGATCGCGTCCCAGGGCTCTTGATCAGGACCGTAGACGACCCCGGTAATATTACCCGAGTCGTCAGCAAGAGTCGGCAGGGCCTGGCTGAGTAGTAGCCCAACCAAGAGGCCCGTCAACGTTCCCCGATTCAACGCCCCTCCAATTCAGATATATTTCTCTACGACTACTTGCCTTTTAGTTCCTTGAGGCACTTATCGTAGCCGCGGGCGGTCAGGCCGCCGCGGTCTTTCTTTTTGCCGGCCTCGAGCAGTTTAATCAGCTCGGCCTTTTTGTCGTCCGGGACGCTCTTGATCACCTTGGCCAGGAAACCGGCTGCATCGGAACGATCGTAGACGTCTTTTGACTTGAGGCCTTTGATCAAGACACCGAACTGAGCCTTGTCGCCTAATTCGATTGCCTTGGAGGCCAGACGATGACGGGCCATGGTGTCCTTGACCTTGGGTAAGATGTCCTGAATCTCTTTAAGAGCGCCTTTGCCGGCCGTGTCGGTGATGATATCGGCCAGCTCGACCTGGTACTTTTTAAGCTTGGGCAGTTGCTGAATCGCCCAGGCCGTAGCCTTCTTACCGTACATCTCGATGCCCGAGCGGGTCTGCATCTGGTGTTCTTTGCCCTTTTTGTTGGTGTACCAGGCAGTCAGGGCCTTGAAGACGTCGTTCGAACCGGTGGCGCCGGCTGCTTCGAACAATTTGTCGCGCAGCATGAAGTCTTTTTCTGCTTTGGCGGCTTCGAACATTTGCATGCCAGTGGCAGGATCTTTGATTTCAGTCAACGCTTTGGCGGCTACTTCTCTGGCCTTTTTGGGTTTGGCGGCGTCGGAGGCCAGCTTGGCCAGGTCTCCTGAAACCTTGTTGCCGAACGAGACCAGCGGCTTGTAAGCCTTGCAGTTGAAGTCGTATTCGCACTTTTCCATCTCGGCGATCAACTTGGCGGCCGTCTCGGCAGAGTACTCGGGTGCCTTGGGCTTGGCAGGTTCGGCCGGTTTCACCGGTGTGTCCGGTTTCTTGGCGACTTTTTCTTTGGCCGGCTTTTTCTCCGGCTCGCCTTTCGATTTCTTGTCATCACAGCCTGCCCCGACAACCAAAAGACCACTCACAACAATGGCGATAAAATAGCGCAGCATTTCAAACCTCCTAAGTTATTGATAGAAGTAAACTAATAGTTCGGGCTATTCCACTCCGAAGCGTCGCATGAACCCGCCGATAATCCTGCCTATCTGGGGTGAGTGCGACGTGCAGCGCTTATTGAAAGGCACCCAATACTGCTTGTTGAGATCTTTGGCCTGTTTAGTCAGTTCCTCGATGACCTTTAATTTGTTATCTCGCGACAGGCCGTTGAAATCGTTCAGTATGGTCCTGATATTTTCGATGCTGGAATCATTCAGTTCGATGACTTTTTTGGCCGCGTCATCGCAGGAGGTCTTGGCATCCAGAGCAGTAACCAACTGGCTGTAGGCCTTCATGATCGAGTCGGTAACTACTTTGGGATCTTTGGCACAGCCGGTCAGAGAAAGAGTAAAGATGATGCTGCAGATCATAAACGTCGTCTTCATTATTCACCTCGGTCGTTTAACACTGGATCGTTGTAATCGGATGTATCCTGGGTATAAAACAAAAGGGATGAATCTGACAAGGAGTTTCCAATGTATAGATTTGCCGGCCTGATGATCGTTGTCTGCAGTCTGCAATTGTCATGTAAAGACAATAACAACAATGACAACGACCAGCCTTTTTGCCCGGCCGGGGAAGACCTCAGCGCTTACGTCGACCCGATGATCGGGACGCTCGGGTCCGGCAACGTGGTGCCCGGAGCGCTGGTTCCGCACGGGATGGTCAAGTTGAGCCCCGACACCAACGCCGAGTCGGGCAGCGTCGATGCCTACGAGTATGCCAACGATAAAATCGAGGGCTTCAGCCATACGCATCTACAAGGCCCGGGCGGCGGTTTCAACGGCTACAGTCACGTGATGTTTTTACCGACGACCGGTGTTTTTTCAGCGGACGTCGAAGACTATGCCTCGACCTTTTCGCATGACACAGAAGTTGCCTCACCGGGCTATTATAAGGTCGGCCTGGATGACTATGCGATTACAGCCGAGCTAACGGCCACGGCCCATGCCGGGTTTCATCGTTACACTTATCCCCAAACAGACCAGGCCCACATCCTGATCGATCTGGGACACTCGCGCGGTGACTCGCGCGGCGGTAAAGTACAAATAGTAGATCCCAACACGATCAAGGGCTACGGCGTCTACAATGTTCATCCCATGTTGGATCTCATACTGAGTAGCGGCGATAATATTACCGGCCAGAGCACGGTCTATTTCCATGCAGTCTTTGACAAGCCGTTCGAGTCGTTCGGTACCTGGAAAAAGGGTGAAAACGGAATCGAGCTAAGTGATAATTCCGATCTGGAGAACGGCCCCTGGATCGGGGCCTATGTGAACTTTGCAACTCAGGCTGATGAAGCCGTCGAGGTCCGGGTCGGCATTTCGATGGTCAGCATGAGCCAGGCCAAGAAAAATCTCGAAGTTGAAATCGGCGAGTTGACTTTCGAAGCCGTCCACAAGCTGGCTCGCGACACATGGAATTGCTACCTCAATCGGATTCAGCTAGAAGGCGGCACAGCCCAGCAGCGAACAATATTTTATACTGCTTTGTTTCACACGCTATTCGCCCCGGCTGATTACACCGAGGTCGGCGGAAAATTCTTTTCCGGCGCAGACGGGCAGGGCGATGTTTTTGAGCTCGAGCAGGGCAGGTTCTATACCGATGACTGGTGTGCCTGGGATACCTTCCGGACCTCGCGGCCCCTGGCCACCATCGTCGAGCCGGAAACCATAAACGATGTTGTCGCCTCGTACCTGCATTTGTACCAGCAGGGCGGCTGGTTGCCCAAGTGTACCTGGCACGCCACCGGTTACTCGCGAGTCATGATTGGAAATCACTCTGTTGCGATCATAGCCGATGCATACACCAAAGGCTTCGACCAATACGATCTTGACCTGGCCTGGGCTGCTCTGGAGAAAAGCGCTACCCAAGACGACGAAGACAAGCTGGTCGACGGGGTTTGCGGTTACGTCAATTTGGGCACCCCACCGGAATATATTCAAAACGGCTACATCTCGCACGAGTGCGATACGCATCAGTCGGCCTCGATGACCCTGGAATACGCTTACAACGATTACTGTATTGCCCAGGTAGCCGACGGAATGGGTAAGCCGGATGAATACCAGACCTACATGGCCCGGGCCGAAAACTACGAAAATATTTGGAACCCTGAGACCGGTTTCATGCAGGGCCGCAAGCGTGACGGTTCCTGGTTGACGTCATTCGACCCGGCCGACACCCAGACTGACAACGACTTCTGTGAGGCCTCGAGCTGGATCTATACCTGGTTTGTTCCGCATGATGTGCCCGGCTTGATCGATCTAATCGGCGATAAGCAGACATTTGTCGAAAAGCTGGATGAGTTCTTTGCAGGAGATTACTTCGAGCCTTCCAACGAACCCAGCTTTCACATCCCATATCTGTATAACTTTGCAGCGGCTGCCCATCGAACCCAGGAATTGGTTCGGGCAACGCTTGAAACGGAGTTTTCTGTCGAGCCAAATGGTCTGCCCGGTAACGATGATGCCGGGGCTACCAGCGCCTGGATTGTCTTCAGCGCCATCGGGCTTTATCCAGTCGCACCCGGAGACGGACGCTATCAACTAGCCAGCCCGCTGTTCGATCGCACAACTTTGCAATTGAACCCGGCCAATTATCCGGGCAAGCAATTCGTGATTGAGACGGTCAACAACAGTCGCGCTAATCTCTACATCCAATCGGCCACGCTCAACGGAGCGCCGCTTTCACGAACCTGGATAACTCATGACGAGATCATAGCCGGGGGGACGTTGAGCTTCGCAATGGGGCCGGAGCCCTCAAGCTGGGGATCAGCCGACTAGGCCCTGTCGGCCAGAAAGAAATTGCTGGTGCGCGCGATGATCGAGTTGGCGAAAGGGATCACCCGGGCGTAGAAACCGACATCGTTGATAATCGAAACCTTCTCGACTTTCTTGCGCCTCCTGACGGCGTCGAAAATGATCCGGCCGACTTTCTCGGGAGTCGAAGAGTAATAGGGCAATAGCTTCATCGACATTTTTGCTCCGAATGTCTTAGCCTCGACGTCGTCGTAAAAGCCGGTATTGACCATGAACGGATAGACCGTAGTTACGTGGACTTTGTGCTTGCGCAGTTCGAAGTGCAGGATTTCAGACATGGCCCCCAGGGCGGCCTTGATTGAGGCATAGGCCCCCCAGGTTGGTAAGCGGAAGAATGCCTGGCCCGACGAAACATTGACTATATGGCCGCTGCGCCTTTCGATCATCGACGGCAAGAATGCATAAATATTATGTAGCGGCCCCATGAGATTGATCTCGACCAGGCGCCGCCAGGTTTCGAGGGTTGTTTCAGCCAGTTCGCCGTGGTATCCGATACCGGCGTTATTGATCAGAATGTCGAGCTCGCCGATTTCTTCAGTGACCCATTTGGCCATCTCATCGACTGACTGTCGATCGGATACGTCCACCACGCGATAGTGTACTTTGCCGCCCAGATGCCCAATTTCGTTAGCCGACTGTTTGAGAATATCTTCGGCAATGTCGGTCATGATTACTTCGCAACCAGCCTTGGCAAACTCCCTGGCAGTGCACAGCCCGATACCCTGAGCCGCTCCGGTGATGAGTACTTTCTTGCCATTCAAGTCGGTCATCTGATTTCTCCTTTCGAAAAGTCTTGAGGCACAGAGTCAGCTCCGAAACCCCAAAAAGCGAAATTTACCAATTCATCGATCACATCTTCGATAGGGGAGGCGGGCAAGCGGTTGTCCAGCCAGAGATCCACCAGCCGCAGCGCCATTCCGATTATTGCCTGGGCAACCAGATCCGAATTACAGCTCCGGGCGAAGCCACTTTTAGAAGCGTGGTCGAGATAGTGTTGGGCCAGCCGGGCAATCTGGTCGTAAACAGCAGTCATTCTGGTTTCGAAATCACGGTCGATCGACGGACCCTGCCGTAAAAACAACAGCACCAGATCGCGGTTATGCTCGACTACTGTGGCCAGCCGTTTGAGCAAAGCTGAGGATGATTTTTGATACTCGCTGGCGTCGCCAGGCAGCTTGGAACTCATCGGAGTAAACTCGGCCATGATTTCGGTGGTTAGCCGATCGAACAAAGCCTCGAAGATTTCTCGTTTGGAATCGAAGTAGCGATAGAAAGTGCCCTGGCCGACGCCGGCATCAGCCACGATGTCCGAGATCAAAGTCTTGTGAAAACCTGCCCGCGAGAAAGCGGCCGCAGCTGAATCGAGCAATCTTGATTTGGTTTGTGCTTTGCGCTGGATGTTCTTTTGTTTGCGAAAATCGGTTAGCAATTTTTCTCCTGTAACATCTATATGTCTTTATATAATCGAAACGGACGGACATGTCAATCTCGATTTTCATGGTTCACTGAGGTTTTATATTGTATTGATATTACGGTATGTTAGGATTTCAGGATCTTGATATTTATCATTTATTGGAGGTTACATGTCTCGGATAATCGAAATAATCGAAACTAACGAATACGTTTTTGCCGGCGTTGTGCTTGTAGCCACAATCTTAGCCGCTATTGTGATCAACCTGATCACCCGCGGGGTGTTGTTGCGCATGACTCGCAAAACCAAGACCAATATCGATGATGTGCTGATCAAAGCGATCAATCGGCCGCTGTTTGTGACGGTCGTGATGGTCGGGTTGAGTTTTGCGATTGAACGATTCGAGATTGAAGAATCGGTCCAATACATTATCGACGCGTCGATGATAACCCTGGTGGTGATCCTATGGACCGGCGCGATAAAAAGGTTCGGAACAGCGATTCTGGGAGCCCTGGCTAAAAAGATCGACGACTACAAATTCGTCCAGGAGCGAACTCTGCCGCTTCTTGAGATCGCCATGAAGATGGTTGTCTATGGCGGGGCGGCCTATGGGATATTGCTGGCCTGGCATGTCGATGTGACCGCCTGGCTGGCCTCGGCCGGGATTCTCGGTTTGGCGATTGGCTTTGCAGCCAAGGACACTTTGGCAAATTTGTTTTCCGGCGTTTTTATTTTAGCCGATGCACCTTATAAGATCGGTGATTTCATAGTCCTGGATTCCGGTGAACGCGGCCGGGTGAGCGACATTGGAATCCGTTCGACGCGCTTGTTGACCCGGGATGACATCCAGATAATTGTCCCGAATGCCGCCATCGCCAACGCCAAGATTATAAACGAAACCGGCGGACCAACCGAAAAGCGGCGGGTTAAAATCGATGTTGGAGTAGCTTATGGGAGCGATATCGACGCGGTCCGTGAAGTGCTGATCGATGTGGCCGCCAAATCAGAATATCTTTCACAGGACCCCGCTCCGCGCGTTCGTTTCAGGGAGTTGGGCGATTCGGCCTTGAAGTTTCAATTAATGGGCTGGATCGACGAACCGGTCTTTCGTGGGCGGGCCGTGGATGATCTGTTGACCACGATTTACAAACGCTTTAACGATGAGAGCATCGAGATACCCTTCCCGCAACAAGACGTGCATATCAAACAGGCCCCCAGTAAGAGCTAGTAACTTATACTGGTGAAATCAGGATTAGTTGGTGATAGCATGTTGCTTCGGACCAACGCCAAAACGGAGTGTCGCTAATGACGGATTCCATGTTTAACTATGCCCTGACAAACCCGATTTCAAAAATGCTCGACAAAGACAGATACGATTTTACCCGCAAAGATTTGTTGCGAGTGATCGAAGAAAGACAAATCGAGCGAATTGGTTTTCACTACACGGCCTTAGACGGCAAACTCAAAGAGCTCAAGATACCGCTGTCTGACCGCCGCCAAGTGGAGACCATCCTGGCCGAGGGCGAGCGAGTCGATGGTTCGTCTCTTTTCAAAGGAATGGTAGATTCATCTATGTCCGATCTGTATGTGGTCCCGCTTTATCGAAGCGCTTTTCTCAACCCGTTTGACTCGGGCAGCATAGATTTTATTTGTCGTTACATAACCAAAGACGGTGAACCGGCGGCCTATGCCCCGGACACTATCCTCAGTAAAGCCAACGCCCTCTTCCAGGAACGCACCGGGCTCGAATTGCACATGATGGGCGAGTTGGAGTTCTTTCTGATAAGCGAAAACAAACAGCAAATTTACCAGGCCAACAGGCAGCACGGCTACCATGCGGCGGCTCCTTTCATCAAGAGCGGCCATATTCTGAATGAGATGATCCGCCACATCGTTCAGACCAGCGGCAACGTGAAGTACGCTCACAGTGAAGTCGGCTACATTGACAGTATTCGCTCAGATCTGCCTGAGATTCGGGGCAAATGCGGTGAGCAACTGGAGATTGAATACTTGCCTCGGCCAGTCGAGGAAGCTGCCGATAACCTGGTCTTGGGACGCTGGCTGATTAGAAACATTGCCTACCAAAGAGGCTGTGTAGCCACTTTCGCTCCCAAGATTGAAGAGAGCGTGGCCGGTAACGGCCTGCACTTCCATATGGCCCTGATGAAAGGCGATAAGAACGTGATGAACAAAGAGTCGGGAGGATTGTCCGACCAGGCCCGCAAATTGGTCGGCGGGTTGTGTAAATATGCCGAGACCCTGACGGCTTTTGGAAACACGGTTTCTTCAGCCTACCTGCGCCTGGTGCCCAATCAAGAAGCGCCTACGCGAATTTGCTGGAGCGACTTGAACCGGAGTGCCATGGTCCGGGTTCCACTGGGTTGGGCCCGGCTGGAGAACCTGGCCAGTGAAATCAATCCCCAGGAGAAAGAGCGTTTCCAACACGACCGCGATCGACAAACCATCGAACTGCGTTCACCGGATGGAAGTGCTTCTGTGCATTTATTGATGGCCGGGATCGCCATGGCGGCCGAATGGGGCCTGGGCAGCCCTGATTCGCTGAAGATTGCGGAAGATCTGTATGTGACCGGCAACGTTTTCAAAGAGGAAAGCCTGCTGAATAAACTTCCGGCTCTGCCGGTCAGTTGTGTAGACTCCAGCCGCCTACTCTTGAAGCAACGCGAATTGTACGAGCGCGAAGACATCTTTCCCAAAGGCATGATCGATTATATTGTCGAATTGCTGAGCGCCGAAAACGATGAGAACATGAACAGCAAGCTGGCCGATCTGCCGGCCGATGATCGCTTGCATGCAACCAGAAAAATTATGCACCGCTGTCTGCATGAGCAGTGAAGTATTTTATATACCGCCGCGAACAAAGAAGAAAAACCGGTTACTTACAAGCTCCCCGCCGACTTCGGTTCCATTGGCCCGGGTAACCGAGACGGTGTCGCGAAAGCCTTGATTGAGTATGTTGAACACTCGCAAGCCGGCTTCGATCCAGCTTTGCCCAAAATCGAGCCGCCAGGCCGCAAAAGCGCCGATATTGACGAGCAGGGGGATGTTGAACAAGATCGTGCCTTCGAACAAGTTCCCGTTTTTTTGTACGCCTTGCTGATAAGCTGAACGGAGAAAAGCCGCGGCACCCAGGCGCAACCCGTTGTCGAAGAAGTAATGGCAGCCAAAATTCGCCAAATGGGCCGGTTCCCAATTGATCCGGCTGCCGGCGCCGCCCTCGTCTGCGGAGATCTCGCCAATCGGGTCGGCAATGTACCAGGAATAACGATAGGTGTAATTGAAAGACAGGCGCAGCGATTGCCTGACCCGGTAAACCATCGAGATAGATCCGCCCATAGAATCGACTTCACGGCCGCCATTAGAAAATAGTAATCGGCTTTTGCTCAAATCAGGAGCACCAAGCGCGTTGGTTTGTATGTCTATGTAGAAAGAGATTGTGTCGCGGTACATACTGAAAAAAGTATTTATCTCGGTCGTCAAATCACCATCGAAAAATCGATTTCGGTATCCGGCTTCGATGGTTGTGACGCTTTCATTGCCGACCTCGCTGTTACCGATGTTTTCTCTGAAGAAATCTCCCAACTCGGGAAAAGCCCCGGTGCCCTCTACTCCGTCGAAATGAATCCAGGAGTTCATCCCGGACGGTTTGCGAAATGCTCTTCCGGCTGCCAGGCGCACTAATTGGCTGGGGCTGAAACGCCAGACCACGGCCAGGCGCGGGCTGATGGTATATGGAGTCAAGCTGTTGTAATCGATGCGTACAGCCCCCGACAGGAAAAGCTGGTCGAAGAGGCGCTGTTCGTCCTGAACGAAAAGACCGATACTGTGCTGGTGTAGGTGTTCGGGGGCGTTGTTGTCTGAAGAATGAGAAATCCAGCGGTAGTTGAGGCCGCCGATCAGCAAGTTGCCATCAAAAGGCGACCAGTTGAATTGGATTTCGGAATTAAGAGTTGTGGATAGATAAACAAGCATATCCGGCACGTGACCCATTACGATCCCGTGATAGACCAGGGGCAGATCTATCTCGAAATTGACGGAGGTCAGGGCAAAAGAAACCTGAGCCTTTAGCCAATCACGGTTGTGTTGCAATAAAGCATAAGACATGATGACCGGGGTTACGTCTGCCAGGGCCACCTCGGTATAAAAAACACCATTGGCCTGGACGAGTCCCAGCATCAAAGCTGAACTCGACGACTCTTGAATGTGTTCCAGGCGCAAGTTGACCCGGTACAGATCGCGCTCGATCTTGTCCTGAATTCTCCAGTGGTCGGCAGTCTCAAGGCCCCCGGCCAGATGCAATTGCCATTGACCATCTTCGCCGTAAGCCTGATCGACGCGCAGGTTCAAGCTGCCGCGATTGATCTCTCCATAGCCGATGAAAGCCTCGCCCCGGTCCTGATCTGCTTTGCGGGTCGTGATGCTGACCACCATCGAATGGGCGTTAGCGCCGTAGAGTGCCGATCCGGGCCCGCGGATGACTTCGATTCTTTCGATGTCGTCGAGATGCACAGGCAGGCCCGCCCAAAAGGGAACTCCAAACAAGTCCATATTGAATTCCAGGCCATCTATAAAAACGAGCCCTTTGTCGGACAGCTCGCCGGCAATAGCTCGGGCACCGATTGCATGATACATCGGCAGTACTCGGCGGACCTCGAGTTCGGGCACCTGGCGAAGCAGACAGGCCAGGTCGGTACAATGCGTGTTTCTTATCTGTTCTTTGGTGATTACCGTGATAGCCGAGGGAGACTCGGCGATGTCCTGGCCGTGCTTGGCGGCTGTGTAGACGATTTCGTCTTCTTGAAGCAGCTCAAATTCGTTATCCAACTCGTCAGCAAACTCGTCTTCGTCACCAGGCTCATCCTGGGCTGCGGCGCTCCCCGGCCATAGAAGTGCATTCGCAGCAAACAGCGAAAATATGAGTATGGCATATGTTGGCAGCCCCAAGGTTTTCACGGCATTAAAACTCCGCCTGACGAGGTGCGCGTGGAAACGGGATCACATCGCGAATGTTGGCAACCCCGGTGCAGAACTGAATCAGCCGTTCGAACCCCAGACCGAACCCGGCATGCGGTACCGTACCGTAACGTCTCAAGTCTCGATACCACCAGTAATCATCCTTGTTCAGGCCCATCTCGTCAATTCTTCTGTCGAGAACCTCTAAGCGCTCCTCGCGCTGAGAGCCCCCAATTATCTCCCCGATTTTCGGTACCAGCACGTCCATGGCCGCCACGGTTTTGCCGTCGTCGTTTTGGCGCATATAGAAGGCTTTTATTTCTTTGGGATAGTCGACTAAGATCACCGGCTGCTTGAACTTCTCTTCGGTCAGGAACCGTTCATGTTCGCTTTGCAGGTCGATGCCCCATTCGACCGGGTACTCGAATTTCTTCTTGGCTTTTTTGAGGACGTCGACGGCTTCAGTATAGCTGATTCGTAAAAAAGGTTTTTCGATTACATTTTTGAGCCGCTCGATGACGCCCTTGTCGATGCGCAGGTCGAAAAAGGCCAGATCATCGGCCCGCCGACATAGTAAATCGTCGAACAAGTACTTCAGAAATTCCTCGGCCAGATCGGCGTTATCGGAAAGATCGGCAAAGGCCAGCTCCGGTTCGATCATCCAGAACTCGGAAAGATGCCGGCTGGTGTTGCTGTTCTCGGCCCTGAAAGTAGGGCCGAAGGTGTAAACTCTGCTCAGGGCACAACAATAGGTTTCGACACTCAGCTGGCCGGAAACGGTTAGATGGGCCTCACGTCCAAAGAAGTCTTTATCGAAATCAACCTGACCCTGATCGGTCAGCGGCAGGTTGAGCAAGTCGAGAGTGGAGACTCTGAACATTTCTCCGGCCCCCTCGCAATCGTTGGCGGTGATGATCGGCGTGTGAATGTAGTAGTAGTCGCGTTCATCGAAAAAACGGTGGATCGACTGCGACAGGCAGTGACGGACGCGGGCTACCGCCCCGAAGGTGTTGGTCCGCGAACGCAGATGGGCAATCTCGCGCAGGTACTCGAATGAATGCCGTTTGGCGCTGGCCGGGTAGCTGTCCGGGTTTTCGACCCAGCCGACCACCCTGATCTGACTGGCTTGGATCTCCACTTTTTGACCCTTGCCCTGAGACTCCGTAAGTTTTCCATCGACCTCGAGCGAACAACCGGTTGTGATCTTCAGGATTTCATTTGTGTAATTTGAAAGCGAGGCGGGCGCCACGACTTGAATCGTGTCAAAGCAAGTGCCGTCTGAAATCGCCAGAAACGAAAGCCCGTCATCGGCTTTGGAGTCCCGCCGGGTGCGCACCCAGCCTTTGATGGTCAATTGACTGTCTAGCGGAGCGTTGATCGCGTCTTT
>JAFDKH010000253.1 GCA_019307065.1 Deltaproteobacteria bacterium
ATGATGATTCCCCGGGACAAATATCGTTCAGGGACCCAGGCGCGCACGGCCTGGCTTGGTCTTGTGCCCGACCGGCAAGGCATTTTTATTCTTTTCTTCGAAGATCAGACCGTAGCTGAAAGGCTGTTACACAGGCATAGCCTGGGTGAGCCGCGCGGCATTCAATATTCGCCGCAATTTCTGGGTGCCTGGCAATTACTGCCCGAAGTACTTATCGCCGAAGAGGAAATGAGCTTCTTGGCCTCGCAACCATTTAGTCGTCAGCTGACTAAGGCCATGCGTAAAAGCCCCTGGGGTAAAAAACACGCTACGCGACCTGTCAGCCAGGCCGGCTATCGTTCCAAACAGAACAGTTGGATGATCAGCTGGATTGATCTGGGCCAGGAAGCTCAGGCCAAGAAAGTCTATGACCTGGCTTATATTGCCCCACGCCAACAGCTTTTACAGAATATTCTAAAGAGTAAACGCAAAATCAGGTATGAATACGGCATCAGTTTGATGGAAGTCGGAGACGTGCAGGGTTGGTTCTTGCGCGGCGCAAATCATGGCCGTATCCAGGAGCTCTATTTCAGCTATAGAAACTGGGTATTCCTGGCTCAGACTCCCCAGAATCCAAAAACCAGCTTTAGCTCCGATGACCTTCAGGCCCGCATGGAATTGCTGCAAGTTTGGGATCAAGGTCCAGAAAAATAATACTTGATTTCTACCCCTAAACTGCTAAAATGCCGCCTCTTTGTTTAGAAGTGCTTGTTTTTACATAAGGAGTTTTGAAAAATGCCAGTCGGAATATTAGGTAAGAAAAAGGGTACTACCCAGATTTTCGATGAAAGCGGAAACCGGGTTGCTGTTACCGTGATCGAAGCCGGACCGTGTGTTGTGGTTCAAAAGAAAAACACCGCCAAACACAAATACAGTGCCGTACAGCTTGCCTTCGAAGAAATCGTCGGTCGCAAATTGAACAAGCCCCGGCGGGGTTTGTTCGAAAAGCTCGACCTGTCTCCGATGCGTTACCTGCGTGAATTCCGGATGACCTCTGAAGAAGTCGAAGCCCACAAGATTGGCGATAAAATTACGGTTGGCTTATTTGCTGCCGGAGAAAAAGTCGATGTGACGGCTACTTCGAAGGGTCGCGGCTACCAGGGAGTCGTGAAGAAATTCCACATGCAGGGCAACACCGCGACTCGCGGAACGCATGAAGTCAGGCGGCATCCCGGCTCGATCGGAATGTGCCAGTGGCCTGGAAAGATACAAAAAGGAACCAAGCTGCCTGGCCAACTGGGCAATAAACAGATCACCACCCAGAGCCTTACGTTGATAAAAGTCGACGAAGATCGCAACCTGCTTCTTATTCGTGGAGCAGTCCCTGGAGCCACCGGCAGCCTGATCGTAGTGAAGAAAGCCATCAAAACGAAAGTTGCTGTAGCTAACTAAATCTGCCTGCCTTTCTTTCAGTATCTATATAAAAGAACGCCACGAGACCGGTACGAAGGCTTGTTCGGGCCGGACTGCCTGTTTATCAGACTGCTGTAAACAGATGTGGTAGCAGGTGCGAAGTGTAGGGAATCCGGGTACTAATTGAAAAAAACCTTGCACTCGCAAAATCCCTGTTATAAATCCAATTCTAATGGCAAATACCTTCCTTTCACAAACTCGCAACGGAGAGAGTGTAGCTATGCGTTCCAGACGAAGTTCGTGTGCGATTCTATTGGTCTGTTGCTTCTTGGCGGTGCCTGCCTTGTCCCGGGCAGACGATGAACCAGCTGTCAGAAACCAACTCTATGATCACAGTGGGCGTTTCGAAGTCATGTTGGCACCGTCGATGTCAATCTTCGATAAATATACCCGCCACGTCGGGGTCTCGCTCGGAATGGCCTATTTCTTCAATGACTATATCGGCCTGGAGTTCGACGCCGGCTACAATTTCATCAGCGGTGACCGCAAATTGCTGAACGAGATCTTGCGAACCGCAACTTCGTTAGACGGCGTCGAAAAGTTACCGCTGACCGACTTGAAGCACATGACCTGGTCTACCACCCTGGGCATAATCTTCAGTCCTTTATACGGAAAACTTAATTTTTCTTCCGAATTTGCGGTCAGCATTCACTTGTATTTCATTGGCGGGGCAGGCGTGGCCCAGTACGAGTACAGCGAGCTAGACCATGACCCTGCTACTGCCGATCCGCAATTCGATCCCAATGTGTTCAGAAAAGTGAAAAAAACCTACAACGGTGGAATGCTCGATTCAGCAGTCCAGCCGGTCTTTCATTTCGGCGGCGGTTTGCGGTTTCATTTCTTGGAAGACTGGAACATCAAGATAGAAATTCGCGATGTATTCTTCTACGACGATTATCACGCCGAATGGAACGAAACCGGAAGCGGAGTTACCGACAAAGAACTTAAAGATTTCGTGCACACTACTTTTTTGAGGCTGGGAGTCGGCTGGGCCTTCTAGGCGCGGCCGCTGCAACCTGAGTCATGGGAGACACCATGAAAAAGATTCTACTCAGCTTTATTGCGCTGTCATTGGTAGCCGGTACGGCTTTTGCGCAAAGCCCCAATGAGCGAGTTCATGTCCTGCAGAAACGGGATTACTCGGTCAAGAACAAGATCGAACTCAGCGGTTTTTTCGGTATGTCGATTGATGACATCTTCACCCAGCATTACTCCGGAATCCTGACTTTCGATTATCACATCGACGAGGCATTCGCGCTCGAAGTCATGTGGTTGTCCTGCAAGATTCCGGGCTACCATGGTGATGCCGTCGAGGGTGGTTACACCGGTGACTGGCTGCGCATGGGGCACAACTACACCGACGCCTTCAATAACCTCAAAGAGTCGGCCCTTAGCCCGTCAAACGCCGATCTGGCGATGATCAGCAACTACTGGGGGTTGAACGTGCAGTTCAGCCCGATTTACGGCAAGTTCTCGCTGTTCAACTGGGGGCTGGTCCACGCTGATTTCTATATTACGGCCGGCGGCGGAGTGGCTACCACCGAATACAAGAAACCTGCCGGGACCACGAGCGGTAAGGCCATCTGGGCCGACACCGGCACATATTTCATGGCCAACTTCGGCTTCGGCTTCAGGGTTTTCTTATCGCGCTGGTTCGCCATTCGGCTGGACGTACGCGACTTCACTTTTGCAGCCCGAGTCGAAACCGACGCCGGCGCCTCGGCCACGGCCGGGACCGACACCAAGATCAGAAACACTATGTTCGTCATGCTGGGAATAAGTTTCCTTTTCGGCGGCGAAGAGCCGGTGGAAATCTGGAGTCCCTATTGAGAATAACGTGGCACAGCGTGTGGCACTGGAGGGTTCAGCCGTGAGAAGACTAATCGCTGCAATGATTGTTGTGGCTTGTATTTTACCTGGGGCCCTGGTTCAGGGACAGACCGCCGACATGCTCAACCAGGCTGTCGAGGCCTACAATGGAGAGAACCTGTCCCAGGCGGCCAAGTTATTTTACGAAGTTAAAATGACCGATCCGCAGGCCGCCAATCGAGCTCAGGCCGAGTATTACCTGGGGCAGTCGCTTTACAAAATGGGCATGTTCCAAAGTGCGCTGGCATTTTTCAATGCGGTCTTCGTGGCCGGTCCGGCTCACCCGTATTACATCAAAGGCGGCGAGGGATTGGTCAAGGTAGCCGCGGCCCTCAAGGACGATACCTTGATTCCGTCCCAGATCAACAAGTACTACAACAGCCAGGAATTCTCCAAAATGGATCCGATGATTCTGAGTCGGGTCAATTTCTATGTGGGCCTGTTGCTTTATCGCCAGGAAAAATACGGTGAGTCGATGGCATTTTTGGGGGCGGTCGATCCCAAATCACGGGTTTACCCCAAAAGTCTTTTCCTGCAGGCCGTGATCCACATTCGTTTGGGTGCCCGCTACAACCTGGCTCGCGACGAAGCTCGCACCAAAGCCGAATATGAAGCCGCCATCAAGCTCTTCGGCCAAATCGTCGACTTGAGCGGACACGAGAAAGCCAAAGCGCTAAAGGCGATTGATTCCTACGACAATATCGTTCGGCTATGGCAGTTATGCACCCTCAACCTGGCCCGGGCCTACTACGGTAGCGGCGACTATGCCAAGGCGGTCATGTACTTCGCCCGGATACCCAAGTTCTCTCAAGACTGGGCCGATGCCTTGTTCGAGATTGGCTGGGCCTTTTTCTTGCGTGACGAATACGGCAAGGCCCTCGGCGCCCTGCATACCCTACATTCGCCCAGGTTCGACCATCTGTTCGTGCCCGAGTCCTGGGTTCTCAAGGCGACCGTTTATTTTCATGTCTGTCTTTACGAAGAAGCCAAGGGGGCCCTGGATTTTTTCAAGAAGAACTACCAGAGTATGCTGCCCGAGCTTAAAAAACTGGCTGAAGGCAACCTGCCCAACGACCAGTTTGCGTCGCTTTTATTAAAGGACAAACTGGATCCAGCCGACCCGATGGCCAAGGTGCCGATCCTGGTACGCAACTCAATCCTGACCAGTCCTAGAGTCGAGAACTTCCGCCACTTCTTGCGTTCATTAGAGGCCGAGGCGATTGCCATTGATCAGGTCGACGAGTGGAAGGGCACCCGCCTGCGTGAGGAGTTGGCCGGAGTGGTCAGCATGCAGCGCAACCTGCTGGTCAGAACCGCCGGCGGCTTCGTCAAGGTCAACCTGATCAACAGATATCAGACGATCTTGGGCTTTGTCGGCCACGCCCAAATGGTTCAACTCGAAATCACCACCCATGAACGGCTGCTGGTCAAAGCCGGGCTGCCGGTCAAGGCCCATAAGCGCGGTAAATTGGCTCCGCGGCCGAAGGTGCCCGATGAGACTTACAACTACTGGCCGTTCAAATCCGAATACTGGAAGGACGAGCTGGGATATTTCGAATACACGGTTCGGCGGGCCTGCCCCGCGAATCCGAAGTAGGTTACTCTAGCTGGGTGACAACCGGAGGCAATTCATGCGGCTTTTTAGTTCAAGGTCATTTTGGGTAATCATTTTGGCACTGGTTTTCGGCCTGGGGGGTTTGCTCCCGGCCCAAACCGCTTCGGCTGATAACGAAGTCTTGATAGCCAAGGCCAAAAAGAAAAAGAAGAAGAAAAAGAAAAGCAGAAAGAAACGGTCAAGAAAAAAACGGCGCAAGAAGAAAAAAAGCCGTTCGCGCAAGATGACCATCAAGCCGAAAGCGGAAAAGAAGAAAGAGAAAATATCCGATTTCGAAGAGGAAAAACTGCCGAGCGGCCCGGCCAAGATCAAGTTGCCGATGGTCGAAGAGAAAAAGGCCGCCGGAGCTACCCTGGAAGAACAGCTCCTGGATGAAGAGATTACCCAGTTGCGCAGCATTATCAAGACTACTTCGGTAGGCCCGGCCAAGGCCGATTTGCTCTTCAGGCTGGCCGAGCGCTACTACGAAAAATCGCGCGCCATTTACTACACCGAAATGCAGGACTACGACAAGCGGGTTGAGGCCTGGACCAAAGAGATGGAGAAGAATCCCAACGCCAAAGAGCCCAAGCTCGACAACCGCAAGAGCCAGGTCTACACCACCCAGACCATGAGTGTTTACCGGATCATCTTGAAGCGCTACAAAGAATACCGGCGCCTCGACGAAGTCCTCTTCACCATGGGTTACAACTTGTACGAAAGCGGCAACAAAGCAGAAGGCGTAAAAATGTACTGGGACCTGATTAAAGGACACCCCAAGAGCCGCTTCGTGCCCGACGCCTATCTGGCCATGGGCGAGCACTTCTTCAATGCCAACGACGTTTTCAACGCCAAGAAAGCCTACGACAAGGCCTTGACCTTCAAGACCTCCAAGGTTTACACCTTTGCGCTCTACAAGCTGGCCTGGTGCGATTTCAACCTGGGCGACTATGACAATTCACTCAAAAAGTTCCAGGAAGTCGTCGGTCTGGCAGAGCAAGAAGCCACCAAGGGCGGCACGGGCGACAAGAACAAGATTCAGCTCAAGCGCGAGGCGCTCAACGATATGGTCCTGGCTTATTCCCAGGTTGACGCTCTCGATTCGGCCGAAGAGTACTACCTGTCGAAGGTCGGCAAGAAAATGACCCTGGAATACATGCGCAAGCTGGCCCGCACATACGAAAAGCAGGGCAAGGCTGAGATGACCGTCAAATCGTACCGCCGGCTGCTGAACGAATACCCGACCGACCCGAGCTGTCCGAGATTCCACAACTCGATTGTGCTGGCCTATCGCAAGATGAATATGCGCAACAAAGTCAAACAAGAAGTCAATCGCCTGATCGACCAGTACAAGCCCGGCACGCACTGGGCCGAGGTCAACAAAGACAACAAGATGGCTATCAAGAAGGCCAACTCACTGGTCGAAGCCTCGCTGCGCGATCTGGTCACCAGCTATCACAAGGAAGCCCAGGAGACCAAGTACTGGGAAACCTACAACCTGGCCCGGGCCATTTACGCCAAGTATTTAGAGACTTTCCCCGATTCGGAGTATGCATACAAGCTTAGATGGTACTACTCGGATATTTTGTACAAGATTGGTGACTTCTACGGGTCGGCCCATCAGTTTGCCAAAGTGGTCGAAAAAGATGCCAAGGGCGTCTTTTCAAAAGAGGCCGCTTACAACGCCGTGCTTAGCTGGGATCACTGCATCGCTCTGCGGGACAAGAAAGGTATCGACTGTCGCAAGTGGAAGGCAAAAGGGG
>JAFDKH010000006.1 GCA_019307065.1 Deltaproteobacteria bacterium
AAGTGCAGCAAGACAGCGGATCGGACTGGCAGGCTACGGTCATGCCTGAGCAGCTCGACCTGAGTGCCAACGGATCAGCTGAAGTAACTGTAACTTTATTGTTACCCGAGCAATTCATTTTGCCCGAACGTTTTTTAGAAACAGATTCGGCTCGATTTGTGATCAAGTTGGCCGGCCTGGAAAGAGATGCCCTGGGTCTCGAAGCCACGGTTCCGCTGCCACATCGTAGCTCGCCGAGATTGTTTCTGGACCAGGTTGATTTTGTGCGTATCCTGGCCTGGGCCACCAGTTATGCTTGGGCTGATTCACTGGTTCAAGGCATTCTGGCCCGAGCCGACAGCTGGCCTGCGTCACACAACTTAAAATACGGTCTGGCCAGTTGGAGCACTCCGCCCGAAGGCGGCCAGTGGGGAATGTGGTATGTTTGCCCCGACCATGGTGTCTACCTGAGCTATCAAGGTCCCGGTCAGAATGTCTGTCCGATCGACGATCAAAACTTCAGCGGTTGGCCTTACGACCAGGTTATTTATTCCAGAAGGCATAGCGATTCTGCCCGAGCGGCCAAGGATCTCGGTCTGGCTTATCAACTGACCGGTGACGTCAGCTACGCTTCAGCGGCGGCTGAGATATTACTGGCCTATGCCGATATTTACCTGAGCTATCCAATTCATGACATCAATGGCGGCCAGGGCACTAGCGGTGCCCGGGCCCGGGCCCAAACGCTGGATGAATCGGTCTGGCTGATCCCGATGGCCTGGGCCTATGACCTAATTGCCGACAGTGCGGCCCTCGATGCCGGCCAGCACAGCCATATAAAAGATGACTTGTTGCAAGCCGCGGTTGCGGTAATCCAGCGCAACGATGCCGGGATCAGTAATTGGCAAAGTTGGCATAATGCTGCGATTGGCGCGGTCGGGTTTGCAGTCCTAGATCCACGCTTGCAGTCACAGGCGATAAGCGGATCTTCGGGTTTTGAGTTTCAAATGGCGCAAAGCGTAACCAGTGAAGGTTTGTGGTACGAGGGATCCTGGGGTTATCACTTCTATGCCCTGGATGCCTTGACTCAGACTGCCTTGATGGCCGAGTTGGCCGGGCTGGATCTGTTTTCAATTCCTGCCCTACATGCCATGTACACACTCCCGGTTAAGTTTTCAATGCCGGATCTGACACTGCCGCCGATAAACGACAGTTCGCGTACCAGTTTAATTTCGAGTCGCCGGCTGTTCGAGATTGCCCTGGCGCGTTATTCCGAATCGGAATTAGCCGCCCCGCTGACGGCGGCTGCCCGCCGAGAAGAAGCATTATTCTTTGGGGTTGAGCAGCTGCCGCCCGCAGACCAATTGGTCCTCGATTCGATGGTGCTTGAAGATGCCGGCTTCGTCGTTATGCGTGCAGGCCCGCAGGACATGATTCATTATCTAGTACTTGACTATGGACCTCACGGGGGCTGGCATGGGCACTTTGATAAGCTGGGTTTTGTCAGCTTTGCCCGCGGTGCGATGCTGGCCGTCGACCCCGGTACCCAGTCCTATGCAGTCGATTCGCACACGACTTGGGACAAAGTAAGCGTGGCCCACAACACGGTTGTGATTGATGAAACTACCCAGGCCGAAGCCAGCGGAACATTGCAACGGGCTATCCTGCTGCCCGGGATTGGTTTTGCCCGGGCGGATGCCGGGCCGGTATACCCGCAGACCGCCCAGCTGGTTCGCACGATCGCCCTGCTGCCTGAATATGCCATCGATCTGTTTGAAGTCGCTTCGCTGGATGCTGCCGCCCACCAAGTAGATCTTGTTTATCACAACTTCGGGACGGCCACGACCGATCAGCAGTTGTCCGCCTATTCCGGATTCGGCGCCAGTGACGGTTATCAACATCTGACCAGCTGCCAAAGTTGCGATCTGGATGATGGGTTTGAGGTTCGTTTCGATCTGAACGACGAGAGCGGACAGGTGTATGGGAGCGTCTGGGCCAGTCCGGCCGGAGTGTTGGGCACCTTCACGATTACCCGCGATCAGGCGTTTTCAGGCAGCGGTTCCGGCGAACTGCATTACGATTTCTCAGGCAGCCAGGGATATATTCTCTATTCGACCGAGCAAGTTGTACAAGTCGACGAAGTTCCTGATGCTTTACGGATGCAAATCTTTGGAGATGCCAGCAACCATGAGCTGACTCTGAGAATCATGGATGCAACCGACGAACGTTTCACTACCACGCTTGGTCCAATCGACTGGAGTGGTTGGCAAACCGTGCGGGTTGCTGATATTGCCGATTGGAGTCATTACCTGGGCAACGATGACGGCCTGGTCGACACACCGGTTTCGAAGGTTGTAATTCAGTTGAACTCAGCCGCGGCTGGACCATTGACCGGCGAGATATTTGTGGATGACATTGTCCTCGAGTATCCGCTAGCTGCCGATGTCCTGGTCGAGAACTTCGATCGACCCTATCAAGCTTTGACCTGGCAAGTTTTGGGAGAGACCGGTACGACTCTGGTGGTCGGCCAGGGCCTCGGGCCCGATTTGACCGAACCGGTTCCCTTCGCCATGGCACGCCGCATGGCGACCAACACGGAATTCATCTCAATCCTCGAACCACATGGTGTCGGGCGAACGGTTGAAAGTTTCTCGAGGGTTGTCGTAACGGCGGCTGATTCCGACGAGGCTTCAGCCTTCTTGATCGCTTCTGCAGACTGGAACGATTTTCTGATGCTGGTGGGCGCCGGCGCAGGCGGAGTCGGCCGAACAGCGGTTGGCTGGAGCTCGGATGGGACCCTGACCTATGTCCGTAAAAACTCGGCCGGCGATCTGGAGATAGTCGGCCTGGCGACCGCTTCGGAATTGTCAGGCCCGCTACGCAACCTGCTGACCAGCTCAGAACAGCTTGATGAAATTCGCATCGACTATTTTGGCGCAGTGCTTCAGGTTGTCGGTAATTTAGGCAACGCCACGGTCAGGATCTACGCCCCGGTAGCAACCAGTGTCGATTTGAATGGCGCCCCGGTCGACTATCAACGCGACGGAGATTACGTTGTAATCAATGAAACAGTCGTCGTCGACGGCGGGGATGCAACTGATACCGGGGATGCGGCTGACGCCGGCCTGGACGGTTCCGATCCCGCTGATTCAGGGCTGACAGATTCCGAACCCGATGGCGGAGTCGCGGCCGATGAAATCAATGGAAATGTTGGCGGGGGCTGCGGCTGCGCGACACCTCTGACCGGATTCGCAGGCGGTTGGCTGTTGTTATTACTGGTATTTCTCTTGACAGCCGCACGCCTGTGGACCAAAAGGTTCAATTAGACTAAATCGACCCGATGTAGCTTGAACAAGGAGGACGCCACCTATGGATTTGTCGATTTCCCGGCTTGGTCCGGCGAAAATCAATTCACCGCTCAGATTGTCAACCGAACGAGGCGACCGGGTATGCAATTTTGTTTCCGACGACGAACGAATTTTGTACGATGTATCCTTGCGAACTTGTCAAGCCTGCCGCAATGACCCCGCCAGCGTTCCCCTGTCTTTTGAACGAGCCGGTCCGCGCGAACATATCTACTTCGATCCAAACAAGGTCAGAGTTGGAATAGTTACCTGCGGCGGATTGTGCCCGGGGACCAATGACGTAATTCGGTCTTTGGTAATGGAGCTGCACTATCACTACGGAGTCAACCGTATCTATGGCTTCAAGTACGGCTATGCCGGCCTGGTACCCGAGGGCGGCTACGATGTAATCGACCTGACTCCCGCTATAGTCAAGAACATCCATCACGACGGCGGGACTATCCTGGGTTCTTCCCGCGGGCATCAGGACGAAGACACCATTGTTGATACCCTGGAACGTATGGGCCTCGGTATTTTATTCACTATTGGCGGAGATGGGACCCTGCGCGGGGCTCAAAAAATTCATGAAGAAATTACGGCCCGTAATCTCAAGATTTCCATGATTGGGGTTCCCAAGACAATCGACAATGACATCTCGCTGGTCGAGAAGACATTTGGGTTCGAAACTGCGTTTTCTATCGCCATTGATTCAATTCGCGGAGCACACGTCGAAGCCGAAGGGGCCCCCAACGGAGTTGGCTTGGTTAAGCTGATGGGTCGTCACTCAGGCTACATTGCGGCGACTGCGGCCGTAGCCGAACCGGACGTAAATTGCGTCTTGATTCCGGAGATCCCCTTTTTCTTGGATGGTGACAAAGGATTGATCCCGTGGTTGCGAAACAGGCTTGAATCTCGAGGGCACGCAGTCATCGTCGTGGCCGAAGGGGTCGGGCAGGATCTGCTCGAAGCCGATAAGAATGAACGCGATGCTTCGGGCAATGTTCGTCTCGAAGATATTGGATTGTTCCTCAAGCGCAAGATTGCCAGCGAGCTGAAGGCGGTCGGTGTAAAATACAGTCTCAAGTACATCGACCCCAGTTATATCATCCGCAGTGCTCCGGCCAACCCGAATGACTCACTGTTCTGCGCAACGTTAGCGCAGAATGCCGTGCACGCCGGCTTGAACGGCAGGACCGGAATGCTGGTCGGTTATTGGAACAATGTTTTTGTTCATGTTCCAATTCGGGAGGCTGTCGCCGAGCGCAAGCTGGTCGACTCGGAAGGCGAGCTCTGGCGCTCAGTCCTTGAGAGCACCGGTCAACCGGCCCGCTGGAAGTGATCCCTCGGTTTTTTTGAATTTCGCCAAATTTTCCGTATAAAATTGTATAATCTTGCCTGGGATTCATAAGGGATAGGGAAGGAGCGCGTGATGAGAACGGGAAAATGGAGATTTTTGTTGTTGATTGTAGCCGGAGTCGTCTTGCTCTCGGTCGGGGCCGCCTTTGCCCAGGTGGAACCGGTTGAAGAAAAAATCATCTATGCATCAAAAACGTTCATCGACGTTACCGAGACAGAGGCAATTGTCGCGACGATCGTCGGCCCAGCCAATTCGTTCATGCGGTTAAAGAAGGGCGTAAAATTCGATTTACTTATTCCGGTCCGGGGTAACTTCCTCCCGGAAATAATGAGAACAGCCGGCAACCTGTAGTTCAATCTGACACGCGCCGGTATCCGGCGGGCTCAGCCGAGTTCGAGATGACGCTTGACGTGCAGCTTGTTCAGTTCAAGCACATGTAAACGGATTTGTTCTATGGCTTCGGGCACAGCCGGCAGGGCATCGGCTTCGGCCTGGGTCAGTATAGTGCGGCCCGGTTCGACATGCCGGCCGGGCGGTATTTTGACTCCCTTGCCTACGTAAGAACCTTGATTCAAGAAACTTCCCTTACCGATAACGGTGCCGCCGCCATCGGCCACCGCTTGAATATACAAGGCCGCATCGTCTTCGATTACGGCCCCGTGCACAATGGCTTGATGAGCTACAATCACCCGCTCACCGATCTTGGTCGTGTTGGAATGAACCAGGGCGAAATCCTGGATGTTGCTTTCGACGCCCAGGATCAGCGGTTCGGCTACATTATTCTCATCCAGACGAATCACCGCCTGGGGACCTATGTAACAACCAGAGCGCAGGATCATGCCGCCAATCAGCAGAGCGCTCGGATCTACGTAGGTGCCTTCCTCGATGACCGGTTTCTGCATCAGAACACCGTCAGGGTCGACATAGGTTACCCGGCGGACATCCTCCGGCTGGTCCTGCAGCCAGTCGCACGCCTCTGTGTAGCTAAGCGGCTTTTCGGGAAACAAAGGAAACGGTTTGAGATAGTCGGCTGGGCGCATTGGGCCTCCTTGGTGGTCACACGATATTACGAGCGGCTGCTGTATTCAACAGTCGCAATCAAAGGAGCTGACTGACTGGTCGGATGAGTGCCGAGCATAATGCGAGTCAGGCCAAAGGGGCTGAAAATCTCGTAAGCTTCAGGATCGAGTTTCGCGCCGTTGACCTCGACCCGCTCGATCGAAACCTCGCCGAGCGGGACGGATAAATGAACGTCTAAGCTGCCCGCGCTTGTAGGTGTCACAGTCACGCGACGTTTGCCGCCCAGCTCTTCGACTAATAAATCAAAGCGTTGATCGCCGACCCTCAGGTTGGTCCATTTCATTTGCGGCCAGTCATTGACCAGGCGCGGGGCCAGCTCGACTGCGCCGAGCGGCGCGTCGGGGATCAGCCCGGTCAGGTAAAAGACCATAGAGTCCAAAGAGATGCTGCCCTCCCAGGGCCGATAGCGGGCCGTCAGGTCGCCCAGGGTGCCTCCCGGATCGTAGATCGGCTGCAAGGCGGAATGATCGTCATAGACTTGATATTCGGCAAAGTTCCCCGAGGGTGAGGCCGCCAGCTCGAGGGCATTGAACGCCTTTTCTCCGAGGGGATGATCGGTGATTGCCAGGTTGTAAAGATAATAGCCGGGCATCATTCCGGTGTAGACGCCCTGGCTGATCTCGAGCTCTAAATAGTTGTCATAGAACGGATCGAGCGGCGATTGCAGGAACCCGTCTTTGGTTGCCAGCCGGGCTATCACGTTTTCGAGATTGGTCAGGGCCAATTGGTCGTTGGCATCGGCATAGCCGGTCCAGAGCGGCTTGGTCGACACGTCTTCGAAAGGTTGCGGTAAGTTGTCCAGGTCCTGCATGTCCAGATAGGGCGCATACATGTCATCGTTGCGCCAGAAGATCTGATCGGCGGCCTGGCGGACAAGCGCGCCCTTGTCTCTGAATGTTTGGGCGTCGGCTGCGTGACCAAGGGCGTCGGCTTCCTGAGCCAGGGCCTCGGCGGCGGCACCCAGCAGAAAAGATGAATTGGCCGATTTGCAGCAACCAACGAAATCATGTTCGATAGCCAGGCCAAAGGCCATGCCCATCGCCCCCCGGTAGGTTTCGTCGCCGGAAAAAGGCAGCAGGCCGTTTTCGTCGAGTTGCTGGGCCAGCAGGCAGCGTTTGTAAAGCCCGTATTGTGCTTCAACCAGGGAACGATCTGAGCTTGCCAATGTAAACCAGTGGCCCATTATCGGCAGGTAGCTGGGGATTTCACCGGCCGCCCGGCCGGAAAAGGGCGGCAGTGAAGCCCAGTCGGGTTCTGTTGGAGGAGTTTCGGGATCGATATCGAGATCGACCGCATTGCTGATGTCTCCGCGCACTTTTGCGGCCGTAAAATAATAATCGAGCATGGCCCGGGCCTGATCAAAAAGCCCCATTCTGAGAAAAAAGCGCACCGGACCGGCGGTATCCCTGATCCACATCAGGGTGTAGCGCGACATTGGCGAGACGCCGCCCAGATAAGTTTGCTGGGACTTGACTGTTACCAGCATGCCGCTCAGCAGATCATCAACACGCGGATCGGGTGATTCAAGCCGGGCCGCCTGATCGACGAAGGCCAACCAGTTGTCTCGAGTGGATTGCAGGATTACTTCGATGTCGCCTTGCTGCAGGGCCGCGATGGTAGCGGCTTCTCCATCACCGGCCTTGCTCATGACATAGGAATAAATGACAGTGGTTTCTTGATCGGCTGCCAGGCTGCCCAGATCCAGCTGATCTGGATTGCCCGTTTGTGGTTCGAGCAAAACAAGGGTTCGCTGACGGCCTTCGCGTACAGTCGAGCCGGAAGCAGTCTGCAGCACAATGTTTTCGATCGTTTCACTCGATAAGTTTTTGACAATTGCGATGCGCACGATAGAGCGGTTGAGCGGATCGTCAAGGCTGGTTCTTTTTGGGGCAAACGTTATCGTGATCAGTTCAAGTTTTTCGGATGATTCACGCGAGATCAAAATTGCAGTCTTGGACACTCTGAACATGTGCCCGCTGGTTATCTTGACCGGCTCGGCGTTTACCAGGACCTTGAGATAGGTATCTCTGAAGAATTCGCTCTCTTGCTGGTAATCCGGACCGACCATGGTGTGCAAGCTATTCAACGGACAAGTGTACCCGCTCAAAGAAAAGACATGCCCGTTAGCCACCGCAAAATCGCCCATGTAACGAGCTTCAGTTGGCTGGCGAGTGCCGCAGCCTTCACCAGACCAGGAGCTGACATCCAGCAGCCAGGCCTGTCGATCGAAAATAGAAGCGCTGGGTAAGATAACTTCCGGGTTGGGCCACAGTTGGGGTTCGGGCAAGGTAGGTCCGCTGGAACCGCCACAACTGGTCAAGCCCAACAGGGCAATCAAACCGGCAATATGCGACTTTGAAAACATGCAACTATCCTCCAATTCGCGTTATCTCAAGTTACGCGGGCCAGCCACGCTCGTCAAGCCGGATTGGAGCCGGGCAATCCCTGTAAACTGTTGGACTTGCCTGAAGTTGATCGTATTGATAGACTGACATGTCAGTACAACGATTTAAGGACTGGCTCGTCGTGCCTGGTATAGGAATTATCAATAATCCTCATTCCCGCAAGAACCGCAAGTATCCCGAGCGGATGGTATCTCTGGGTCAGATTGTCGGCAATGAGGGTAAATCAGTCGCCACCCAGGAGATCGTTGACATCCATGAGATGGCCCGGCTCTACAAAGAACAAGAGATAGACATCCTGGGCATCAATGGCGGCGACGGATCGAATCACGTAACCCTGACAGCTTTTATCGAAGAATATGGCGACACGCCGCTGCCGAAGATCGCCCTGTTGCGCGGTGGCACGATGAACACCATTTCCAATGCTTGCGGGATCAAGGGCACCCAGGCCGGCCTGATGATGAACCTGGTTAACAAATACCGCGACGGGGCGCCTTTCGAAACCATTTTGCGCGATACAATGAAGGTCGGAGATCGCTACGGCTTCATTTTCGGCAATGGACTGATTCACAACTTCTTAGAGGCTTATTACGCGACCGGTGACCCCAGACCCTGGGTGGCCATGAAGTTGCTTACCCGCGGAGCCGGTTCTTCGATGATCAACGGCCCGCTGGCGAAAAGGCTGTTCGAGAGGTTTCGAGCCAGGGTGATAGTTGACGGTCAGGAATGGGAACACGAGTCATATACCGCAATTGTGGCCGGCACGATCCACGAGATCGGCTTGGGGTTCACTCCATTTTTCCGATGCGAAGAACGCCCGCATACATTCCATTTCTTGGGGATCGTCACCTCGCCGGCCGGCTTTGCGACTGCGTTGCCCAAGATCTTTTTCGGCCGGAAAGTCTCCCCCAAAAAAATCCACCAGGTTGTCGCTGAAGAAGTAATTTTTGAATCCGATCAACCTTTGAAATACACATTGGACGGGGACACGCATCAGGCCGGCAACCGCCTGGTAGTCACCGCCGGGCCGCGCCTGGAAATCATTGTACGCTAGACTGGTAATAGTCGTGCGAATCATCAACCTAACCAGAGATAGTCTGCTAGCCGACAAGGCCTGGGAGGCTAAGACCATACGCGCCCGGATGAAGGGTTTGTTGGGTAGAGACAAGCTGGAAGAGGGCCAGGGCTTGCTGATTCGCCCGTGCACTTCGATTCACTCGTTCTTTATGCGCTTTGTATTTGACGCAGCCTTTATAGACAAGGCCGGCCGGGTGTTGCATGTCATTCACTCGATGAAGAAGTGGCGCATGTCTAAATATGTCGCCCGGGCCGACGGGGTAGTCGAACTGCCAGCCGGCGTTTTGAAAGATAGCCAGACTTCAGTCGGCGACAGCCTGGAGTTCGATGAATGAATCTTGGTTTTCGCGATTGCGATTACGTAAAGACCTACGGCCCGGTTCCGAACTCCAGCTTGGTTGCCCCGTCGAGATACAGAGTGTCGAGCACGGCCGCGCCGTCGCCCTTGAGATCCACCTCGGTCGGGGGTGAGCCGTATGAGAAAGTGTCCTTAGTGGCTTCCAGGGCGTCGCTGCCCATGAAGACCGCTCCGTCACAGGGATTGCGGGCGAAGAGCGGCCAGTTGCTGGCCGAGATCATTATACCGAAGCGGTGACCGGCCGGAATAGTATAGGCGAAGTCCTTGAGAGTATCGATGGTCATGGAATAACGGTCATGGAATAACGCACAGCCGGCAACACCTCCGAGTAGCTGCGCTGGCCGTCGCGAGCCGACAGACGCTGGATGCCGTCGCCGATCAGCCTTTTGTCGCCGGCCTGATCGATGTCCAGGATGCGGACAACGATGTCGGTGTCGGCCCCGTCAGTCGAGACGTCCAGGTGCAGGCGCAGCCCGCCCAGCAGGACCAGCGGTTCGCTAAGCGCCTCGGTTTGGAAAGTGATTTGATCCGGCCGGGCGCTGAGCTCGGCCTGCGACAACGGGCCGTGCAGCAGCAGGTTGTCCTGGCTGGGCGTCAGCATGCAGATCAGCGGGTTGGGATCGCCGACGCAATTGTAAGGCGAAAGCGTGGACCCGCCCAGCGAAGGCGACGGGTCGGCCGGGTCGTAGGGCAATAAGAGGCTGCCGCTCACTGGCGGGTTGTCGACCAGGCGGGCCTGGTCGTTGAGGTACAATGTTCGAGTCTGGCCGCCGGCCGGCGGCCAGTCCGGGGCCGTCTGCCAGCCGGCGTTTTCGTGGTGGTAGCGGATTGGCGCCCAGCTGGTCACCTCGTTATCGATCCCGCGCAGGTGATGATCGAAGAAGGCCAGCGAGTCGAGGTCGATCTTACGGTCGACATCCATGTAGGCTCGTTCGGCTTCGGTCAACGGCCGAAAGGCCCCCTCGCCGATTTCACCTCCACAGGCGAAATGGATCCAGGGGCCGATCAGCAACCGGTGCTGAGCGCGCACGGTCGGGTCGCTCGCGCTGACTAGTTCCTCAAAGGCCGCCAGAGTGTGCTTGGGCATCAGATCCCACCAGCCGGAGATGACCAGGGCCGGCACTTGCATGCGCGTAACAGGAATGGACGTGTCGACTAGATCCCAAAGCAGGTTCTTGCGTGGGTTTTCCTCGAAGAGCTTTCTGACCCCGTAACCGAGGATGTCTAGCGCCATGGCCCAGTCGTGACGCAGCACCCCGCCGGGATAGGTCTGGTCGAAGCCCATCCGCATGGCACACATGATCGGCACCATGGCAATCAGGTGCGGAGGCGGCTCGTCTCTGAAGTCCGGGTGCGAAGCGTTGTTTATCGGGCCGGCGGCGGTGCGGTACTGCGCGCCGCACAGGGCCGAGACGCCCCAGGTGCCTATCTGTCCGTTCGACCAGGTCCGGGCGGCGATCCACTCGACGGTGTCGTACGAGTCTTGCGCCATCCAGGCCCCGTCACCCGGGTGGGGCAGGTCCTTCGAGGCGTGCGAGCCGCGCCAGTCGACCACCACGTAGTTGTAGTGCGGGCTGTTGAACAGGGGCCTAAGGACGCGATCACTACCGAAGAACATGTTCCAGGCATTTTCCTTGTCGTAAGGCGTTTGCAATAGAATAGTAGGCAGTCGGCAATCAATCTGCGCCGGCCGGTCCAGGAAGGCGGATAATTGGTAGCCGTCGAGGGTGGGAATGCCCAGCTCTTCCCGCACCCGCGCGGTGCCGCAGGGGAAGTCCTCGTCGCCGGCAGCCGTGTCCGCAGCATCGAGCCCGCCGGCGTCGTCAATCTCACCCCCGTCTTCATTTCCAGAGTCCATTTCGTTGCCGTCGCCGGCATCATCGGGCGGTGTCGAACCAGAACTCGTGCAACCCGGAAATGTCTGGCCGGCAACGATCAGGGCCAGCGCAATGAGTATCCTGTACATTAAATTTCCTATTCTAATTCAATCTTATCGAACCCGGTGTAAGGAACCAGGACTTCCGGAATGACGACACTCCCGTCGGCTTGCTGAAAATTTTCCAAGATGGCGGCCAGAGTGCGCCCGATCGCCAGGCCGGAGCCGTTCAGGGTGTGCAGCAGTTCCGGTTTTTCGCCCTTGGCGCGCCTGAGACGAATGCGGGCCCGGCGGGCCTGGAAGTCTTCGAAGTTGGAGCAGGAAGAGATCTCCCTGAATCTCTTCTGGCCGGGCATCCAGATTTCCAGATCGTATGTTTTAGCCGCCGAGAATCCCAGATCTCCACCGCACAGGCTAATCACCCGGTAATGCAGGCCAAGCCGCTTGAGGACTTCCTCGGCATCGGCCGTCAAGGATTCGAGTTCTGCGTAAGAATCTTCCGGTTTTACGAACTTGACCAGTTCGACTTTGTTGAACTGATGTTGGCGGGTAAGACCGCGAGTGTCGCGCCCATGAGCGCCGGCTTCACGCCGGAAACAGGGTGTATAAGCGACATATTTGATAGGCAGCTTCTCGACCGGGATAATTTCTTCGCGGTGTAAATTAGTCACTGGAACTTCGGCGGTCGGGATAAGAAACAGCTCTGGATCGGCCGTCTTGAAGGCATCGTCTTCGAACTTGGGAAGTTGTCCAGTGCCTTGCATGATTTCGCGTAAAACCAAGAAGGGTGTCAGGACTTCGGTGTAGCCGTGCTCCTGCTGGTGTAAGTTCAGCATGAAGTTGATCAGGGCCCGTTCCAGACGGGCCGCTTGATTTCTCAGGACGGTAAATCTCGAACCGGCAAGTTTTGCCCCGGCGGCAAAGTCGAGAATGCCGAGAGTCTCCCCAATTTCCCAATGCGGTTTGGGATCAAAGTTGAATTCAGGTAGCTTTCCGACGCTGCGAATCAGGGGGTTGTCTTCTTCGGTCTTTCCGGCGACGACCGATTCGTGCGGCAAGTTGGGGATTTCCAGCAACAAGCCCTGGAGCTCTTCTTCCAGTTTTTTCAACTCGCCGTCCAGCTCTTTTTGTCTGCTCGAATTGGCCTTCAACCCGGTTCGCAATTCGGCGGCAGCCTGTGGGTCTGTCTTGACCAGGGACTTCATTGTCGCCCCGGCCTCTTTCTGGTCATGGCGCAATTTCTCTACTTCCTTGATCAACTCACGCCGCCGCAGGCCGTATTCGACAGCCCGCTCCAGGCCGGGAATCTCACCGCGAACAGATAGTCTTTGCCGGATTTCCTCCGGTCGATCAGTCACCATTCTCAGATCTAACATGTTTTTTTCTACCCTGTTGGATGCTCAAGGATTCTGGAGGTAATACATCTCGTCTTTGACTTCGTCAATATCCGGGGCGTCCGGACGAAGCTGAAGATATCGCCTGAATTGATTTAGCGCCTTCTTGGTTTTTCTGGCAGTTTTGTAAACGTGGCCGAGGTAGTAATGCGGCATGGGGTCCTTGGGATCATTCTTGATCGCCTTGAGATAGAATTTAGTTGCCTTACCTCTTTTTTCGAGATCGTCGTAGGTGCGCCCCAGGCGATAGGCCAGACCGGGGAACCTGGGTGATTTTGAAAAAGCCAGCAGGAAAACTCTGAGCGCCTTGGGCTGCAGTCCCTGTTGGTAGTAGGCGTCTCCGAGGGCTACCCTGACATCGATGCGTTTGGGTTTTTCTCTGACAACCCGGTTGTAATGTTGAATGGCTTGGTCGAACTGAAGCCGACTGGCCAGGGCCTTGCCCAACTCAATCAGCGCGTCTACATGGTTTGGTTGCAGCTTGATCGCCAGACGGAATTCATCGATCGCATCAGTCATCATTTCCTGGACCAGAAGACAGACGCCCATGCGGTAGTGAGCTTCGGCGTTCTGGCTGTCCAGTTCGACTACTTGTTTGAATAGTTCCAGAGCTTTTTCGTGATCTTTTTGCTGCTGATAGACGAGGCCCAGCTGAAAATAGGCCTCGGTGTTCGAAGTGTTCAGGCCGGTCGCGGACTGGAAATATTGAATTGCGGCAGTCTTGTCTCTAATTGCTATAGCCACCAGGCCTGCCCGGACATACAGCCGATCGTCCTTGGGATTAGAACGAATGGCATCTTCGAATATCTTCAAGGACTCGGGATATTCTTTCTTAAGATAAAGAGTGTAGCCGTGTTCGTAGGCCAAATCCGGATAGCGCGGCGAAATGACGGCCACTTTTTTGTACAATTCGATGGCCGCGTCGAATTTGGACTGCCGGCGCAGTACATTGGCCAGGTTGAAATGTCCCGAGGCCAGTTCCGGATCCAGACGCAAAGTCTCTTCGAATTCTTTTTGCGCCAGGCGATCATTGCCCTGCAATAAGTAAGCTTCACCGAGGCCGTTGTGTACGATTGCAGAGCGTGGATTGATTTTTGCCGCGGCGGTTAGTTCACTCAGGGCATCCTTAAGTTTTTTCTGTTTGAGCAACAGGCGCGCGATTGCTACTCGGGCAGTCAGGTATTTCGACGACAGGTCGGCCGCCTTTTTGTATAGAACCATGGCCTGGTCTTGTCTCTCCAGATCCTCGGCGATTCGTCCGAGCAAATAGTACGGTCTTGGATCACTCTTGGTTTCTTCAGATATTTTTTCGAGTAATATTTTGGCCTTGACGATGTCGCCGTCTTGCCACATTGCGCGGCCTTTGCCTATTCGGGCATCGATGTTTCTCGGGCTCTTTTCGAGGGCCTTTTGGAACAGGTCTTTGGCTTTGGCATATTCGCCGATATCCAGGTAGAAGTTGCCCAGGGCGGCCATGTACTCAACCTTGTTGGGCATCAACTGGATAGCGGCGTTGAGATCCTGAGAGGCCTTGTTGTTATCGTGCCTGTGGATGTGAATCTTTGCCCTCAAAGCGTGGGCTTTGGCTTTCTCTGTCGGGGCCAGCTGGCGAAACTGCTTGCCGAAAACCGGAGAAAGAACTTTTTCGCCTGCTGTGTCGTCGCGCTTGACTTCAATGAAGATTCGAGCATGTTCGACTGCTGAAACAACATGCTGGGGATTTTTCTCCAGGGCTTTTTCGTAAAAGAGCATGGCGTTGTCGAAATCACCTTGCAAGGATTGGATATCACCCAGGGCGTGATAGGCTTTGCCGAGATCGGGGTCGATTACCGTGGCCCGATCGAAATACTGGGCAGCCTCTCTCCATTTCTTCTGATATGCCATTGCCCAGCCGGCCAGGTACAAGGCTTCTTTGTCGATTGAGTTTTTCTTGACCAGCGGAGCCAATATTTCCATTGCTTTCTTGGAGTTAGTCAAGATCAGAAAGGCTGCTTCAGCCTTTTTTGTGGCAGGACTGTCGGGTTCATCTTCTTTGAGACTCTCCAGCACGTTACGTCCGCGCCCGAGATAGATGTCATTTGCCCCGTAGTTGCGCAGCATGGCCGCGTAACAAAGCGCCAGCAAGTAAAGATCTTCGTTAGTCTCGTCCGAGTTTTTCATCTTCGTTTCTAGTTGCCTAATCACGGCATCGTAGCCGGCGAAGGTGTCTTCGAGAAACAGTTGTTCGGTTTGACTTGCAGTTGCTCCGGAGCGGCCGGATCCTGTCGTGGACCCATCGGCTGTAGTTTTACCGCCCCCGCCGGTCTTACCTGTGAAAATACGATAGGCGAAAAATCCATATTTGGTGAAGCCGAGACCAATTCCAGCCAGCAATACAAGCACAAGCAGACCGACTAAGAAAAACAAGCCGGCCCCGGAACCCTTCTTTTTCACTTTTTCGGCTGGTGGCTCGGCGAAATCGAGGCCCTTGGGCGCCATGTCGATATCGATATCGAGATCATCGACTCCCGAGACCGACGATTGCGGGCCGGTCGGCAGAATGTCGGGGATGGAGGGTTCTTCCATAAGAGCTCTGATGGTATCGGCGAATTCGTCGAAGGCGCCCAGTGGTTTGAAGGTATGTCCATCTATGGAGGCTTCCTCATTGCCCATCAGTTGGTGTTCACCCAACATCTTGTTGACGGTCTCGGAATCGAACGGTCCGAAAATCTTGCCGCTTTTTCGCCTGATGCGGAATCGCACCGGCCCCGAATCCTGGGCATCGGCTTCTGCGCCAATCTCTTTATCTATGAAGTCGAAGATCTGCCCTTCGGCACCCGGAGTTGGATCAGGGGTTGTCTGGGGAGCATCTGGGATCTGGGGTAAGCCCGTGGGCGGCGGCATACCGGCGGTAGCATTGCTCGGGCCTCCTCCGATAGACGGCAGGGTAGAGCTGCCACTCGAGGTTGTCGGGCTTGACGAATAAGCTGGCTCTTCCGGTAGATCAAGTTCCAGAGATTTCGACTGACCGGGATCTGACGAGAGATCCAGCCCGGGAAAACCGCCCGAATCCTGACTGCCGGGCAAGTCAACAGCTCCAATGTCGAAAAGATCTCCAGCAGTTGCGGGCAATTCACCTTGCTTGGTTACCAGAAAAGTGGCCAGGCATTTTGGGCACTTGATCTGAAGACCTTCGGGCGGAATCCGCGAATCATCAATGTTGTACTCGGCATTACATTTCTCACAACGCACCTTCATCGCTTCATTTCTCCTGTTTTTTGACTGGCCACACCGACGGTTGAAGTCTTGTATTGGTTGTACTAAATGATTGAATCACAGCCCTTGGCGCCGGTCAAGCGTGCTTATCTTGCGATTCTCCTTGTGGTTTGTTAGGATCTTGCGGCTAATTTGGGACTGCCCGAAAGGTGCGGACAGAATGCAAAAACAGTCAAAAGTGGTGGTTGGTTTCAATCACAACATCAAGCATAAAAGTAAAATCTTTCACGTTCAGACGGAAGACAGCGGTGCCGACAACCCCCATATCATCACCCACTTGTTTATGGGTGGCAATATATTAGCGACAAAAAAGACCTCCTATGCCGATATCGTTCAGGCTGACAATCTTCAATCAATCGTTCGTGAACTCATGGAAGAGCAGCACAAGGCCATGTTGCGAAATTTGATTAATGGAGTCTACGATGATCTTGATGATACCGGCAGACCGGTACAGGCACCGGTAATAGCGCCGGGCGCTACACAGCCATTTGCCCGGTCCCCAGCCGACTCGGAGGCTCCTGAGCTGCCGACCGTGGAGACGGCTCCGCCGGCTGCGACGGCAAAAGCTGCTGAGGCAGTTCAACAGAAATTCCCAGTGCCCGACCCTCCGGCCCGTACGCAGACTGCTATTCCGGTTCATGAAGCCGAGACAGTTCTGGCGATGCCGGCCGTAAGAGTTACCGGAACCCAGATTCACACGCCGCCACCCCCGGAAACCGTGCCAGACATCAAGAAGCCGACGACCAAGGTGACTATCCGTCCCAAAGAAGTGCTCGAGACTCAAGCAGCCCAGAAGCCGCCGCCGAAAATAGAACCGACTCTCCCGAAGCCGGCCGCGCAACATGGAGCAACTAGCCAGCCTGCGGCAGCCAGGAAATTGCCGCCCGAGGTAGTTGCAGCTCGTCGGCTGGCAGAGCGGCCGATCCCCAAGGACACCGCCGGACCTACGATTTTTGGTGAGGATCTGATTTCTGAAAAAAGTCTCGACGAGGTAATCCTCGGCTACCTGTCCGGCGATGGAGAGGAAAGCGGCTAACTGTCCGGCATGCCACTCTAAAGAGTCAGGCCAGCCATGATCCAGATGTATCATGTTCACATGTCTTACGGACCTGGCAGCCCAGCGCTGGTGGACATTACCTTACGCGTAGAGAAGGCCGAGTTTGTCTTTGTCACCGGACCTTCGGGGGCCGGCAAGACCAGCCTTTTACGCCTGATTTTCATGGCCGAACGCTGCGAATCTGGTCAGATACTCTTGTTCGGACAGAACGTCGCGCGGCTGAAAGAGAAAGAGATACCCTTTATTCGAAGACGGATCGGAGTTGTTTTTCAGGACTTCAAGTTGCTGGCTTCGCGAACCGTTAAAGAGAACATCGGGTTGGTTTTCGAAGTATTGGGTAAACCGCGGCGTGAGATAGCCAGAAAAACCAATGAAGTATTGCGACTTGTCGGCCTGGAGCACAAGGCTAATAGCTACCCGCTAAAGTTGTCAGGCGGCGAGCAGCAGCGGGTGGCGATTGCCCGAGCCATCGTCAGCGATCCTCAAATCCTTTTAGCGGACGAGCCGACCGGCAATTTGGATCCGGAGCTCAGCCGCGAAATTTATAAACTGCTCAACGAAATAAACGCCCGCGGGGTAACGGTGGTGGTCGCCACCCACGACATTGGCTGGGTCGGCCGAACGCAAAAGCGGGTTATTCAACTTCAGCACAGCCGGGTGGTGACCGGCGGGCTCAAAGCGAAATAGCTACGAAGGCGGCTATGGCAAGGATATTTTATTTTTTACGCCGGGCGCTTACCAATATGGGACGCAGCTTGTCCGTGTCGGGTGTAACCATCGGCACGGTCGCGGTCGTGTTTCTTTTTCTGGGAGTTTTTGCCCTGGCGGGACACAACCTGGTCTTACTGACAGAGCGTCTGGGTAAAAGTCTGCAATTAGTTGTTTTTCTCGATGACGATATTGACCTGGGCCAGCAAGAGGTTGTTCGCTCGAAACTGGAGTCGGCCGCGATTGTCTCAGAGGTCATCTTTGTCAATCGCGCCCAGGCTCTGACACGATTCAAGCAACGCCTGGGGCCCGAGGCTTCGATCCTCGAGGGGCTCGGTGAGAACCCCATGCCGGCCTCATTCGAAGTGACATTTGTAGCGGGCGGTCGAAATCCGGAGGCGATCGCCGATTTGGCCCAGCAAATGGTCAACCTGGCAGGTGTCGAAGAAGTCCAGTACGGACAGGCCTGGCTGGACAGGTTTTTCAATTTTGTCCAGACGGCCAGGTTATTGGGGTTGATAGTCGGCTCGCTGATTCTGCTGGCGGCAATCGTGATTGTCTCAAATACCATCCGGCTCTCGGTTTACGCCCGTCGCGAAGAAATTCACATTCTCAAGCTTGTTGGGGCAACTGATCGGTTCATAAAGATACCCTTCTATATCGAAGGCGTTTTACTTGGCCTGGTTGGATCCGGACTGGGTACGGTATTTACCTGGTTCGTGTTTGTCTTTCTTGTGCCTCAGTTGATATTCCCGGCCGGAGTTGCCCAAAGCGAGATCGGGCTCGAGTTTCTGCCGTCTAAGGGGGTCGTGATTATGGCCCTGGGGGGTGCCGGCCTGGGTGTCTTGGGTACTTTGGCCAGTCTCTGGAGGCACCTCAAGATATGAAAGCCCGCCGGACGGTATTTTCGCTTTGCATGGTACTTGTAACGCTGAGTGCCTGGGGGCAGTCAGCCAAAAAGCCTGACACTCATCCCGTCCAGAAAGATCTGAAAAAAGTCGGCAAGAATTTGCAGCGCGAAAAACGGCTGTTGCAAAAACTACAACGTGAATCAACTTCTTTGCTGCAGACCGTATTCGAAATTGATCGCGAACTACAGTCGGCCCGGGAGGAGCTAATAAAAGCAGAGACCGGCCTGGTGAATTTGAAAGATGGTCTGGCCGCAAACCAGCAACAATGGCACCAAACGACTCAGGCCTTGAAAGAATGCCAGGCCCGCCTGCGAGCGCGACTGCGCACTCTTTACAAAATGGGTGATTCAGGCTGGATGAATATTATTTTCAGTTCTGAGACGGTTTCGGTAGGGATGGAGCGCATTCGCTGGCTGCAGCGCCGGGCCAGAGCGGATGCCATTTTAGTTGCCGAGACGCGCCGGCTGCAAGAGCAAATTCAGATCTCCAAACGGGAAATTCACGACCAGACAAAGCAGCAGAAGGTTTTGATGGAGCAGGTTGAGAAACGGCGGCAGGAGGCCAAAGCGGCCAAACAAGAAAAAGCCCAGGCCCTTAGTCTTTTGCAAAGAGAAGAAGCCTTGCATACTCGAGCCATAGCCGAGCTAAAGCGAGCTCGTTACCGCTTGGGGAAAGTAATTGCCAATATCAAAAAGGGTGGCAGCTCGACGGCAAAAGGATTTGCCAGTTGGCGCGGCAGGCTCAAGCCACCTGTCTCAGGTGCCCGGATTGATGTTCCCTTTGGAATTCAAGAAGACCCGCGCTTCAAAACAGTCACTCGCCATCAAGGTGTCGACATCAGGGCCAAGGCCGGTGAGAAGATCTTGGTAGTCTACCCAGGCAATGTGGTATTTGCCGATCAGTTGAGGGGTTACGGATTGCTGGTGATTGTCGATCACGGCAGTCGCTTTTTTACGCTGTATGCCCATCTCGGCGGCTTGCTGGTTAAAAAGGGCGATAAAGTTACGGCCGCCCAGTCGATTGGAACCCTGGGAGATTCCGGGTCTTTGAAGGGACCCTATTTATACTTTGAGGTACGTAAGGGCGGTAAAGCCGTCGACCCTCAAAAATGGGTGCGATTCTGAAAGAGCTAACGAAGAAATCGAGAGCCGCAATAACATTCCTGGTTGCTCTGGTGTGCGCGGGATTGTTGTCCGGCTGCGGCTCAAACACCGAGCGTTCACCGGTTTGCATCGACGACGGCGATCCGCTGGGTCCGCCCTGCCTCGAGTTGATCGTAAGCGAAGCAGATTTCGAACTGATCGCCAAATCGGGCCAAACAACTACAGCCACAAAATATATGCTCCCGGTTGACAATGATATTCGTTTTCTCCCGCTGGTGTTTCAAAACTCCAAACGCTTCAATTTGCATATCGAGTTTCTAATTGCCGTGTTTGTCGAGCTGTTTGGCGAGTTGACCCCGGCAGACTATCTTCAGTTGATATACAACCGGGCGACCCGCACCTACTACTCGGGTGGCATTCAGCGTATCGACGATATCATTGAGGGTCGCTTGTATGGCTTCAACGCCTGGACAGATCTTTCCGATCCGGTCGAACAGCTCGAGTTGAAAGAGATCAGAAAAATTTATCAGGCGATAAAGGCGGAATTCGGACCGGAAAAACTGGTCTACATGCCCACCGACAATCTGGCCATAGAAAAGGCTCGCAGCTGGATCTCGCCCGACTTTCCTGTATATCTGGGCTGGGATAGCGTTGCGACCGAAGTTTACACGGCCGGGACGTGCTATGGCCGGGTTCGGCGCTACACATTGAGTGAATTCGAATCCGCAATACGTCTGGGCCTGTTGAGTTGGCAGGACATTGTAGTGATCGACCAGGTGCCCTTCGACATCGAGACAGTGGTAGCTTCCGTTGTGACCGGTGGCCGGCAGTGGGAACTGAGTCATGTCAACGTTCGCATGGCCCGGCGCGGGACACCCAATCTGTATGTCAAAGACGCGATTTCAAAATTCGAGGAATTCGACGGCCAACTGGTACGCCTGGAGGCAACAAAAAGCAGTTTTGTCGGGAGTGATGATCGTTACACGGTCAGCTTGGCTAACCAAACAGAGGCCGAAGCCTGGTGGTCCGAGCATCGACCAAACATAGGTACTGCTCCCGAGATCGATGACCAATATTCTGAACTGGACAACCTTCTGGAAATGGATGTGGACGATCAGCCAATGGCATTGATTAGGCGCTTCGGCGGCAAGGCTGCCAACCTGGCCAAGTTGTTCGATATCTTGCAGGCTGATTATCGGGTGCCGGCTTTTGGGGTGCCGTTTAGCTACTTCACCGATTTTATGAACAGCAATACTCTGCTGGACACAAGGCTCGTGCCTGCCGAAGAAGTCAGCTACGCCGAATATGTGAACCGGCTGGTGGCCGATGAAAGATTTATTAGCGATGCTCTTTACCGGCGGCAGTTGCTATGGGACCTGAGAAGCCGGATGGAAGCCGAAGGCCGAGTGGCGCCCGAGCTGATAACAGCCATCAGTCAGCGCATAGAAGAAGTGTTCGGTTCGGCCGGGATCAAGGTACGCTTTCGTTCGTCTTCGAACGTAGAAGACGCCCTGGAGTTCAGCGGAGCGGGTTTATACGACTCGACCTCGGTCTGCGTCTTAGACAACCAGGACCAGGATGACAACGGTCCCTCGTGGTGTGACCACAGTCAGGCTGAAGAGAGAACCATCCAAAGGGGTTTGAAAAAAGTATGGGCCAGTCTGTATAACGCACGGGCCTGGGAAGAGCGTGAATGGTACCAGATCCCGCATGAACTGGCCGGTATGGCAATTCTAGTGTCGCAGGCATTTACGGACGAGCGGGCTAACGGGGTGGCCATGACCGGCAATCCGTCAAAGAGCACCGACGAGCGTTATTTGATCAATGTGCAGTTGGGCGAAGAGCCGGTGGTCGGCAACTATCCCGAAATTGTTCCGGAGAGAGATTTACTAAAGCTCGACGATCAGACCGGCCAGGTGGAAAAGATCTATCGCGATCGGACGTCAATCCTGGCCGAGCCCGGTGTTTACGTGCTCAGCGATCAACAGCTCGAGGAGTTGGGGGCGGTCTTGTTCGAAATCGATCGGGATTATCCACTCGATACTGAAGGCTATCGGCGAGAGCAAATACTCTTAGACTTGGAATTCAAGATAGACTCGACCGGCCAGCTGAAGACAAAGCAAATCAGACCATTTCTGGATAAGTGCCGTCAGGTCAGGTGTTCAACTCCCCCGGACGACTATTGCCAGGACGAAAACACATTGATCGATTATCGAACCAACGGCACTTGTGATAGCGGCACCGGCGATTGCAACTACGTAAGCTTAGAGACAAATTGCGAAAACGGATGTCTCGATGGGGCCTGCCAGTGAGCCCGGTCGGGATGTCTTGAAATTGACAAAAAGCTTCAGGGAAGGTGATGCATGAGACACAAAGGGATACTGTGTTTGATAGTTAGCATGGTTTTGCCTCAAGCCGCGATGGCCTGGGAGTTCGGCAATCTGCGGCTGCGCGGTCGATTGCAAACCCGCTTCGAAGTAGAAGAGCGAGTTGTCAACCAGAATGAAACCGAGGGTTGGGTAAGTGGTTTTAAGATTAAACGGGCCCGGCTTGATGGGCGCTGGGATCCGGCCGACTGGGCCAGATTGGTTCTCGAGACGGAGCTGGCCGGGTCGATGAATTTTTCCGGAGAGCAGGCCGCGGCGGTCGAGCTCAAAGATGCCTTTGGGCGTTTCAGGGTTCATCCGGCCCTGTTGTTTCATGTCGGCCATTTCAAGAAACCGTTTTCGCGGTTGAAGATGATGTCGCCGTTTGATTTGTTTCTACCAGTGCGGGGATTGCTCAATAGACACGCCGTAACTTCAACCAGACACGGAGGCTTCGGGGGTCGGGATGTCGGCGCGATGGTGTCGGGTAAGTTTTTAGAGATTGCCCGGTTGCGCTACTACCTGGGGGTCTTCAGTGGACCGAGGTTTATCGACGGCATCGAAGAGTCCAACAAAGATTTTGTAGGCAGAATCCAGGTCAGGCCACTTGAAGGCCTGCGGGTGGCGATCAATGCCAGTCACAAAATGTATCACTTTAAAGAAGGCGCCACGCTGACAGATCGGCCGTTAACCCGGAGTATGAAATATTCGGCCAATCTGTTCGGGGCGGATGCGCGCTATAAAATAGAAAAGTTCACTTTTTTGGCCGAAGGGGCCTTCGGCGATAACGTTGATCTCGGGCCGGGCCACCTGCTGTGGGGGTTTCATGCAACCGCGGCCTACGCTGTTTCTTTGGGCGATGATTTGGTGTTGACCCCGGCGGTCATGCTGGAGCTTTTCGATCCTTCCGACCAGGACGAGATTGGTCCGGCAATCCGCCTGGCCGAAGCGCTCAACCTGGATATCGAAAAAATTTGCCGGTTGATATTGTTTGCCGAAACCTCCTGGGGCGAGGTGTTGGCGTTTGATCCGGATCTCAACGATGGCAACGGCGGATTTGTCTCAAAGAGACCGGCCACGCGATTTTTCATACAGGTCAACTTGTCTTTCTAGAGGTGTCTAAGTGAAGCTGGGTAATATAGGACTGGCAGGATTGTCTTTGATCGGGCTCGGTCTGGCCCTGACTGCCTGTGCACCGCCCTGGCGCGGGCCGCCCGACTATGATTCGATTTTCGACCAAGACCGTCTGATCGAATTCAACATTACGATCAGCGACGAAAATTGGCTCAAGCTGATTGTTGATCCGAAAGAGTATGTCGAAGCCGACTTGACGGTGGATGGTGTGTTATATCCCGCAGTAGGTTTGCGATTGATGGGTACCAAGCGCAAGCTTAAAAGAAACATGCGCATTCGCTTTAACGAGTTTATTGCCGATCAGCGTTTCTTTGGAGTCAAGCGCATAAATCTACGCAATAACGACGATGATCCAACCCAAGTGCGTGAAGCCCTGGCTCTCGAGTTGTTCGAGCGGGCCAAGCTTCCGGCCTGCCTGTCCAGCTATGTCTGGGTGACCAAAAACGGCATGGACGGTAGTGTCTACACCCTGGTCGAACAGGTCGACAAGAAGTTTCTCGAAAGGAATTTTGGGGAAGACTGGGGCAATCTTTACAAGATCGAGCGCGGTGGAGATCTGGTCTATCAGGGTGATGCAATTACCGAGTACCCATTTTTATTTGAATCACGCTACGAGAAAAAGACAAATGAAATTCAAAGCGACTACGGCGATCTGATCAATCTGATGAAAACGCTTGCCTTGAAAGACCAGGCGGAATTCGAAGAAAGCATTCAGGCAATTCTCGATATTGAACAGGTCCTGCGGGCCCTGGCGGTCAATACCTGGTTGGCCAACCTGGACGCCTATCAAGGCACGGTTGACAATCTGTTTTTGTACCAGGCGGCTGGTGGTCACTTTAAGTACAGCCCCTGGGATTTGAACCTGGCCTTCGGTAACTACCATGGAGGTTCTTGCCATTACACTACCGATGAATTGCTGGCCCTCAGCCCAATGCAGCCCACCTGTGACGGTCCCCGGCCGCTGGTGACCAGTTTGTTGTCAGTAGGGGCTTTTCGGCAGATTTATGAAAATCATTTGCAGGAGCTGATCGATGGTCCTCTGCACCCGGATGCGGTTTTGAACGAAATTGAGCGGATGCGACAACTCATAAAAGATCGGGTGGTCGAGGACGAGTTGACCGAGTTTTCTTCAGACGAATTCGATTTGTCGTTCAGCTCGGACCTTCCGGCGGGCGACAACCCGGTCAGAATACCCGGGTTGGAACCTTTTGTCCTGGCTCGCGATCGGGCGATTCGTGAATATCTCGAGTCTAGCCGATAACCCAGCTGCAATTTCTAGACATTAGACGCTCGATCTTGAAATATCGGTGTGCTAAGATTCTCAACTTGGCCGGAGGATAAGGAGAATATCGATGAAACCAACCCAGCTTCGACGAATCTATCGCTGCTTGATACCTTTAGTTATACTGCTGACCGGCCTGGCCCAGGCCGGCTCGAACAAGACCTACGGCAAGATCGATGTCTTTTCCCAGGTGCTCCACTACGTTCACAACAGTTATGTAGAGGATATTGACGATAAGAATCTTTTGTATGGCGCTATTCGCGGCATGCTCAAGACCCTCGATCCGCACTCGACTTTTATGACACCTAGAGAATTCAAGAGCATGCAAGAAGACACTTCCGGACATTTCGGTGGAGTCGGCATCGAACTGAAATCTCGTGACGGCGAGTTGGTTGTGGTGCCGCTTGACGACACGCCTGCCGCACGGGCGGGCATTTTGGCCGGCGACCGGATTGTCAAGATTGACGGCCAGACGACTGAAAATATGAACGTTTATCAGGCCGGACGCTTGATCAAGGGTGTCCCTGGCACAAAAGTTGTTTTGACGATAGACCGTGACGATTTTGACAAGCCTAAGGACTTCATTCTGATTCGTCTCAGAATTCGGTTGAATCCAATCGAGAAATCGATGCCTTTGCCGGGCTATGGGCTGGTGAAAATCAGAAGCTTCCAGGAAAGAACCGAGCGCTACCTGATGGAGGCGATTGGCGAGCTCAAGGTCAAGGCGGGTGGAGAATTGCGCGGCTTGATTCTGGATCTGCGGAACAATCCCGGTGGCTTGTTGGACCAGGCCGTTCGGGTTGCAGATCGCTTCATTGCCGACGGGGTCATTGTCGAGACCAAGGCCCGCGGAAACAGGATAGAAAAAGATTTTGCGCACAAGAGCGGGACCGAGCCGTTTTACCCGATGATATGTCTGGTCAATGGAGGCAGCGCCTCGGCCTCGGAGATCGTGGCCGGTGCTTTGCAGGATCACGGCCGCGCGGTGATTTTGGGTACGCGCTCTTTCGGTAAGGGTTCAGTCCAGACCGTCGTCAGCCTCAAGGATGGTTCGGGTCTGAAGCTTACTATTGCGCGCTACTATACTCCCAAGCATCGTTCCATTCAGGAACACGGCATCGTGCCCGATGTTGTTGTTCCTCGTAAGGCACCGGAGACTCCAAGAAATATTCAGGTTACTCGGGAGATTGATCTTTCGGGGCATTTGAGCAAGGAAGGCAGCAAGGACTTTGAAGCTGAGTTTCTCGGTAAGATGAGTGACTTTCAGCTGCGAACTGCTTTGAATTACCTCAGAGTATGGGAACGCTTCGGCGGTTCCAAGCTGCTTAAGGCTCCCAAGGAAAAATCCAGCAAGAAAAAATGAGCACTGGAAGGTCAAAACAACGGCTATTGATTCATGCTTGCTGTGCGCCCTGCTCGACAGTACCTCTCGAGCGGCTTGATAGCGAATATGATCTGGCCGTGTTGTTTTACGGGCCTAATATTCATCCGCGGGGTGAATATCAATTGAGACTCGCCGATCAACGGAAATTGTGCCGCCGGCTTGGGGTCGAACTGATCGAAACGGAATATCGACCCGCCGAGTGGGGACGCAGTATTGCGCCATTTCGCAACCTGCCCGAAGGTAGTCAGCGCTGCCGGGCATGTTTCCGATTGCGCATGGAGCAAACGGCCAGGATTGCCGACCAACGCAATTTCGATTTGTTTACCGTTACTTTGACGGTCAGTCGACACAAGAACTCCAAGGTTCTGGAAACAATCGGCCGGCAGGTTGCCGAAGATTTCAGGGTTGCCTATCTAGCTGTAGATTTGAAGAAGAAAAATGGCTACAATGTTTCAGTTCAACGATCGCTGGAATTCGAGCTCAGGCGACAGGATTACTGTGGTTGTTCTTTGAGCCTGACTGAAGCAATTCAAAGACGAAGGAAGTCAGGGACAGTCGAAAGATGAAGGCCGGGATGCAAAATGAAGATTTCGATGTTATGCGTAAGAGCCTGGCGCAGCTTTCTACGAAGATTGAAATCGACGATCCCCAGCAGGGTCTGCTGGTCCAGGTAAAGGTATCGGGGGGCGTATTTGTACATCCCTTGAGCCGAGAACCGATAGATGTCTTACGAGTTTATGCTGCCGGGTCGAATCAGGTAAAAATCATCGAACCCAGTTTTCTGCGCTCGTTGCCCTTGATTAACATCGAAAGTTTTACGCATCCCTCGCACCTGTGTGCCCAGATAGCCAAACAGCTGAGCGCCATCCTGGGCCAGCTGGGTCAAATCCGGGATCAAGTGGCTGCCATGGGGATTGAGCTGGATCTCGAGCACGATATTCTCAGGCTGCGGGGCCGTCTCATGTTGCAAGACTACCGGCTGGAACTGACCATATGGCAACCCGGGAAATTGGTGATTTGCAAGCTGAATAACATTGAGTTGCCGGGTGTCGTGCCGGGCCCGGAACGAACCCTGGAATTAACCGGCCAGGCGACGGCAGATCTGGATCAGTTGGCAAAACTCGCCCGTGGAATTGACGATAAATTTCGCAGCAAGATCTTTGAGGACATGGGCAGTGAGTTGGGGGTGTGGGGCCAGCCGGTCACTGAGCCGCCGGAACCAACCGTAAAAAAGCTTGAACCTGTCGCCGAAACGCCGCCAGCGGCCAGTGACCCCACAGCTCAAGAGAATGATCAAACCATTGCCGCAAGCGATCAGCCGGCCGTCGAAACCGGACAGGCCGAGGGTGAAAAAAACGTTATCGAGGAAATAACAGCCGCCTCACCCGACTTTGCCAAAGGATTCTCGGAAGTTCTCGAACTGACCGAAATGGTGGAAGAGGAAGAACCTGCACCAAGCCAGCCGGTCACAGAAGCCGCGCCGGTCGCGCCTGCGACAGCTGAATGGCCGCCTGAACCAGAGCCCGAGAAATTAGTCCCGCTGCCGGTCCCACTTGAGCCGCCAGCCACGCCTGAGCCGCCAGCGCCTACGGCCGAACCAGCGCCCGAGAAATTTGCCCCACAGCCGGCTCCGGCTCCAATACCGGCGGCCGAACCATCTTTTGGCCCGATTTCGGTCGAATCTTTGTTTGAGAAGCTGGGAAGCGATGCGCGCGTCTCGGCCTTTGGGGGCCGGTTGCGAATCGAGGTGCCAGTGAAAATAATTCAGGGTACCTACGTTTTCTATCTCGAACAGCGTGGTCCTAAAACATTCAAGGGCTATATCAGCACACCCAGCGGAGCGCGCCACAATGTGGAGTTTGACTTGCGGGCCATCATGGAGCTGAGTGATGTCCTCGAGCGCGTCCTGCTGGGACACTGAACCTTACTTAATTAAATACTTTTTCAGCTCGCTGTCAGATACCGTATCACGGCCATCCGGCCCGACAACGATTGCCCGGTTTTTGCCGACTACGATGGTAACCCGCTGGCCGAGTCCAAACAGCCTTTTGAGCTTCTTGGACTTTTTGAGTAGTTCGAAATAGGCCTTGGACAAGTATTTGATCTTGAGGGTCTGCATACCCGGCTTGTATTTCAAGTCTACCCAGGCCCCGGCGCGGAACTTGAAAGTATATCCGGCGACATGGCGGATGCCGGCGGCGTCGTCTTCGTCGACGGCGTCGGACTTGGCCGTTTTCATACCCTTGACGGTTTCGGCGAAGTCGACCGCGGTTGCGCCGGTGTTTTTCTCGAGTAATTTCGACTCTTCCCGGTGATAAGCCTGGAAGCGCGATCTGGCTTTCTTGGCCTTGGCCCGCGGCGGCGGGGGGGCCATCACCGACGGAGCGATGGCTCCTTCAGCCTCGAGACCGCCGAGTACATCGGCCGACGGACTGCTGGATGAATCGGCACTCTTGGTTGCAACTCTGCCCCAGCCGGGCCGCGTGCGCCTAATCGGGCCGCGCGGAGTAGGCCGCGGAATAACCGGCTGCGAGGGTCGGGCGACAACCTGATCTTCGGTAACCAGATATGAAGTGTAGGGCGTTACGATGCCATAGCGTTTGGAGAGCCGGATGACTTCATCAACCAGCTCTTTCTTCTCGCCGCCCAGCCGGATGTTGTCGAGCAGAAATCCGATTTTTCTAGTGGCCCACAGGCGGGGAATGAAATCGTGTTCGGATGCCTTTTTGGGAAACCTGCCTTCGAAGACGAATTTCTTGGTTTTATCGCCGACCTTGCCGCGCAGGGTCAGAGCAGTGTGGCCTCTGTTGCGGTAGCGGCCAAAAACCAACAGCTGCGAACCCTTGAACAGGTCGCTCAGGCGTTTCGGCAAAACGTCGTACTCATGAATGGAGCCGAAGTCCATGTTCAAATCGGACAAAACCGGAAAACTGACTTTGTTGTAAAAAGCGGACAGTTTTTGTTCAATCTCTTCGTTGGGTTTTGCGTAGGTGGATTCGGCGAAATTTTCGGAAGAGATTTTATCCAGCAAGTGGGTGTTGATTTCGTTGCCTATTCCAAAGACGAAAACCCTGGCCGAGACGCGGTTGCCCTTGCGGCTATGCGCCAAAATCGATTTTGGATTGGTCTCGCCCACGGTTGGGTGCCCATCGGTCATGAAGACAATCAAGTTGGGTTCTTTGGAGTTCTTATGGACCGCCAAGGCAGTTGTCAAGGCCTCGTCGATAGCGGTCCCCCCGGCGGCTTCTATACGGTTGACGAAGTTCAAGGCGCGCTGGATGTTGGCCTTGGAAGCCGAGGAGGGAGTCTTCTGAAAGGCCTCTACATCGGTTGAGAAACGGATCAGGTTGAATCGATCGTCCGGATTGAGCTTATTGAGACAGTATTTGAGTGCTTTTTTGGCGTGGCGGATCTTGGCTCCAGCCATTGAGCCCGAAGTGTCGATAACGAAAGTAATATGTTTGCCGATTATCTCGCGACTGGTGTACTCGCTCTTGGGTGAAACCATCAACATGAAGAACCCCGGCTCGCCGGGTTCGCGATAGGTCAGCAGGTTCATGCCGATGTCTTTTTCGCTGACCGTGTAAAACAGTTCGAAGTCACGGTCTAAAACCGCAGCGTTTTTCTCGAACCCGGCGCTGGCATGGTGATCGTCTTTTTTACGGGTGTAGATTTCGTGAGAGGGTGAATAGATTGTTTTGATTGGCGTCTTGGATGAGATCTTCACCGACAGCGTAAAATCCTTCATCGTGCGTGAAGATGACCGATCGGTTCGCATCGGATACGAGAATTTATTGACCCCGCCCTCGAACGGCAGCAGTTGAGTGAATTCGATTTCAATCCGGGCCTCGCCGCGTTTCGGGACAGGATATACCCGGGCTTGAAACAAGTCGCGCCCTAGATATTCCAAGAGCCCCGGGTCTTTCATGCGCCGCACAATACCTTCGTAGATATTACGCGCCCGGTTTTTTTCCAGGACTTCACCCTTGGTTTTCTTGCCATTCATGTAGAGATAGAAATCTGAAACAGTGGCGCCCTTGGGTAACGGGAAGATATAGGTCGCCTCGAGATCGCGATTGGTGTGATTGACGAATACTTGATCGACGTGGGTGACCGCGACTCGATCTGTTATTTTTACTTCGGCCCGATGATACTTGATCGCCAGGGGACCTATCGAGCGGTCCTTGGGAATCATCAGCCCGGTGGCCGAGGCCAGCGAGGGTAGCATTAGAATCAGGGTTGACATTATCCAGAATCGTTTCATTGAGTTCTTCCTCCGGTTTTTTTGAAACTTTCATTTATAGTAAAAGAATCACCAGTTTATTCAGCCTTTTGGCATGAGTTCTGTATTACTGACGTGTCAAAACATGTCAGGATCTCAGGATATGTTGATCTGTATCATAAACTCGGCTACCTTCAGCAAGGGATAAAATCCGCCAAGTCCAGGGAGAATCCATGAAGCATAAACTTTTATTTACCTCTTGTCTGTCGATCATATGTCTTCTTTTTGCCCAGGCAGTTGGTTTTGCTGCAGAATCGGTGCAACTGCGCTATAAATTTCAAAAGGGTGAGACTCAGACATATCGAGTTCAAGTCAATCAAAGCTCTGAAATTACTAGCGATATGGTGCCGGGCGCGACCAAGAAGATGTCGATCCGAACTGATGTCGAATTGGCGCAGAAAATCCTCGATGTAAAGGATGGTTCGGCCTCGATCGAGATGGGTTTTAACAAATTCTTAGCAGACCAGGTTATCGGTGGAAAAAGACAAGCGATTGACGGGACTGAGGGAATAAAGAAAATTCGTTTGGGTTTGCAAATGTCCCAACTCGGCCAGATGTTCAAAGCAACCCTGCTCAACCCGGATGAAATTGACGAGCCGGCCCGCTTGGCGGCCGATTCAATGCGTCGTTCGATCACGCAAAACTCTATAGTCTTGCCGGAAAAAGCCTTGAGTCCCGGTGACAGCTGGAAAATCGAAAAAGTTGTGCCGGCCAACCTGCCGGGCGCTAAAAATATAAAGATGAAATTGACCAGCGCCTATACGCTGCTAAGTTTCGAAAAGGTTGCGGGAAAAGCCTGTGCCAAGATTCAGACTGAAGTCAGCCTGACACTCAAAGGCAAGGCCGAACAGGCTGGAGTTCCTATAGAGGCCGACTTGAGTGGATCGGGCAAAGGTGTCAGCCTGTTCGCTGTCGATTCGGGATGCGTGCTAAACAGCCAGGCAAAATTGCAGATTAGTGGCGACATAAAAGCTACGTCGCAGGGCCAGAAAGTCAAGACGCATGTCAAGGTTGACCTGGAAATAAGGATGGCCAAGAAATGAAACCTGAACTGGAACGTGTGGCAATCGCTTACATCGCCGGCGGGCCGCTACGGCGGGTGTGGATTGCCGCGACACAGACCGAAGTTGTTCAGGTCGGCCTGGCTGGTTCTAAAAAACGTTTTATCCAGGAGCTGAAGAATCAAAATTACACTCCTGGCGGGCCTGATAAATGGTTGGCCAAGGCTGCTCGCCAGCTGACCGAATACCTGGCCGGCAAACGGCGCGTATTCTCCCTGGCAGTCAGCCTGCCCGCCGGGCCGCCTTTTTCGAGGCGGGTGTTTCAGCTATTGAGAAAAGTACCCTATGGAACCACGCTTACTTACCAACAGCTTGCCCGGCGAGCCGCCAGCCCAAAGGCCAGTCGGGCGGTCGGCAACATCATGGCGGCCAACCCGCTGCCTTTGATTATTCCTTGTCATCGGGTAGTGGCTACTGCGGGCCTTGGGGGTTTTGGCGGGGGTCTGAAGATGAAGCAGGCCCTTCTGGATATGGAAGGGGCCCGGCTCAGGTTTCGGGCACCCAGACCGTCTCGCAACCGAACTGCACCTCGATCGTAGCCCCCTGGTTGCCCTGGATCCACTCGCAGGTCTGCGGGCAAATGCGAATCAAGGTGGGGTTGTCCGGGTCGTCGTAGTACCAGCCGTGTTCCACTCCCAAGCACTTGTCGGCCGAGGCGACGCGTCCGATCAAGAAAGTGTTGCCGGACCCGTCGGAGTACTTTACGTTGACCAGCCCGGGATCCAGCTCCAGCTCATCAGGCGGCTCGGGGATGGCCCACTCGCAGCTGAGTCGGGCGCTTTCGATCACCGCCGTGGCCAGTTCGTTGAAGACCGGGTCGAAGTCCTGCAGGCACATGTCGCCGGAGACGCCTGAGGTCATCTGCACCAGTTCCTTGTACTGCACCCCCTCGCCGTCGGGGGCGGAGAAGATGCAGCAAGGCTCGTCGTCGCTGATCGCGCAGGCGTCATCCTTGTTCAAGTAGGAGAAGATGCCGTGGAACTGGTAGCCTTCGAATCGGCTGTCTAAAGCCAAGAAGGCCGTGTTGAACTGTGTAGCACTCCAGTCGTCGTGGTCGTCGGAGACCATCACCACGTGCTTGGCCGCGTTGTCGCGAATCATGTGGCCCCAGTCGGCGTGGGTGTCGATGATGCTCTCGAAACCCTTGGTGCTCTCCACACTGGAGTCGACGTGCAGGAACTCCGGCTCGATTGAGTCGTCCAAGTTGTCTCCGCCTTCCTGGCAGGCGTCCGCGGCGCCCACCGGCGGGTCGATGCAGATCGTGTGCCAGTTGTCCTGGCGCAGGCAATCCAGGGAGTAACAGGAGATCAGCACGATGTGCAGATCCAACCCGTCCTCCTCGACCATCTCCGAAAACCGGTTCATGTTGGCCCGCACTTCCTCGATCTCGTTGTACATGCTGGGCGTGTTGTCTATGGCAATGATCAGATCAGCCGGTCCGCGCGTGTTGCGGGCGGTCTCAAACAGACCCGTACATTCTTGGAAATCGTCGGAAAATGAGCCCCCGTCGGTACGCTGCAGGGTGTCTCCCCCGTCGATGTTGGCACTTCCGTCGTCGTTGGCGCTCCCATCGTTGTTGGTGTTTCCGTCAGAATCGCCGTTGGCTAAGTCATCGGAGCAACCGGCTGTCAAAAGACCCATTAGCAACAGGACCAATAGTTGCATCAAACAGATTTGCATTTATTCCTCCTTAATCAGTTGTTGTTTTCGATAAACCTTTTTTGTAGAGCAAGGTCCGTGCCAATCCGCCCCCGGGAATAAACGTATTATAAACAAGCAGATGCAGTCAGGGCCGACTCGGCTCGGCCGGCAGGTCCCGACGTTTACGTCGATCAAGGCGACGTTATGGTCGAATGAAGCTAAGGGCGGTCGGCAAGATCATGGCGGCCCTTTTGGATCTGGAAGGGGTCCGGCCGATCGTTTCAAGCGAACCTGAACGATAACGCAAACCATTTTGTGCGCATCCGCCGCCGGCGGTTCGACAGGCAAGTCGAACTGGTCGAGCACCTCTCCAACCGCCGTGCGGAACTCAGTCCAGCGTTCTTCCGGTACGCACAAGTCGAGCTCCCAGGGTGCCCCCAGGCGAGTTCTGGCGGGTACTTCTCGGCCGAGTGCGCGAACCCGGCCTGCGTTGTCCCAGGTAGCTGAGGCCAGCTTGTTGATTTGAGGTATGCTGTCGACCATCACGACCGTCGGTTCTTTTTCCACAAAGAGGGTTTGCAGCTGATTTTGAAACAGAAGCAGGGTAAAGATTAAGGCTCCAACGGTCGCCAGCACAATCACCATGGCGGGCTCAAAAGGCACCATGTAGCGCTGGTCGGATCGGCGCCTTCGGGAATCGAACAAGCCGGCTTTCCTGGCCCGGCGCTTGATACGGGCTGGAAAATCTGCCGGGGCTTCCACTCGCGGCAATTGCTGGACGAGAGTCAAGGCTTGCCGCAAGAGTTCGAATTCGTTTTTACATTCCGGGCAAACGGACAAGTGCTCTTCGATTTGTTGCTGCACATCTGTCTGGAGATTTTGCTCCAGATATTCGGACAACAGTGATTTTACTTGTTCATGTTCCATGCCGTTACTCGCTTTTATCCGTCAAAAATGGAGCCATCATGCGGGCCAACTCCATGCGCGCCCGATGAAGCCGGCTTTTTACTGTTCCGCCGGCCAGTCCGGTGATGGTTTGGATTTCTTCGTAACTCAGGTGCTCGATGTCCCTCAAAATGATCAATTCGCGGTGCTCCTCCGATAACTTGTTGATTTGCTCCTGGATGATGGTCTCCATTTGTTTGGCCTCGACCAGCCGGTCAGGACGGGGCACATCGGAGGCGACAGGTTGGTGAATGTTCTCTCCGGCCAGATCTGCCTGATGAGTGTCCTCTAACGACTGCCTGCGCTGGTAAGCGCGGCGCTTGAGAAATTTCAGCCGGTTGAGACAGTGATTACGCGTGATTCGATAAATCCAGGTCGATAAAAGGCTTTCTTCGCGAAACCGAGTGATCGAGTTGAATATCGTGAAAAAGACTTCCTGAGCGATGTCTTCAGCCTCAGCCGTGTTGCCCATCATGCGCAGGCACAACCCGTATACTCGATCCTGATGCAGGCGCACCAATCGTTCGAAGGCCGCCGGATCTCCACGCTTGAGCGCACGGACCAGGCGTTTTTCAAGGACTGAGGATGAAGTGCTCACTTTCATAGGCAGCATAAGCGTCCCGGGTCATAATCGTCAAACAACAATATTCTATTGACTCCCGAGCATGGCCATACGTTCCAAATTTAACGTTAACATCTTGTAACAATGGTGTTCGGGTGCAATAAATTCGCTTGCTCAATCGTTTAACTTGATACGATAATGGCGCAAGCCACTTGGTGGATGTCTCTACAGGGAGAAAAGATCAATGCTTCGAGCTGAATATACCCGCAAGTTCACATGCCTGATTTTTATGGTGATTCTACTGTCAACAACAGCCGGGCGGGCTGAGCCGGAACAAGCCGAGCCGCCCTATGATTTGTCGAGAATGGAGGGATTCAGCTGGGTGTTGTTGCAGCTCAAGCAGGACTACGTTGATCCTAGTCGGGTGCGTCCGGCAGCCATGATAAGCCGGGCCCTGGAATATATCGAGCTTCGGCTGAATGAAGTCGAGATCAAGCTGGCCGCAGGGCGAGCCGATGTACAAGTCGCCGGGAAAAGCAAATCTTTTAATGTCGGTAACCCGGCCACAGTCTGGGAGATGAACTACAATCTACAGCCGATCATTGCATTTATCGGCGAAAACCTCGAGTCAAGCTCCGATCCGAAAGATGTCGAATTTGCCGCAATTGACGGAATGCTGTCCACCTTAGACCCCCATTCGAACTTGCTGCCGCCGGAGTTGTTCCGTGAGATGCAGCTGAAAACTACCGGTGAGTTCGGTGGATTGGGAATTCGCATCACAGTTCGCAAGGGTGTTCTGACGATCATTTCGCCTTTGCCGAATACTCCGGCATCGCGCCTGGGCCTCAAGGCCCTTGATCAGATTGTGCGCATTGGTGATCAGTCGACAGAAAACATGGCCCTGGATGAGGCGGTCAGTCTGCTGCGCGGCGAGCCCGAGAGTAAAGTGGCCATTTGGATCATGCGTCAGGGCTGGAGCGAGCCGCATAAATATTTGATAACCCGGAAGACAATCCGGGTCAGGTCGATCGTCTCGAAACTGATGGATCACCGAATTGGTTACCTTCAGATTCAGGATTTTGGGCGACATACGGCTGGAGACATGCTCAGGCATCTTTCGGACATGAAGCGCAAGGCCAAGGGTCTCAGGGGCTTGATTGTCGATCTGCGCAACAACGCCGGGGGGTTGATGAAGGCGGCCGTCCAGGCAGCCGACATGTTTCTTGAGCGCGGTATCATTGTGGCTACGGTGGCCTACAGCGAGGATAGTACCGAAGAACAGAAAATCCAGAAAAGCCGTGAGGAAAAACGGGCTCGCGAAGACGGCGTCGACCGCGAACTTCCGATTGTGGTATTGATTAACTCGGGTAGTGCCTCGGCATCGGAAATTTTGGCCGGAGCACTGAAAAACCTCGACCGCGCCGTTTTAATGGGTGAACAGACTTTCGGCAAGGGCACGGTCCAGATCCTGAACGACCGTGTGCCGGACTCAGTTGATGGAGCTTGTCTGAAGTTGACCGTGGCCGAATATCTGATTCCTGGAGATGTTTCCATTCAGGAAGTCGGAGTTACCCCGGACATTCAGCTGGTTCCGATGGTGCTCGATAAAGATGGTATCCAGGCCTTTTCTAAACGATTCAGGTTTCGTGAAGAAGATATTCCGGCCCACCTGAAGAAACATGGCACTAAAAAACTGTTGCCGGCCGAAACTATCCATTACGTGTTTGACGAAGAAAAAAAAGCAGGCCAGGACAAGGATGACGAACCACCTCTGGACGACGGGGGCTTCAAGGAAGACTTTGAAGTCAGGTTGGCCCGAGATCTCTTGCTGAAAGTGGATTCGCCCAAGGGCTCGGCTATGCTCGACGAGGCGATGGGTTTCTTGAGAGAGGTGCAAAAGAGCGAACAGAAAAAGCTCGAAGTAGGGATGAAAAAATTAGGAGTCGACTGGTCGGCCGGCACGACTGGTGAAGTGCAGAGCGACGTTTCTTTCAAGCTTAGCGGAGAAGGCGTTGACGATCAGGGACAGGCCCTGGCTGACAAGAAAGCCAGCATGCGGCTGGAAGTAACCAACCGAGGTTCGTCGCCTTTTTACCGGTTGCGAGCTGAGTCAAAATCCAAATTCGGCTTGTTTGACCGGCGCGAGTTCCTTTTTGGACGAATCGACCCGGGCGAGACCAAGACCTGGGAAGTGCCGATCAAGATTCCGCGCGGGACCGCAAATCGGACGGATGAAGTCCGTTTTACCTTCCAGTGTGAAGGCGGCCAGCCGCCCAAGCCGCTCGAAACGACTATCAGCACGCAAGGTTTCGAGCGGCCGGCTTTTGGTTTCAGTTGGCGGGCAAAAGACCCCAAGGGCAACGGCGATGACCTGATCCAGCCGGGCGAGAAGATTGAGCTGGAAATAGCGGTTCACAATCTCGGCCAAGGCAAGGCCTTCAAGGTCAAGGCTCTGTTGAAGAACAAGGCCGGTAAAGATCTTTTTCTACAGGCGGGCAAAGGACGCCTGGTGCTTAATGAAATACCCGCAGGTCAGACAGCTAGAAGTTCTTTCCATTTCAATGTGCGCAAAGACACCAAGAAAAAAGAACTGCCGGTCGAGCTGACCATTTGGGATTCCGATTTGGGAACTACCCAGGTTGCCAAGATTAAGCTTCCGCTGTTTCATGAGAGCCGCAAAAGGGCCAGCAAGGTAAGAACCGGGCTGAAAATAAAACGAGCCCGAGCCGAGATCCGGGCCGGGGCTGATCAAAAGTCACCCCTGGTGGCGTTCGCTAAAAAAGGTGCGGTCTTGTTGGCCGATCGCCGCCTGGGCAAATGGTATCGGATTCGAGGAAACAAAGATTCACTGGGCTGGATAAATGCCGATTTAGTCAAAAAGGTTTCTGCCCGCAAGGCCAAGCCGGCCGGGCCGGGAAACCTGCTCGCATTTCATCAATTCACTCCGCCGAGTATCCATATTGATAAGACACCCAACATTGTAAAAGATGACACTAGTTTGGTGTTGTCCGGACGGGTCGAAGATAATGATCAAGATATCCGCGATGTGGCTGTTTGGGTCGGCAACGAAAAAGTCTATCTCCAGTCGGGTGCCCGGGAAAAGAACCCACGTTCGGTGCCCTTCACCGTCAAAGTGAAGCTGAAACCCGGCCCGAATTTCATTACCATCATAGCTCGTGAGGGTGCCAAATACTCGGCGACCAAGAACTTTATTATTACCCGGCCAGGTGGACTCGACTGGAAGGATGATGCGGAAAAGCTGGCCGACGGCAGCGACCCTTCGCTGATTCTGGAGTAGCCTGTTCACATACCTTTCATGACCTTCATGAAACCGGGCAGAGCGCCTTCGATTTCTTTTTTGGTCACGCAAAAACTGATTCGGATGTAGCCCGGGCGGCCAAAACCCCTGCCGGGTACGACCAGAATATGCTGTTTCTGCAAGGCTTGTACAAAAGCCAGATCGTCGTCGTTCGGGGTCTTGGGAAACAAATAGAAGGCGCCCTGCGGTTTTATATATTGCAGACCGGCCTGACTGAGCACCTGGCAGAACATATCACGTAGTTCATGATAAATTTCGATTGGCACACTGGCGGTTTGGACGCCGGCCACGGCCTGCTGGAAAAGAGCCGGAGCGTTGACGAAGCCCAGGGTGCGATTGGTGAAAGTCATCGCGCCGCGCAAATCTTTACGATCGGCGTGCTCGGGGCTGATGGCCGCATAGCCGATACGCTCGCCGGCCAGGCCGAGGTCTTTCGAGTGCGAGGTGATTAGAATAGTGTGCGGGTAGGCTGCAAAAATAGAAGGTGTTTTCAGGCCGTCGTAGACGATCTTGCGGTAGGGTTCATCGCTCAAAATAGAGATTGGATGACCGATTTGGGAGCTCTTGCGTAAAAGCAGGTCGCCGAGTTCCGACAGGGATTCGGCTGAGTACATCCGGCCGGTCGGGTTGTTGGGCGAGTTGAGAATAATCGCCTTGGTATGGCCTGTAATCGATTGTTCGATTGTGTCGAGATCGAGATTGAAATCCTCGGCTGATTCGGCAATGACCTGCTTGCCGCCATGGTTGTCGATGTAGAAACGATACTCAGGAAAATACGGCGCCACTACAATTACTTCGTCGTTTGGATCGAGCAACGATTTTAAAGCGACATTCAGGCCTCCCCCGGCTCCGCAAGTCATGATTATATCATCGGCGCTGACAGCCGCCCCGGTATCCTGGGCGAGAAAGACTGCTACTTTAGCCCGTACTTCGGGGTAACCTGAGTTGGCCATATAGCGGTGCAGGCCTGCGGCCGGCTGGTTGACCAGATCCCGCAGGGCCTTTTGGAATTCTTGGGGCGGTTCTAAAATCGGGTTTCCCAGGCTGAAGTCAAAGACATTTTCGGCTCCGACTTCGGCCCGCATGCGGATGCCTTCTTCGAACATCTTACGAATGAAAGAGGCCTTGGTCATGAAGTCTTCGGTTTTTTTCGAGATGGCCATAGGGTTGTTCTCCAGCCCCCCTGGAGGCTTCACCTGGTACAACACCTATATATTATCTTGAGCAGGTCGAGTCAACGGGAGCAGCAGGTTACTCGTTCCGGCCGAAAGCCACCCCGGGCACGATATCGGAATAGCTCATCGGGACTGCCGGAAGGTGATCCATCGGATCGACGGCTTGTCCTTCGAGATAAAAACCGAAATGCAGGTGATGTCCGGTAGTGCGGCCCGAACGGCCTAATAAACCGATTACTTCACCGCGGGTAACTTCTTGATCTTCCTTGACTAGTACAGTCGAAAGATGCGCGTAAACACTTTCGACGGCATCCGGATGGCGGATACGAATCATACGACCCCAATTGCCCGACCAGCCAGCCTGGATCACAGTCCCGCGATATATGCAATGGACCGGTTCATTGGGGGCCGCCGCCAAATCGAGACCGGCGTGGAAGCGCGTATTTTTGCGATTGAGCGGATCTTTGCGTAAACCAAAACCTGAGGTTATCAATCCGTAAGAGAGCGGCCAGCAGTATTTGCCTTCAACATACGGTTTTGGGTCGTACTCGCGTCCTAAGCGTAGAGTTCTTATTTCTCTCATCTTGGCGTCAATTCTAACCAACAAGACCATGACGACTTGCTCTAGTTCGGGATCGACACCGTCGTTTTTTCGCTGTTGGGAGTCGAGTTCGAATTCGGCGGCTACGCGAGCCCGAATCAGCGGCGAAAAGGGCATGTTCTTGGCGGGCTGTTTGAGAAAAGCAAACATGGCTTCCAAAAAAGGCGACCAGGCTGTGTCGCTTACCAGGCCGCCCTTGGCCCTATGTAGCTGAAAAATTCGAATAGCCTGTTCAACCTGCTCGATGTTGGGTGAATCGAAGACACCTACGATGACTTCATCGAGCTTGGCTTCTGGTTTGTCTTTTTCGGGCGCCAGACTGCTTTGTTTATGATAGGTTGATTTGGTCCGATGCAGTTTGGGGACCGGGCTGTTGTCAATCTTTAAGGCGGGGCAGCACCCGCCGGCAGCCAGAATCAGAATTAAGTAATAATAAATGCTAATGCGAGAATTCATATGACTCTGTATTCTAGAAGAAGCCGGGAATTGGGGCAAGAAACGGGTTATTGTTAAGTCCAAAAGCGAGACACATTGTCACGGTGGTTTTTACTTGATAAATGCTGGCATAACGTGCTAGTACAGAACAATTGTTACAAGCTGTGTAAAACTGGCACGTTTGGCACATAAAGCGAAGTGTCAGTGGGTGTCATATTTTAAAAATGGCTTGGTTATCAGTGGCTTACATCACGGAGAATGGCTGACAGTGGCATAGCTTTTGCAATATGTGTGACTCCCATCACAACGACCCGCCAAAATGCGGCAAGGAGAGTTCGATGAACCTAAGAAGAAAAGCAACGATTCTTCTGTTCATTATTGCAGCTTTACCTATCGCGCTGAATTGTGACTGCGAAGGTGGAAGTAATATAACTCCGGATGAAGCCCTTGTGGACCACTACTACATAGGTAACGTCGAGACTTCACCGGCGTTGGATTTATACGCCGAAACTCAGGTGGGAGACAATCCCGAGCAGGCTGAAATAAATGTGGATTTCGGGTTGGTCGACCTGGAGGCCTTGTCGACAAAGTACCTCTTCATTAGAAATACCGGCACGGCCATATTGAATGTCTCGAGTATAGCTTGGGAACAAGAAGATAGTTCTTTCGTTTTGTCCTGTTTCGACGGTGGAATTTTCACCAGTGGTTGTGACTACAACGCCCAAAATGTTTTATCGATTGCAGTCGGCTCGGATCTGATCATTCAGATTACCTATTCGCCGGTCGAAGTCGCCAGCCATGCGGCCTCTTTCGTGATTACTTCGAATGCCAACGACTTTAAGACTATCAAAGTAAATCTCTCAGGTCAGGGAGTCACGCCTGAGATCCAGGTCTGTATCACCGATTGTATAGGCCCACAGGAAAGCGTCGAATGCCAGGGCGGCAACGAGTTGTGCAACGATGCAGTCGATCCCGAAAACTTGCTGGTCCAGTTCGGCGATGCCGACGTAATGGCCGGTGAATCGGTTAGTCGCCGGGTGCTAATACGCAATCTGGGCGACCAGGCCCTGTCGATATCGAATATTCAGCTGCAGAACGGGGATTTCGAGCAATTCAAGTTTCAAGTAGAACAGGGAGATCTGCCGGGCAGCATCGCCGGTGGGGCCGAAGCGGCCCTGATAGTGACTTATGATCCATCCCTGGGCGGCGAACATTCGGCCGATCTGCAGATTATCTCCAATGACGTCAATGAACGCGAACTGAGCGTGCGACTCGAAGGTCGCGGTTTAGCGCCCCGGGTTTGCCCCGACCCGATTGTGCTCGACTTCGAGCACGTGCCGGTTGGCGTCCCCGAAGAGAAATTTTTCACGATTACCAATTGCGGTTTGCTCGATCTCGATCTCAAGAATGTCCTGATGAATGCAACTTCGTCGGCCGATTTTTCGCTGGTCAATCTGCCGGCCCTGCCGCAGGCCCTGGCCCCGAGTGCTTCGGTCGAGATTCACGTGGTCTACAATCCATCCGACCGCGGAACAGATGCCGGGGGTGTGGATATATTCTCCGACGATCCGTCATCCGATCCGAATACCGACTTGACCGGCACGGTAGCCCTGATGGGCAACGGGATCGTGCTCGAATGCGATATTCAGGTCATCCCCTTTACCCTGTCGTTCGGCGGATTGCTGCAAAACACAAGCGACATAATGATTCTGACGCTGACCAACCAGGGCAACGACACCTGTCATATTGACAGTGTCGAGTTGTTCGAGAACTCGGCCGACGACGAATTTACGATTTTATCGTTCCCGGCAGACGGGACGACTTTTGAGCCCGGGGATGTGATCATGCCCCAGATCGAAGTCGAGTATGCACCGATCAACCTCGGGGTCGATACCGGCAAGTTGCGCATCATGGGCAACGACAAGGACGGGGCCGAGATGATAATCGATATTGTCGGCGAAGGGGTTGCCACGGCCGAATGCGAGTTGACTATCCAGCCGACTTCACTGCAATTCGGGACGGTCAAGCTGCACAACACGATGAGCCAGGTACTCACCCTGGTTAATTCGGGTAACGCTGTTTGCAATATCACCGAACCGGAGTATATCCCCTCGACCTTGTTTCACAGTGATTTCGCGATTACGCGCGGGCCGAACGGCCCGTTTACTCTGGCGCGCCGGGGCCAGCCGGGCGACCGCGAAGAAATCGAGATTACATTCGCACCAACCGACCTGGACCTGCATGCCGGGCGGATCTGGCTGCACACCGACGATGATCCCGACTTCATTGTCGGCGTGGGTGTTTGCTTCAAGCCCGGGTGGCCGCCGATCCAGCCCGAGATTGGCGACGCCTGTATCAACTTTACCGGTTTTTCGGCCGAATCGGATATCGAAGTCGTCCCGGCCGAACTCGATTTCGGGGTCGTAACGGTCGGCTGTAATTCGCCGGAAAGGCACGTGACGATCTACAACCTGGGTACACTCGAATTAGGAGTCAAGGCGATCTACTTAGAAAATCCGGCCGACCCCAACTTTGAGATCATGTATGCCCCGGCCGCCTCGGAGGCTAATCCGTATATTCTGTCCGGCGGCGGAAGCTTTGAGATCCGCCTGCGTTATCACCCCCAGGACACCAACCCGCACCGCTCGACTTTGTATATCGAATCGGACGCGACCAATGTCGAATTACTGGCTATTCCGCTTTTCGGCCGCGGGACCAACATCTCCGACCAGACCGATATTTTTCACCAGCCCGAAGAAGTCAGGTCGGATGTCTTGTTCGTTGTCGACAACTCCGGTTCGATGGGCTGGGCGCAGAGCGAGTTGGCCAGTAACTTCTCCACCTTTATCGAATCGGCCGAAACCATGGATGTCGATTTCCACGTCGGAGTAATCGCCACCGAAGTCAACGACCCCGAAACCGACCAGGGCTCCCCGCCGCGGGACATTTTTCCGGGTGTTCTGATTCAAACAGATACCAGCCCGAAAATCATTACCAACACGACTCCCGATGTCTCGGGTGCGTTTGCCAACAACGTCAAGATCGGCACCTGCTGTTCGGATGAACAAGAGGCCGGTTTGCAGGCCGCCTGGATGGCTCTTAGCCCGCCCAACGTGGACGATCCCAGCATGAACGCCGGCTTCCTGCGCGAAGATGCCAAGCTGTATATTATCTGCGTCAGTGACGAGCAGGATCAATCCAAGGGCACGCCCGATTTCTATGTCGACTATTTCTCTTCGATCAAGGGCTATCGCAACACTGAAATGATGAAGGTCAGCGCAATTGTGATTCCTTCGCCCAAGCCAGGCGGCTGCGGGGCCGATTCTTCTTCGCCGGGCACCCGCTATATCGAGGTAGCCGACCGGACCGGGGGTATTTTTGAATCGCTCTGCACCAGTAACTGGGCCCAGGCCCTGGACAACCTGGGAATCGACGCCTTCGCCTCGATTCGCGAATTCCCGCTCTCGCGGCCGGCCGACGAGAACACCATTGTAGTTACCATCAACGACGTCGAGATTCCCGAGGCCTCCAGCGAGGGTGGGGCCGACGGCTGGACATATTACGAAGACACCAATACCATATACTTTGGAGATGATTACGTTCCCGAAAAGGGAGACAAGATAGAAGTTTCGTATACTGCAGTTTGTCTGTAGTTCGCGCGGTTTTTTTGCCGCGAGGAGGATAGAGCCATGAAGCCGAATCGTGCAATCCTGTTTTTATCGGCCCTGATGCTTTTCTTGGTAGCCGTGAATTGCGAGTGCGACGACGGGGGCGGGGTGGAAACCGCCGCACCGAATGTCGACAGGTTCCATGTCGGTGATTCGGAAACTCCGCTGCCGATCGACCAATTCTCCGATACACCCGAGTCGGGCGAGTTGTCGATCGACTTCGGCTTGATAGACGTGGATACGATTGGCCGCAAATACTTGTTTTTTCGCAACGGCGGCAAGTCCGATCTGATCTTGTCCAACGTTGAGATGAACGCGGGTTCGAGTGCCGATTTCATGGTGGCCTGCAACAAGGCCGGCATCTTTTCCGACTGCCCGATTACCGGCGGCGAAACTTTGGCGATCCCGTCCGGGGCTGACCTGGTTTTCCAGGTGTCCTATGCTCCCAAGGATGTCGGACTCGATAGCGGCAGTTTCGTAATCCAGCTCAACGTTCCCGATCATAAAACCATTACAGTAAATCTCAACGGCGAGGGCGTGACTCCCGAGGTCAAGGTATGCATAACCGAGTGCATCGGCGATCAAAACGGGGCCGCTTGTATGGCCGGAACAGAAATATGTAACGACGCCGTAGCCCCGGATGACTTGCAGATGCCCTTTGGCGAGGTGGACATGGACACCACTTTGCGGCGCCACGTAGTCATCACCAACCAGGGCGATCGGCCACTCCAAATCAGCGGGCTCAGTTTTTCGACCGGTGACTTCAACCAGTTCCAGATCGACAAGAACGGCCAAGATCTGCCCGGCATTTTGCCGGTCGGCCAGCAGGCCGAGATTTTCGTGATCTACGATCCGGGAACCGGGGGTGCCCATAGTTGTGCTTTGAAGATTGTTTCGAATGACGTCAACGAGCGTGAAATACGGGTGCAGCTTAGCGGCCTGGCCATGGCCCCCCGGGTTTGTCCCAGCCCGCTGTTTCTGGATTTTGGCAACGTGGCTTCGGGCGAAACCCTGGTCAAGACCTTCGAAGTCAAGAATTGCGGTTTGCTCGATTTGAATTTGATGAACGTGGCCATGAACATAGATTCCAGCTCGGATTTTACATTATTGAACTTGCCCGGCTTGCCGCTGAACCTGCCCCCGGATCAAGTCGTCAATATCGAAGTTCAGTACGCCCCGCCTTCCCAGGGTACCGATCACGGCGGGGTCGATCTCTTTTCGAATGACCCGGCCTCGAACCCGGGCAACAATTTAACCGGCACGGTGGCCCTGTCGGGGCAGTCTATTCCGCGAGCCTGCGACATTCAGGCCACTCCATTTGCGATTAGTTTCGGCGGCGTGGTCGTCAACGGTGACCAGACAGTCGACTTGATTATCAGCAACCAGGGGACCGACACCTGCATCTTGAATGACGCAGCCATAACTGCAAATTCGGCCAACAACGAATTTGAAATAGTAAGTCAACCGAGCGCCAATACCAACTTCGACCCGGGCGATACCTTGGTGATTCAAGTCAAGTACCACCCGATCAATCTCGGTTCGGATGTCGGCACCCTGACCTTGTACGGCAACGACAAGGACGCCAGCGAAATTCCAGTCGATCTGAACGGCAGCGGGGTCGACTCGGCTGTTTGCGATCTGAGGGTGACTCCCACCAGCCAGAATTTCGGCATGATCAAGGTCAACAACACCCAGGCCGCGGCAGTTGTATTAGAAAACCGGGGCCAGGAAGTCTGTTCGATCACCCGGCTAGAATTAAAGCAAAGCGCCATGCAGCCGGGTAACTTAGAAATCACTTCGAACCATTCGTTGCCGATTACCCTGGTTGGCGGGGCTTCGACTCAGGTCGAAATCACCTTTGCGCCCGATCACCCCGGCGATCACAAGAGCTATCTGTGGCTCAACGCCAACGATCCCGATCTGCAAATCGGAGGAATCGATTGCATCTGGAACAAGGGCGCAGCAATCGCCATGGGTGAGGCTTGCATATCGATCAAGGGCAGCTCCGCCGAGGGTACCATCGCGGTGGTTCCGGCCGAACTGGATTTCGGGGTTGTGACTGTCGGCTGCGCCTCGCCCGAACTGCACGTGACGGTCTACAACCTGGGCGGCATCGCTTTGAACATCAGCAGTATCTATCTGGCTGATCCGGGCGGGCCGTTTCAGATTCGGTCGGCCCCGAATACACCGACAGTAATCAATCCGGGTTCAGATATTGAACTACGTTTGCGTTATGTCCCGCCTGATACCAATACACATCATTCGACTTTGTACATCGAGTCGGATGCATCCAACGCGCCCTTGTTCGGCGTGCCGCTTTACGGACGCGGGACGAATATCACCGATCAAACGGATGTCTTTCACCAGCCCGACCAGGTCAAATCGGATGTCCTGTTCGTGATCGACAACTCCGGTTCGATGAGCGAAGAGCAATCTGACCTGATCAATAACTTCGACTCATTCATCAACCACGCCATAACCCTGGATGTGGATTTTCACATCGGCGTAATCACGACCGAGGTCAATGACGCCGAAACCGGACAGGGCAGCCCGTCTAGAGATATTTATCCGGGTGTTCTGGTGCATCCGTCCAGCCGGCCCAAGATCATCACCAACACTACGCCCAACCTGACCGATGCTTTCACCGACAACGCCAATGTCGGCACCTGTTGTTCGGACGAGCAGGAAGCCGGCCTGGAAGCGGCCTGGATGGCACTCAGCCCCGGTTACATCGATGACCCGGCCAAGAACGGCGGGTTTCTGCGCGAAGACGCCAAGTTGTACATTATCTTGTTGAGCGACGAGCAGGATCAGTCCGCCGGCGATCCTGATTTCTACGTGGACTTCTTTTCCTCGATCAAGGGTTACCGCAATACCGAGCGGATGGCTGTCTCGGCCATCGTCGGTGACTCACCCAGCGGTTGCGCCACAGCCGATAACGGCTCGCGCTACATCGAAGTCGCCAATCGGACTGGAGGCATTTTCGTGTCGATCTGCACCTCCAACTGGGCCCAGTCTTTGCAAAGCCTGGGGTTGGACGCCTTCGCCGCCATCCGTGAATTCCCCTTGTCGCGGCCGGCGGATTCGAATTCGATTGTCGTGACCGTCAATGGTTCCACTGTTCCCAAGGCGAGTTGCAATGATTGTGATGCCTGCCACGACGGCTGGGTCTACTATCCCGACACAAACACGATTTGTTTCGGAGCCAACTACGTGCCCGAGATGGGCGATGTGATCAACGTCAGTTACACGGCCGAGTGCATTATTCCCTGATTATCCTCTTGTCACTTTGACCCTGAGCTTCAAGGCCGGAGGGTTTTAACCTCTGCCGTTGTGGAGGCGCGCATGAAAACCAATGATCAAAATTCCAGCCTGAGCCGCAAATTGCTAACCGGCAGTTTGCTGCTATTTTGCGCCAGTCTGCTCTGTGCGCCCAGCTGTCAGGAGAAACCGGCCGATTCGCGCCCTGCCGCGAAGGAGAAAAAAGCAGCTGCCGAAAACAAGCCTCCCAAGACGGCTCCTTCGGCAGCGGTTTTTTTGCCACAGGTAGCCGGCGGATTTTATCCGGCCGATGCGGGTGATTTGAAAAGTTTGCTCAGCCGGCAACTCGAAGCTGCCACACCCGCTGCCGCTAAAGTCAAAGGCGATCTGCTGGGGATCTTCGTGCCGCATGCCGGCTACCGCTACTCGGGCCCGGTTGCCGCGCAGGCCTTTGCCGCCTTACATGGGCGAAAGTACGAACGGGTTGTCGTGTTGGGCCCGGCCCACCGCAGAAACTTCGCGCAGCCGGCTTTGCTGGACGCGAGTGCCTACCGAACACCCCTGGGAGATATTCCGATCGATCGGTCTGCCATAAAACGTCTGGCTGCCAGCGGAGCGGCCAGGGTCGACGAATCCAAGTTCAGAGACGAGCATGCTCTCGAAGTCGAGTTGCCTTTTCTGCAGGCCAGCCTTGCGGATTTTAAACTGGTACCGATAATGATCTCACGGGCCGACCCGGCCGCGACTTTGAAACTGGCCCGGGCTCTGAACGATATTTTTCCATCGAAAGACACTTTGTTTGTCGCCAGCACGGACATGTCGCATGACTTCCCCTACGAAGTCGCGGTTGCCATGGACAAAAACGCGATCCGTTTGATCAAGGCCCTGGACTCGAAAGGTTTGCAGGCCGCCTATCAAGAGTATCGCCGAGCTGGAATGGGAGTGAAACTGAACAAAGACGGCCGGCCCGAACCCAATTGCGCCCAGCTGTGCGGAATGGGCCCGGTTTTGACCCTGTTGGAGTTGGCCCGCATGCACCCGGCCGCCAAAGTCGAAATCCTGGATGTGCGCAACTCGGGCGATATCGTCGGCGACAAGAGCAGCCGCATCGTCGGCTACTTTTCAGCCACCGTAAGTTTAGAAAAGCCCAGGCCGGCTGCCAAGAAGAAGACCTCGGGCTCGACCGGCGACTTCCTGAACCAAGAGGAAAAACAGGCGTTATTGAAGATTGCACGAACTACCCTGGAAGTTTACTTAGACAGTAAAGAAGTGAAGGACTTCGAGCCGACTTTGCCCAAGCTAAAAGAGCCCGGGGCCGCTTTTGTAACCTTGAAAAAACACGGCCGGCTCAAAGGCTGCATCGGTTACATGGAACCCGTCGATCCTTTGTGGAAAATGATTCGCGATCGAGTCATTGACGCTGCCGTGCATGATTCACGCTTTAAGCCGGTAACCAAAGAAGAGCTAAAAGACATCACCATCGAAATCTCGGTTCTCTCGCCGCGGGTCTTGGTCAAAGACCCGCTCAAAGAGATTGTGATCGGCCGCGACGGAGCCTGGCTGGAGATCGGCCGGTCGCGAGGCGTCTTTTTGCCGCAGGTCCCGGTCGAGCAGCACTGGGATACGGTTGAGATCTATCTGGACCACCTGTGCCGCAAAGCCCGCGTCAACCAGCCCGGTTGCTGGAAATCGGCCGAGGCCCGCCTTCAGCGCTTTACCGCCCTGGTATTTTCAGAGGCTGGGCACGAATAGAAAAGCGTATCTGTTTTCGTGTTCGACCTAACTAAGGGCTCACGTAACTCTCGAGGTCTTGGTATTTCGAGCAGGCATTTTGAAAAGGTGTTGCCCAATCACCGGTGAAGTTGGTGTTGTTCAATACCTCGATGTGCAGGTGCGGGCCGTAGGAGTAGCCCAGGTCTCCCATCTCGGCGATCTTTTGGCCCTTGGTTACGCAATCGCCGACTGAAACATTGGCCGAGCGGTTGTGACCGTAGGTGGAGTAGAACCCCGGGCTGTGCTTGACGATTATCGCGTATGGTCCCCGGCCGATAGTCGGGCCGTCGAGCCACATCGGGCCGATGTAAACGACTTTGCCGGAGGCGATAGACACAATGCGTTCACCGTTGGTGCCGCAAATGTCTGTGCCGGTGTGGAACCCGCAGGTTTGATAGTCGACCGGTACGCCGAAGGCCTGGCATACCCAGTGAATGTTCGGGCAGGGCCATGTAAAACTTGTCGGCTTGGCGCCCTCTCCGCAGGGGGGCGTATCGGTCACGCAGATGTTGTCTTCGCAGAGGGGAAAGTCCTCCAGGGTGCAGTGGGCGTCGGTTCGGCAGGCGACACAGCTTTGCTCCAGGCAGTAGGGCTGGGAGGCCTCAGTGCACTCCTGATCGGTCAGGCAACCGGAAGTGCGGCAGGTTCCCTGTAGGCATAGTGGTTGGGCCTGGTCCGTACAGTGTGCGTCTGCGCGGCATTCAACGCAGGTATTGGTCAGACAATAGGGTCTGTCCAGGGTCGTGCAGTCTTCGTCCTGGGTGCACCCGCTTTGGACACAGCTACCGGCCTGGCATGTGAATATACCGGTTTGCGGACAGTCACCGTCGTCTCGACAGGCAACACAACGGCTGTCAACACACCAGGCTTGGCCGGATTCGGTGCACTCATTGTCGCTGATGCAACCGGTCGAGATCGGAACACAAACCGCCTCCAGGCAGTGGTACCGGAGAGGATCGGGACAATCGGCGGGCGTGGTACATTTTGTTGGCGCCCCGCCGGAGCAACTCACTTGTGCCAGGATCAGCACAGCGACGGTCAGGCTCAAGATGACAACAGCCTTGGTTCTCATCTTAGCTCCTTTTTGCAGACTACGAATCAGTAACAAACCTTATCTGCCAGCAAAACTTCGATCTTGTCGGTAACAGAAGTCGATGCTGCCAGATCGGCGAAGCCGTCTCCGTTCAGATCGCGAGCCACTATTCCGCTGGGCCGGCCTGAAACCGGATATTGCACCGCGGAGGCAAAACCCCCGCCTTCAACAGCAAACATTACACTGATGCTGTCGGTCAGGAAATTTGCCACGGCTAGATCGAGCAACCCGTCTGAATTGAAATCAGCCGCCGCGGCGGTCCGCGGTTCACCGTTTGGTTCGGTGGTGAAGGCCAGCGGGGCTGCCAGGCTGCCGTCGCTGTTTCCGCGCAGCAAGCTCACCGAGTGAGCGTAGCGGTTGACGCTGACGATATCGTTGTGGCCGTCACGGTTGAAATCGTTAATAAGCAGATGGGTGCAGCCTTGCCCGGCATCGAAATCCGCCCGTGCTCCCAGAGATCCGTCCGGCTGTGCCAACCATACACTTGCAGTGTTGGCCGTGCGGTTGGCGGCAACAACGTCCAGCCGACCGTCAGCGTTCAGGTCACCCAACGCGACCCAAACGGGTTCGGCTGCTCCGGGCAGGGTGCTTTCAACCACAAAGCCACCGTCCCCGTCCCCGGCCAGTATGATCAGTTGATTGCGTCCGTGGTCGGCAACGATCAGGTCAAGGTCTGTGTCTCCGTTCACGTCTCCGGCGGCAATGCCGAGTAGCGTACCGCCGACATCGATCAACTGGGCATTGGCAAAATCAAACTGGCCGGCCGCCAGGGTCTGGTTTTTCAAAATGGCCACCTTGCCGGTGAAGTCGGCGGCGGCGATGTCCGTCAAACCGTTTGAATTAAAATCCGCCAGGGCCGTGACCCAGGGCCCGGAGCCGGCTGGAAAGCTCAGCGGCGAGCCGAAACTGCCGTTGCCCAGGTTTGGCAGCACCACGACCGAGGAGGCGTCATCCGAGCCCACTACGAGATCAAGGGCGCCGTCTCCGTCCAGGTCAGCGGAGTTGAGAAAGGCCGGGTCTTCCGGCCCGGTATACGGCTGGGCGACCCCGAAGGTGCCGGTCGGATCACAGCATTCTCCCTGGCGCGGCGTGTTTTCACATTGCCTGTCCCGGCAACTGTCGATCGTGCATGGATCATTGTCGTCGCAGTCCGCGTCCAAAGCGCAGCCTCCGTCACACTTAGTGTCCAATTCATCCGTCCAGCCGTCACAGTCATCATCCAGGTCGTTTTCGCAGGTGCCCGGGTGATCTTTGCCTTCGACTGAACAGCAACGATTTTGATTGCAGCAAAGACCGTCTATACAGGCCCACCCGGCGGGGCAGTCCAATTGCTGGCAATCAGCTAAGCGGCAGGTCTCATAGAAACATAAGAGCGTGCCTTCGCAATCCAGATCCGTCTGGCAGCTGTCTCCTTCTTTGGAAATAGACGAAAAGCAGCCGCCGCCCAGTAAAAAAACGAACAGGCAGCTTACCACAACGCACGAACTGGCAGATTTCACGATAGTGCTCCTTGTTTTTCTTTGTCATTTGCAATAATAACTTACTAATGCAATTTAGTTAAGCATCGATGGAGCTTGACTATATCGAGAGCAGATCCTTGACGAAGCCAGATAACGGCTCGGAGGGAGTTTGATGAAGAGAAACCCCGTTCTCTACATTCTGATCGCATTCGGCGCTCTTCTACTGCACCTTTTTTGGCGGGCCTTTCGCGACAGGTTGCGCCACGGCACTTATATAGAAGGACGCGAGGCGGGGCGTCGCGCCATCGAGACCTATCACGGCAAGTTCGTATTCGACCCGCGTAGTCGCAATATCCGTATTAAAACACCCAAGGGGGGCCTGTTCCGCCTGGCCTATGATGACATAGTCTGTCTGAACTTCGAGAAGGGCTGGCAGCAAGCGACGATGTCCGAGTTCCTCTTCGAGGACTCCAGCATCTTAGACCTGAGCGGCAGGTACCGCGACCGCATGCACAGCTACAATGTCTTTATCAAGACCCGCAACGGGACGGTCCCATTTTTTACTGTCTCGCAGTACGAGGTGCGCGATTTTTTGGATTTCGTCACCCCCATCTTGCAGGGCATCCTGAAGCTGCTGCACCTTCGGCGCAATGTCCGCGACTACGCCAACGAGATCCGCGACAAGGTAACGCAGGCCTTCGCCAGCGAGGGCATTCAACTCCAGCCCGGTCGCGACTGGATGTAGCTTTTTGCCACTCTTTCTAACTTGACAAATTGGTAAAATCTCGTTTTTAGTCAACTATGTTAAGAATTCCCAAAGCTTTCTTTTCTTTTAGTTACGAGGTGATTTGTCATGAATCTTGAGACCGTTGTCTACGAGACAGACGAACAGGTGGGGATAGTCCGCCTCAATCGACCGGCGCGGATGAATGCCGTGATCGAGCAGATGTACCTGGACTTGCAGACCATAATGGACGAAGTTGCCAAGGATCCTAACGTACGGGTCTTGATCTTGACCGGTACTTCTTGGCAACGCGACCAGAAGACCAAACAGGCGTTTTGCGCCGGGGCCGATCTCAAGGAACACGCGGCGGGCAGTCGCTCAGCATGGCAGAAGCGCGAGTATATCATGCTGGCCCACGAGACCACGCGCCGGCTACACGATCTGAAAATGCCGGTAATCGCAGTCGTCAACGGACCGGCCAGGGGGGCCGGGACCGAAATGGCTCTTAATTGCGATTTCCTTTTCATGGCCGACGAGGCCAGCCTGGCCTTTAGCGAGACCGGCCTGGGTACCTTTGTGGGCGGTGGTGTTACCCGGCACCTGAGCCGGCTGATTGGCATGCAACTGGCCAAGTACCTGGTATACTCGGGCGAGGTACTCAGCGGCAAGCAGGCCGTCGCTGTTGGATTGGCCTTGCGCTCATTCCCCATTGATCAACTGTTCCAGGAAAGTATGTCCTTCGCCCGCCGTCTTTCAAAGCGGGCGCCCGTTTCGATGGCCTTCGCCAAGGATCTGCTCCAGGCAGCACCGGGACGCGACTTGCGGACCGTTCTGCTGGCCGAGGCCGAGGCCATCCTGGCCTGCATGAACACGGCGGATTGGCACGAGGGCATCGCTTCATTCGCTGAAAAAAGAGAACCCGTTTTCGAGGGGAAGTGACCATGACACTCGAATGCGCCATGCGTGCCAAATCAGTTGCGGTAGTGGGGGCCTCCAGGACGGAGACCAAGCGAGGTTACCAGGCAATCAAGATACTTCTTGATGAAAAATTCGAAGGATGCATCTACCCGGTAAACCCAAAAGAAAAGAGCATCCTGGGCATCAAGTGCTACGAGAAAGTCTCCGATATAGAAGACCCGGTCGAGATTGTCTTGATCACCACCCCGGCCGCCAGCATCCCGGCAATCTTAGAAGATTGCGGTATCAAAGGCGTCTGCGGGGCCGTCATCATCGCCGGCGGCTTTTCAGAGATCGGCCAGGACGGCAAGAAACTCGAAAGCGCGATGGTCGAGACAGCCCGCAAAAACGACATTCGCCTGATCGGCCCGAACACCTCGGGTATGATAAACGTAGCCAACCGTCTCAACCTGGTCGGTCTACGCAATGTGCCCCAGGGGGACATTGCCCTGCTCTCTCAGAGCGGCAACATGGCTTTAACGCTAATTACCGAGGCGTCGATAAAAAGTTCGAAAGGGTTTTCCTACTACGTGGGAGTCGGCAACGAAGCCGATACCCATTTTCACGAGTATCTGAAGATCTTCTTGGATGATCCCGAAACCAAGGTCATCTTGATGTACGTGGAAGGCATGCGCGACGGCCGGGCATTCTTGCAACAGGCCTATGAGACGACCCGACATAAACCAGTCATCATGCTCAAGAGCGGGCGCTCGGCCACCGGGCAGCGCACGGCCGGTTCTCACACCGGTGCGCTGGCGGGTCTTTCCGAAGTAGCGCGAACCGCCTTCAAGCGGGTCGGAGTCGTAATCGTGGAAAACTCCGACGAGATGTTTCCCGCGGCCGAGACGCTTTCGAGCCTGCCCCCCGTCAGAAACAATCGCATCGCCATCCTGGCCGACGGAGGCGGGCACGCCACCATCGCCGCCGATCTGCTCTCCGACGCAAACATCGACATTCCTACTCTGAGCGATAAAACACAGGACAAGCTGCGCGAGATTCTTCCGGCGGCGGCCGCGGTTAGCAATCCCGTCGACGTGGCCGGCGGAGCGGATGCTAACCCGCTCGTGTTTGCCAAGTGCGCCAAAATTTTGCTGCGTGACCCGCAAATCGGCGGGCTATTACTGGTTGGTCTGTTCGGTGGTTACGGCATCCGCTTCTCTAAGAGCCTCGCCTTCGAGGAAGAGGATGCGGCGCACCAGATGGGAAAGCTCGTGCGCACCACGAAAAAACCGATTGTGGTTCACTCCCTCTACAACTATGCCAAGCCGCATGCGCTCGATCTGCTGCGCTACTACGGCATCACCGTCTACGACTCGCTGGAGATTGCCAGTAAGTGCATCGGTGTCCTGGCCGACCATGGCAACTTTCAAAATAGCTACGAGGCCCAAACCAACTTTGTCTTTGACTGGGGGGCCAAGGCAAGGCGTGCAGGGAAGGACATCATTGAGTTGGCTCGCAGTGAGTGTCGCACGGTCCTGTTGGAGCACGAGGCCAGGAGCATGCTCGAACTGCACGGCGCCAAGTATGGCGTCTACCGGCTTGTCGACTCGGCCGACGAGGCAATCGAGGCGGCCGCCTCTATGGAAGGTCCGGTGGCGATGAAGATCGTCTCCCCTCAGATCTTGCACAAGAGCGAAGCCGGGGGTGTAAAGCTGAACCTCACAAGCGACGAAGATGTGCGTCGAGCCTACGAAGAAATCAGCGTCAGAGCACAAAAGTACGATCCGACAGCCGATATACGCGGAGTCCTGATCTCCCCAATGGCGCGCGAAGGACTGGAACTCATCGTTGGCACTAAAATCGACGATCAGTTCGGCCCGGTGATCATGTTTGGAATCGGCGGCATCATGGTGGAGATTCTCAAGGACGTCTCGTTTCGCGTAATGCCGTTGACGAACCGCGAGGCGCGCTTGATGATCGACGACATTCGCTCCGTGGCCCTGCTTGACGGTTACCGCGGCCGACCGCCCGTAGGTAGAAAGGCACTCCGCAAGTTGCTGCTGACCGTCTCGGAAGTAGTCGAGGCCTATCCGGACATCCACGAGATGGATCTCAACCCGGTTATCGCCTACCAGGACGGGATCGAGATCGTCGATGCGCGCATCCTGCTCAAGGCGCCTGATTTGTGTGCTAATACCTGAGACGGTTAATTCACTCCTGAGCGAGGCTCTGTGGTGGAGTGGCAGTGAAGCAAAAAGTGTGCGCGGCACGATCTGGCCGGTCTTGACAAGTGGGCACCATTTCTTACACAGTCTCGGGTAAGTTCGAAGTGAGTGCCATTCATTCCAAGCGAAAGAGGTGTGCCCATGGCAGAAGTAACCCACGAAAACATCAAAGCGTTGATCGAATCGGCTAAACAGGAAGGCAGTCTCATGCGCTGCACGTTCAAGTGTCCGGTATCGGGCACTCTTGTTGAAGCCCAGGCCGGAATCCAGAAAGGCCGTGGTCTGGGCGACATTGCCAAGCGTTCGGTGAAGCGCAGCCTCTCCTGGCGAATCCGCTACGGAATCTCCCGCCTGGTGCGCAGTGCCCTGGGTCACGGGATCGCCGGGCGCATAGCCGGCGACGTGGCCGGGTCGGCGGTTTCGGGCACCATGAGCAAGGGCGACCAGGTTTACTCCGAAGACGAGAAGCAGGCAGCCGTTGTGCAGGCCTTCTTGAACGTGTCGACCCAGTTCGTCTGGGACGGCAGTCGGAGCACATGGGTATCTTCGCAGGCGGCCGCCGCCGTGCTGACCGATTTTGCGAAATTATTGAACGACCGGCCGGTCGACCAGACCTACGATCGGGGTGTGCTGGCGCGAATGCTGGTGGAAGTGGCCCGGGCCGACGGTAATCTGGCGGACGAGGAAAAGGAGTTTCTGGCCGGATTCATCTCGTCCGATCTGGGCAGCATAGACGAGCTGGCCAAAAAACCGCTGCTGTCTCCCGCCGAACTGGCCGAGACGACCGGCGGCGGCGTGCGCGATACCATGTTGATGATAGCCTGGGGCCTGGCCTGTACTGACAAGAACCTGGCCGGGGCGGAGACCCGCAGGCTGGCCGAACTGGCAAAGGGATTTCAGATTGGTGAGGCACGCACGGCGGAGCTCAAGCGCTTTGCGCAGCAGTTTGTCATCGATCAGGCCCTGGACCACGTTTACCCGGACGGCAAGCTGGACAGCGCGGCGCAAAGCGAAGTCTTTCAGTTCGCCCAAGGCATCGGCCTCGAGCGCAGCGAAGCCGAGCGGGTCGAGATTCGTTACCGCAAGCGCAATGGTTTGGTATAATATCCGCGCGGGGTTCCCAGGATGAAGCAAGCGTACGCGATTGTTCTCTCCTGCGTGTGTCTTGCAGGTTGCAACGGCAGCTCCAGCGGTAAAGACGGCGGCGACGGTGGCTTCGTTTTCTTTGGCGAATGTCCTTTTCCCTATTCTGTGCCCCAAAAACACACGATCACCGACGATAGGGGAATGGAACACCACCCGCTGGACAGGCATGTGCGTTGCCAGATCAAGTACGAAGACCTCGACGCTGAGGTTTTCATCAAAGCGGAACCGTTCAAGATTGAAATGCAGTCGACCTACTACAACGTGATCGCCGCCTATGTATGCCGGGCTGGCCAGGTGGATGTGCTACCGGAAGGCATGGCGGAGTTCGGCAGCATTGGTCGTCATTCCTGGAAAACCATGGATGTCGCCATTGAAGGCAAACGCTACGTCTTCAGCATGAGCGAAATCTGCGTGGGCCATCGACCGTGCACGCCCTGGCCCGATCAGTTCGATGTTCGACGGCTCGACGACGGTAGCTTGATCACCGAAGGAGTTTTGAGCATGTGTGCTGGAGTGGGTGACAACGGCTATCCCGCACCATTGGTGCCCCAGGTGCGCATTCCCCCCGAAGGCGAGGGTGTTCCCTTCAGCATGGGCTCTTTGGACGGCGACCCGGATGAACAGCCCCCGGTAACCTTCGACATCTACCCGGTCCGCATGGATGTCCGCGAGGCCAGCAACTCCGATTTTGCCGCCTTCCTAACCGATCACGGCAACGATTGCGATGGTCACCCCTGTGTCGATACACAAGCGGAGAGTTTCCAACTCGAGCAGACAGACGGAATCTGGAAGCCGAAAGAAGGTTATCAAGATTACCCGCTGGTTCACGTGTCCTGGTACGGCGCCGCCAGCTACTGTAGTTGGCGGCGGATGCTTCTGCCCCACGAGGCCGCCTGGGAGATCGCCGCCTCAGGAATGGGCACCAGGCGCTATCCCTGGGGTGACGAGGATCCCACCTGTGATCGGGCCCTGTTCGACGCGTGCTCTATCAGCGCTCCCGGACCTGTTTGCAGTATACCCCAAGGAAACTCCCGCGAGGAGATCTGCGATCTCTCCGGCAACCTGGCAGAGTGGCTGGCCGGCTGGTACCTGGCCGACTTCTACGCCACCTGCGGCACCATGACGTACTCGTGTGCCCGCAGCACTTACGAAGACACCGGCGAAAAATGCGTCCGCGGCGGAAGCTTTCTCGATCCCGCCCACAACCTCAGGGCTACAGACAGAGACCGCAGGCAGCCGTCGATCACAGCCGCGGATCTCGGCCTGCGCTGCATCTCCGGCAACCCCTCTTTTTGACTAGTAAAGTCCGCTATTTTCCGCAGAGCTGTTTTTTTTTCGCAAACCGTCTACAATCATCAGTAGAGGTTCAGGATGCGGAAATTTTTGTGTTTCACGGTCGCCGCCCTGGCGGTTGTGCTCATGTCTACAGGTAGCGTGCTGACGTTCGGCTGTGGTGCTTCAAGCCCATGCGATGGAGTCGATTGCTCCGAGCACGGACACTGTCTGCCCTTCGGCGACTTGCCGTTGTGTGTCTGTGACTTGGGGTATCATGCCGACAAGATAACTTGCTTGAAAAACGATCCATGCATTAAGGTCACCTGCTCGGGACATGGATACTGCGGGGAGCAGGGCGATAAGCTCGTGTGTGTTTGCGATCAGGGCTACGTCGTGGATGGATTGAACTGCGTCGATCCCTGCGAGGTGGATGGAGTGATTTGTGTTGAACCCTGTGAGGGGGTCGACTGCTCGGGACATGGACATTGCGAAGAGCAGAACGGTGAGCCAGTCTGTATTTGCGATAAGGAATATCGCGCGGAAGGACTTGAATGTTTAATGGTCTATTGCGAGGAGCGTTGTCTTGAAGACGACTGGTGCGTGGAATGCCCGGAACAAATCATCAGTGTTTTTGTTGATATACAAGGAACTTCGCCCCAGAATGTTTACCTGGTTTCATGGTTCGTTGATGCGCGCGTATACCGCTGGAATGGAAGTGTCTGGATCAGAGCGGCCCTCTTCGAAGATGAAATGATTTCACATGTCTGGAGCAGCGGCCCGGACAACGTTTTCTTCGTCGGAGCAACCTTTGATTTCAACAACCCAGAGAGCGGCGACGGCATCGCCCGTCGTTTCGACGGGGAAAGCTGGACACAAGTGGCATACATCGAAAATACAGGTCTGGCAGATGTCTGGGGCTCGGGTCCCGACAATGTTTACTTCGTCGGCGGTGGCGGCACGGTACTTCGTTTCGACGGGGAGAGTACCGCACAGGTGGACATTGGGACCATCAATGACCTGAGAAGCATCTGGGGCTCGGCCAGCGACGACGTATGGGTGGGCGGCTCGGGTGGTTTCCTGACCCATTTCAACGGCACCAATTGGGAGCCAGTGGAATCCACGACAGCCTGGGACATTGTGAGCATCTCGGGCTGCGCGAGCGGCGACGCCTATGCCGTAAGCAACTACCTCGACGTGACCGATTCCAAACTCGTCAGGGAGAGCGAGATTTTGCACTATAACGGATCGAGGTGGCAAACGGTCTTCGGTTCCAGTGAAGGCGAGAAATACTACTTGATGGACGTCTGGTGCGCGGATGCTCACAACGTCTACGCCTCGGGCCTTGTCAAATGGAGTGACCCCTGGAATAGTCACTCGGCAGGAGTCGTGGTCCACTTCGACGGCGAATCATGGGCCAGAGTGCTAACTGACACCTCCTTGCACGGTTATTATGCCATTTGGGGAACCGAGCCGAATAACTTATACACCGTCGGGTCCACGGTGCTGCACCATAGGCCATAACAGGGGAGTTTTATGAAACAAGCAAATTGTAGCATTGGGGGAAATGGCACTGGTATGTATTGCCGTCTGCGTAATGTATAATATTACTATCCGGTAGTTGTTCACATGATCGTGACCCCAGGGGAGGGTAGTTTAATGGAAGGCGGAGCTTCATTTCCACGCTTGTTTTTCCCAGTGACATTACTTGCCGGTATCTTACTTCTGGTGCCTGGGTGTCAGACAGGTGCCTGCGATCCGGCTTGTGGCCCTGGCGAACTTTGTGAGCTCGGGCGTTGCTACACCATTGAGTGCCAGCTAGATCTTGATTGTGACGATGCTTCATCTTGCACCAGGGATGTGTGTCAATCAGATCGTAAGATGTGCGTACACTTACTGGAGCCGTCAGAAATTGGAGAGGGGCCGGTGGGAGAACCTACCTGTTCAAATGGAATAGATGATGATTGTGACGGCTGGACAGACGGAGGGGATAACGATTGCCAGACTGATGTTTGCAACGAAAGTGGCTGGTGCTGGACGAAACCACTGCCGCAGGGCAACACCCTGGCCGGAGCATGGGCTTTCGGTTCAGATGATGTCTGGGTGGTTGGCGATGGCGGCACAATAATGCACTGGAATGGAACTGCTTGGAAACTTGAAAAGAGGCAAGCAGAAAGCGAGTTTCTATCAGTTTGGGGCCATTCTTCAGATGATATCTGGGTGGTGGGAAAAGCAGGCGTGATCCTTCACCGGCAAGGAAATGTTTGGGAGGAAGTGCCAAGTGGTACCACAAACAATATCCACGGGATATGGGGTGTGTCGGAAAACGATGTAGTGGCGGTAGGAGCGGGAGGTACTATTTTGGAGTGGCACGGGACAGCCTGGACCGCGGCAACCAGTGGCAGCATGTATACTCTCAGTGCTGTATGGAGTGCGCCCAACGGCGAATTCTGGGCAGTAGGTGCGGAAGGGACAATTCTTCATCGAATGGGAAACAGTTGGTCGCCGACGGCAAGTGGTACGCGGGAACATTTATACGGAGTGGGGGGAACAGACGAAAGCGACGTCTGGGCAGTCGGAAATAGAAATACAATCCTACACTGGGAAGACGGCGCATGGTCTGGTGATTCTTCTATGCCGGGCGACGATTTGAAATCAATTTTGGCGTTTCCTGATGGAACTATCTATGTAGTTGGTGACGGAGGGGTCATACTCGAACGTGGCGCTTATGGCTGGGTATCAAGCGATTCACGGACTAACTCAAATCTACTTGCCGTAGTTGGCTCGAATCCTGACTCTGTTTGGGCTGTGGGTGCTGGAGGAACCATGGTTCAGCGAAGATATGGATTTTGGACAGCCTTTCTTGGAGGAGAACCTTACCAACTGGAGGATATATGGGGTGCTTCGCCTGATGATGTTTGGGCCGTTGGTTTCTGGGGTACCATATTGCATTGGAATGGCCGGAATTGGCACGATGTTGTGAGTGGAACAGCGACAATGCTCTATGGCATATGGGGCTCATCCGCTATCGACATCTGGGCGGTTGGCGAGGGGGGAATCATCCTGCACTGGGACGGCAGGTCTTGGAGCAAGTTTGATAGTGGAACAAGCGCGGAATTGGCCAGTGTGTGTGGGACTTCGCCGATCGATGTATGGGCAGTCGGGGAGAAAGGCACCATTCTTAGTTGGAATGGACGAGAGTGGATACCTGCTTCCATTGATAGTGAAGTGGAACTGCAAGACATTTGGGGTACGAATGAGGATGTTTGGGCAGTGGGCTGCGATCTGGATAGTAGTAGAATGCCGAGGGGTGTAATTTACCACTGGGACGGCGAGCACTGGTCAATGAACTACTCCGATAAACGGGAGGAGAACAGTTGCTATTACTCGATTTGGGGTAGTGCTCCCGACGATGTCTGGGTGGCAGGCCAGAACGGCATCATTCTTCACTGGGAGGGTAGAGACTGGCGAAAGGTTGATGCCAAAATATTTATGGACATCAAAGGTCTTTGTGGAACCTCGTCAACTGACATGTGGGCCGTGGGAGAGAGCAGCGAACTCGTACACTGGAATGGAACATCCTGGTCGGGGACAACCGTGCAGAATCTAGATCTACATTTAAGTAAGCCTTGGTGCTTCTCGCCCGATCACGTTTGGGCTGTCGGCTACGAGGAGAACTTTCTATCTAAAAGATGGGGTGTGCCTGTTCGGTATGCTGATGGCAACATCTCTGCATTCGTTGATACTGCACATGCACTTGGCTCTATTTGGGTTGCTGCTCCTGACGACATCTGGGCCTTGGGTCGGAACATTCTACATTGGAATGGACGCGACTGGTCTACCGTACCAACTTGGGAGTTCGAGTCGTCTGGTTCTACAGATGCGTGGGGTTCTTCACCATCATCTGTCTGGGCCGTTTCGGGATGGCGGGTCCTACATTGGGATGGTTCATTGTGGTCTACGACACATCAATTCAACGATGCGTTGCACCCCGGACAACTCAAGGCGATATGGGGTTTCTCCGACTCGAACTTGTGGGTCGTCGGCACGGATTCAGCATCGGGCATTGGTAAGGGAGTTGTCTTCCACTGGGACGGTCAAGCATGGGAGGAGATTCCTGGTGAGGCTTCGGGGCCTAGCTATCACGATGTCTGGGGGGCTGCTAATGATGAACTATGGGTGGTTGGATCGGAAGGTAAGATTCTAAGATGCGATCTGACTTCCTGTCTCCCGGCAGCTAGTGGTACGAATGAAACCCTGGTGGCTGTCTGGGGAGCGACGGCTAATGATGTCTGGGCGGCCGGCGCGAGTGGAGCTATGGTTCATTGGGATGGCAACTCTTGGGAAGTAGTACCTTCTGGAAACTCGAACACTATATTTAGTTTGTGGGGGATTTCGGAAACGGAAATCTATGCTGAGTGCGACAGTGGACTTCTCGAATGGGATGGGCACTCCTGGAACCCAGTCAACATAGGAACGTCGGCTCATCCTACAGCCGTTGGTGGAAGTGCCGAGTCCGGGATTTGGGTGCTGGTTTCTGGTGGGGGCATTCTTCACCGAAACCGTCCTTAGGTGATGGACGACCAGACCATCTAAAGCGATTGGGTTTCGTATGCGGAAGATTTATCTGTCAACACAGGCGCAGGAACTAGGACTTGTTGGCATTGCCATTTGTATTCTGCTTACTACATTTGGCGCGAGCGCGCAGTCGGTCGCTGAGCAGCTCGACCTGAAGGCCGAAGAAGCGGGGCCAACTAACCCGATTTTCAAGCCGCTCGAGCTTCGAAAATGCCTGCCGGCCTGGCTCGAGGTGGAGGCGGAAGAAACGAAGAAGATAAGAGAGAAGTACCGAGCTATAGACATGATAATTGGTCCTAGACCAGATTTGAAGCTTCAGGAGATGTTGTTTGGTCTGGCCTTGAACTTTTACTACGAGTACCAAACCTACTTTTTGCGTTCAAAACAGCTGGAAGAAAAGCTTCGGGCGGATCCGAAAAACGAAAAACTCAGGCGCGAGATTGAAAGCAAGCGTGCGAAGTTGAAGCTGAACGAGGGCAAGTGGCTTTCGAAAGCTATCGACGTGCTTAGAAAGATTGTCGAGAAGTACCCGAAGCACAAACATATTGACGAAGTGTATTCACTCCTGGGCGAGGTTTTGTGGTTCAGTGGCAAGGAAAAAGAGGCGTTGAAGATACTGAAGCATCTCATAAAGAAATTTCCACGCAGCAAATTTGTTGCGAGAAGCTACATGTTCTTCGGCGAGTTCTACCTTGGGAAAAGAAACCTAGAGAAAGCCAAGTTGGTCTTCGAAAGAGCAGTCAGAGACAAGGAGCCTGAATACTCCGCTTGTGCAACCTACAGGATTGCTTTGTGCCACCAGCTAGTTGGAGACAGCCAGAAGTCCGTCGAATGGTTCAAAAAGGCGATATCGATCACTCCAAAAGGCAGCCCGATACGAGCTGCTTCGGCGAAAACTCTGGGTTTCATCTATGACATGGTTGCCGTGCCCGCGGGCTGGTTCTGGATGGGCTGTAACCCGGAGGTGGACAAGGATTGCTCATTCAACGAGAAGCCGGGGCGCAAGATCTACCTGGATGGGTTCTGGATCGACCGGACCGAGGTCACCATATTTCAGTACGGCCGGTGTGTTAAGGCTAAAGCCTGTTCGGCGGAGGGATTGAGAGGGCTGCCCTGGCGTGAATTTGGTGAGGCGTATGGACCGGACTGGTGTACAAGGTTCAAAGAGCGATGTAAAAACAACCCGGTTACGCGTGTTAATTGGGAACAAGCGCAGTCTTACTGCAAATGGCTAGGCAAGAGGCTGCCCACTGAGGCGGAGTGGGAGAAGGCGGCCCGGGGGGCAGATGGCCGCAAGTATCCCTGGGGAAACGAGGAATACAAGGCCGGCAAGCAGCTGGCAAACATCGCAGATAAGCAGTATGAGAAGCGAGGCTACATACATCCCGTAGTAAGGCATGATTACGATGATGGTTTCTCTTGGATTTCACCAGTCGGATGTTTTCCGAAAGGGGCCAGTCCGTGTGGTGCTCTGGATATGGTAGGCAACGTGTGGGAATGGGTGTCCGACTGGTACGCTGACAGCCACGACCCGAATGCGTCAGATCGAAACCCACAGGGACCCGCGACCGGAAAACACCGCGTCCTACGCAGACTCTATGGAGTAAGACCAACGTCCCCTATTTCTAGTTTTACTCCCCTGGATTGCGGTCCAGGACGGACAGGATCTCATCCAGCTCCCAGGGTCTTCGAAAGAGAATAGGTATGCCGTCGAGTTCCTGATCGGTTCGGAGCGTGGCGTTGACTATCCCCAGGCATTTTGGTTGATAGGCCGATATGAAACTCCTTGCCGAACGGGAAAGCTGGGGACGGGTGAATTCAGTTGCCTTTACTTCCAGGGCGACCAGGCGCTGTCCTCGGCGCACGACGAAGTCGATTTCCGCTCCGTTCTTGGTACGCCAGTAAAAGATTTGATCGAGAAGATCGGTTCGCTTGAGTAACTCGGAGAAGACAGCATTTTCCCACAAGGCGCCCTGGTCCGGACGCCGTGTGCTGGGGCCAAAACCTGCGAACATCGAGTTTCTGAGCCCGTTGTCGATCAGGAACACTTTGGGTCGGCCGGTGATTTCCGTCCGCTTTCCACCGGCAAAAGGGGGCAGCAGGTGCAAAATGTGAGCATCGGCGGCGATGTCCAGATAACGGCTAGCTGCCGAGCGTGAAATCCCGGCCCGGGAGGTCCAGGCAGAAATGTTGACGAGGTTGCCGATGTCCGCGGCCGAAAACTCCAGAAGCTTGCGGAATGCGGCCGGGTATTCGATAGTGTGAAAATCTGAAGCATCCTTGAGCACAAACGCTTCGACTAGATGAAGAAGCTCGCGCCCCGGTTCTTTTTCGAACCATGGTTTCGGGTAGCCGCCAAATACGAGCAATCGCTCCCAGGCAGTTCGGCAGGCTTGTTCACGCAGAGCCGGAAGCTGATCCTGTGGAAAAGCACCGGCTAACTCGTCGATCGAAAACGGCAGCAAGCGGGTGCGCCGGGCTCGTCCCGCCAGGGATTCGCGTGTTTTGGCCTGGAACTGCAATGACGAGCTCCCCGTGGCTATGATCCGCCGATGAGGCTGAAGGTCCACCAGGCCCTTGATAAAGAGCGGAGCATCTTTAAGGTGTTGGATCTCTTCGAGCCAGAGGATGGACTCGTCGACCAGGATTTCGGTGAGTGCAAAAAGAGCCTCTGCCGGAGATCTACAAAACTCCTGAATGGCGGGTTCTTCGGCGTGGAGTTGGACGACCGGATCACTTTGCCGGCAAAGCTCGTGACGGATCCAGGTGCTTTTACCCGCCTGGCGGGGTCCGACAACCAGCTGTGCAGAACCCGGACGAAGATCGAGCTGTTTATTGCGTGGAAGATAGGGATCAGGCAAACCCTGGCGAAGTATTTCCGGCTGGCTCTCAAGCTTACCAAGCCAAGGATTGCGAATCATAAGAACCGCGAGAAGGCGTTCATCCATGCTAAATTATCCTTAGAGGGTAATTTAGCATTACTGTATGAATGTGTCAAGTTCAGAAAGATCTACCGAGAGAGAAGAAATCATTGCCATCAAAGTAGTAACGCTCAGTGTTGGTAACGTTTGACGTTAGTAACGCAATAAGTTACTATACAAGAAGAATGATACGGTCTTTTCGCAACAAGAGCACCGAATCCATCTGGAAAGGCGAGGTATCTCGTAGCCTGCCGCGTAACATTCAGGATGTGTCCAGGAGGAAACTGAGGATGATTAATAATGCACAAAACCTCAACGATCTCAGAGTTCCGCCGGGCAATAGAAAAGGCCAGCACAGTATTCGCATTAACGACCAGTGGCGAATTTGCTTTCGTTGGTCTAAAGGGGATGCACTTGAAGTGGAAATTGTGGACTACCACTAAAAGAGGTGATTGAGATGGCCGGAAAGAAACTCAGAAATATTCATCCTGGAGAGGTGCTTGAAGAAGAATTCCTCAAACCTCTGGGCATCACTCCCTACCGTTTGGCCAAGAGCATCGCTGTTCCCCAAACGCGGATCTCCGAGATTTGCAAGGGACGCCGTTCAATCTCCGCAGATACAGCTCTTAGGCTGGCAAGGTATTTCGGCACGACTGCCAAGTTTTGGTTGGGCTTGCAGCAGGATTACGATTTGGAAGAGCAGACCATGAGACATGCTAAGGGGATCGAAGCAATTCAGCCCCTGGATGCGACTGGGTAGATAAGGTCAACTATGTTAAAAATCCCCATGACTTCCATGTTGCTCCTGGCCCTTTTGATGACTTGCTGTAGTTCCAGCGACGGCGCGGTGGATGCGGGCGAGGATGCCGCCGGCGACAGCGGAACTGACGCGGCGGACGGGTTGGACGGGCAGGCCGACGATTTTGGGGATATGGGAGACACCCCAGAAGACGGGACCGCCCAAGACGCGGATGGAGGTGAGGACGAGGACGGGGATAACCCGGGGGACGATGCTCCGGCGATGCTGAGCCTGACGTCTGTGGACCCTTCGCAAGGCGGCGCATCGGTGACCACTTCGGTGAGCCTGCTGGGTACCGGTTTTGGAAGTGGGCTCGAAGTCTATGTAGGCGGTGTGCCGGCTGCGGACGTCACTGTTGTCTCATCCGAAGAGGCCACGGCCGTCTTCGGTCCGGTCGAACCGATCGACTGCGGTATAAAAGACATTCGCCTGGTCCTCGGGGGGAGTGAGTCCACGTTGTTACAAGGCTTCGAGTACTGGTTCGACGAGGACCCGATAGTTTTCGTGCACGGCTACTTGATGACCTCCCTCGAGTGGAACAGCATGATCGAGGGGTTTCGCGATCGCGGTTACCCCGACGAGCGTTTGTTCGCCATCAATTACCAGAACTCGCTGGACAGCAACATCGTCCACGCCCGCGACGAGCTGTCGGTTTTTGTCGAAGACGTTCTGCAGCAGACCGGTGCGAGTCGGGTGGACCTGGTCGGTCACAGCAACGGCGGCATGTCCTCGCGTCTGTGGGTCGTTGTGTTCGGCGGCCACGAAAAGGTGCGCGATTTCGTCTCAGTCGCCGGCACCCACCACGGCAACGAGTTGGCCTGCCTGGCCTCCTGGTCCGGGGAGTCGGCCGAGGAGCAGTGCCCGGCCTACGCCAGCGAGGCGGACAGTCACAACGGCGTGCAGTGGATGCTGAACGGAGATCCGGACACGCCTGACATCGACGAGACCCCCTTCGGCCGGGAAGACGGCGGCTTTGTGGCCTACAGCGCCCTGTGGACCGAGGACGACTTGATCAACGTCCCGGCCCACACCAGCTGCCTGAACCAGATGCAGCGCGGAGACTGCAGCGATCCGGTCAACATCATGTATAGCGGAGTTGGTCACATTGAAATGGTATCGAACCCGGCCGTAATCGAGACCGTCTTCGACCTGGTTCGCGTTTACAACATTAGCAAACCATAGTGTTATTGAACAGGTTCGAGCAGTGAGGTTACGATTGGGGCACGAACTAGAAATGCGCCGACATGGATAAGGCGATCAGGCTGACCACCGACTTGTAAGTCCCGTTGGCCTTGCCGTTGGGAATCAGGTGCTCTGGGTCCCCCCAATCGCCGACATCGTTGTCCTTGGTGCCTTGCCACATGGCCAGCATGTAGCCGAAATCTATCTTCCACCAATCCATAGCGTAGCCGACCCCGGCACAGATCAAATCGCGGCGGCCGTCCGGTAAGGATGGATCGTAAGTTTCAGGGGGCACCGGGCTCGAAACCATGCCGTAGCCGAGACGCAACTTGAGGTTGTCGATGACTTCGTATTCGGCGCCCAAAGAGATCTGCCAGGACGAATGCCAGTTCTTTTCCATCGGGTCCTGGGCCGCGGCGCAAGGCGGATCCAGATCGGCACAATCGAAGTGCAGATCGATCTCCTTAAAGGACGAGAAAAAAGCGATATAGAAATCCAGCGCGATTTTCAACTTTTCGACACCCAAATAGGCTACGCCGAAGTTCATGTTCATCGGCAGATCGATTGTGACGCTGCCGGAGTCTTTGGCCGGCAAGTCAATACCTGACCTGTCGACTGTGATCTGGCCGGCCTCGTTGAAGGTAAACGTAGCGTCGCCGCTAAAGGGCAGGCTGACCCCACTTCTGACCGAGGCGCCGATTGCGATCTGGTCGGGCAGTTCGGCATATAAGGCCACGTTCCAGCCGTGACCCGTGGCGGTCCCGGTCATGCGCATTTCGCCCCAGGGATCTTGAAGGGCGTATAACATTTCGCCTATGCGAAGATCGATGTGCTTGGTCAGCCGGGCGGTACCGTAGACGAAGTTGTAGCCTGCGGCAACCGAGAGCTTGAAAGAGTCCTTGAAGCCGGCCAGCTCGGCGATATCGATTGCTACCACCGGCTGGGTGAAAAAAGTCTGGACTTCGGACTCGGTCCCGATGAAGCGCCCGTCGAAATCGCCCGGCCAGAAAGTACCCATGCCAAAGGGGTTGTTGACTCCGATCCCAACCGATACTCCGGAAGACGGTATCTTATAAGATGCGTACAGGTGAATGGGTGTATAGCCTTTGACTTTAGCACTCGTGTCGTTCATGCCGTCGTTGATCTGAACCGGGTCGGGTTCGCCAATGCGCTGATAGGTCCGGTCCGGATCGGGGTTCTTGGCGGCCGTATAAGAGACGCTCGGGATTATCCCGGTCATGCCGATTTCGACATGAAAGCCGTCGAGTTCACTAATTGCGGCCGGATTGAAATACAAAGCGTTGACGTCATCCGACGAAGCCGTGCGTGCATCGGCCATGCCGGTTGCCGATGCCCCGTGTTCGTAGATTAAAAATCCTCCGGCGTACGCACTTGAACAGGCCAACAGCAAAGAAAAACCCAGCAAGAGGCATGAACGTTTCATGAGCTACTCCAGTGAAAAAAAAAGCGCGGGACCTGTTTGTCAGATCCCGCGCCGAATTGCTAGTTAGGCAGCAGATCAACCGGCTGGAGGAATCATCTGGAAGAAGACGAACCCGCCCTTGGGGGCCGCCTGCTGGGAGCTGAAGGTCATGCCGGTTTTCTCGGCATTGATGACCGTGATACCGCCAAAATTCAAAGCTGGCAGAATGAACATGCCGTTGGCCGAGGTCTCCGTGCCGGTGGTTAGATCCGTGAATGTGGCGTTCGGGTAGTATACGCTGGTTGGTTCGTTCCAATTGCCGGACTGATCCTGGATTTTGATGACCGCTCCAGCGACCTTGTCGCTGTTTGCATCGACGACCATGCCCATGACGAAGCCGTCGGCATCGGGGTCGATATCGGACAGCTGGCCGATTGCTGCTACCATCGCCGCCGGGACTGCCATGGCTGCCGCGCCCGAGGTACAGACTTTTTCTGAGTTTTCCAACCAGCCGACTACGCCGGTGCCGGTCGGGTAGAGCGTCCCGTCAACACCATCCCAGGCAGGATCATCGGTGATAACCACGGCGCCTAAGGCGATCGAAGTCACGTCGAAGCATGCTAGAGCAAAAGCGCCGCCGGCACCTGTGGTGGTGGCCGAGTACAAAGTCGGGTCCGAAGAGGTCAGGGCTTCCATGGGTGAAATGGCGGCAACGCCGACGCCTTCAGCGCCTGCGCCGGTCGATATATCAACGACCATGCCGGTGATGTCGACGAAATACTTACCGGCTTCGGTGTCAACGCAGCAGTCGGTGCACGCGCCGCCCAGGCATTTTTCGCCGGTCGGACAGGGAACCGCGTCGCAGCACTCGACTCCACCTTCGCAAACGACAACACAGGTGCCGCTTTGGCATTCTTGACCAGTCGGGCAGGGAACCTCGGTACAGCACTCGGCCCCGCCTTCGCATGTTGCTTCGCTGCTTCCGCAGTTAATGAAAGCCAGCCCTAAAGAAAGAGCTACCAGAAGAGACAATCCCACAGTCAGAGTTTTCTTCATTATTAATCTCCTTTAGACATGTTTTTCTTGTGAATAGTTGGCCAACTCTAGGTCAAAGGATTGTGCCTGTCAAGGTTTGCAACGCGGTGTTTTTTAGGCAGACTTGAAAGAACTTCGGCGATCTGTAAAGCTATCTGAAGTCTCATAAAAAAGACTATTTGGCAGGAGGTGCCTTGTGATCAGAATAGTACCTGCAATCTGGATTTTGTTGTTACTAGTGCTTAGCGGATGTCCCAAGAGAGAACAGCCACCCGAATCTGCCTATGATCCCAAACTGCTCGAAGCCGCCCGAGCGGCAGCCAAAGACCGTGAGCTAGACGAGCAGGACGTAAGCCAGGAGGTTGAGCAACCTGAGGGTCCGGTGGAATGCACGCGCCAGGACGGGGGATGTAAAGCCGGTTACATCTGTTGGGATTCTCACTTCTGCAAACAGGGTTTCGACGACCAGTGCAGCCAATCCGGCGACAAGCGTTGTCACAAAGAATGTAACGAAAACAAACATTGCCCCAAAGAAATGCCCTATTGTGTAGAAAAACCAATTTTTTCAGGATCCGAGCGAGGCAAGACGGAGAAGTTTTGTGTCGAAAAAAAATAGCGAATCTAATAATAAAAAACAGCCCGGCCCCGCCCGAAACATCGCCAAGATACCCCAAGAGCTGAAAGATCTTTTTGGTTTTTCAGCAGCCTGTAGCTGTGGAAAGGTCCATAGTGTCGAACTCAAAGGCGCCTCGATTCGTCCGGGTGCCATCGATGAGCTTGTCGACTGGGCTCGTCAGCTGGGTTTGGGCCGAACAGTCTGCATCGTCGTCGATCGGAAAACCCGCCAACTGGCCGGAGAGCGCGTAAAGAAACTCCTGGATAAAGATGGCTTCAAAACCAGTCTGTGCGTTGTCCCGGACGGCAAAGGCAACCGTCCCCACGCCGACCAGGCCGGCCTTGCGTATGTCGAGGCTGCTCTTGGGGGCGTGGATTTCGCGGTCGCAGTCGGTTCCGGTACGCTCAACGATCTGACCAAGCTGGCATCTTTCAGAAAAAATATTCCCTACCTGGTTGTAGCTACGGCGCCTTCAATGAACGGCTACACTTCGGCTATTGCGGCCGTGATGCTTCAGGGTGTCAAACGCACCCTGGACTGTCATCAGCCCCTGGCCGTGATCGCCGACCTGGACATCATCACCCGGGCTCCGGCCGAATTGATTGCCGCCGGGCTTGGCGACCTGGAGTCGAAGCCCACCGCGACCGCCGACTATCGACTGAGTGGGGCAATCCGCAACGATTATTATTGTGCGGCGCCCGAGCAGGTTGTCTTACAGGCCGAAGCAAAAGTAGCCGAGGCGGCCGCTGATATCGGCATGCGCGATCCACCGGCTATAGCCTTGCTGACCGAAGCATTGTTGCTTTCGGGTATTTCGATGAAGCTGGCCGGAGTCTCGTCTCCGGCTTCGGGCGGCGAGCATCTTATCAGTCACTTTTGGGACATGAGCGCCGCGGACGAGGGTCGCGTGGAGGGCTGGCATGGTGCTCAGGTGGGGGTCGCTACGATTGTAACAGCCACCCTCTACGAGCAACTGGGTAAGCTAAATCCTGCCAGTATCAATATCGATCAACTTGTTGCTAAAAGTCCCGGGCTGGATGAAATCGAAGCTCGGATAAAAAGCCGGCATGCTACGCGGGCCGAAGAAGTTTTCAAAGAATACAAAAAGAAGCATTTAGAACCTAAGCAGCTCAGACGCGAGCTCGGAACGATAGTAGATGGCTGGGATGATTTGTGGGCCGAAATCGGGCAATCATTGCGCCCGGGAGCCAAGGTTCGCTCGATTTTAGCAGCCGCCCGGGCGCCAGTTAGCGTTAGTCAACTGGGACTTAGTCCGGGGCACTTGCGGCGAGCCTTTGTGGCTGCCCGCGAGATCCGCGGCAGGTATACTGTTTTAGATCTTGCCGCAGACCTTCAGATTTTGGACACCGCCGGGGAGGCAGTTTTACAGGCCTCGGGCTGCCTGGCGGAAGGATAAAATTTTGTTTGCATTGCCAACTACAGAGTGTTAGCTTGCCGTTCTCAATGAATAGTTGTCTAAGGCCATTAGGCCCGGCACACAGGGCCACAGAAAGGGGATTCGCATGCCTAAGAAAGAAATCCTGGTAGTAGTCAGCAAGATTAAAGAGTACATCAAATCAAAGAAGATGATGACCTCCGGTGATCTGGCCGCAGGATTGAGCACCGAGGTATATGACCTGATCGACAAAGCCATCAAACGCTGCAAGGCTAACAAGCGCTCTACCGTTCGATCTGACGATCTCTAAGCTCGAAGGTTAGGCTTCCCACCTCCGGCACTTGGCATGGAAGAGCCGGGACTGATCCAGTCAATACTGGATTACATTGTTCAGCACGCAGACGGGCTGGGCGCAGTTGTCCTATTCTGCTCATCTCTGATCGAGTACGTCTTTCCTCCCTTTCCGGGAGACGTGATAACCTTGTTCGGCGCCTGGCTGGTGGTAAAGGGTGTCTGGAGCTTTCCGTTTGCCCTGATACTTGCGACCAGCGGCTCCCTGCTTGGGGCAGCTTTGGATTACGCTATCGGTGTTTGGCTCAGCCGCCGGCTGGACCGCTTGCCGGCCGAGAAAGATGTCAAGCGCTGGACGCCCTTAACCAAGGAAAAATACGGGCTACTGCTGGCCAAGTTCCGGCGCCACGGAGCGATCTACATTCTAATCAATCGATTTTTACCGGGCATTCGGGCCTTTTTCTTCATAGTGGCCGGGGCCTCGCGAATGAGCTTGTGGAAAGTTCTGGTCTATGCCGCTATTTCTGCAGTAGTCTGGAATACGCTTCTGTTGGGGGCCGGCTATTCGGTCGGAGCGAACTGGGATGATTTACGCTCGCTGTTCGCCTCTTACACTACAGTCGTCTGGTGCCTGTTAGGAGTTGCTCTGGTCGGCGGGATTGGTTTTTGGCTGGTGCGCAAGCGCGGTCGGGCTGTTTTTGCGGCCCAAGCAAAGAGCGAAAGTGAAAAAGAAAAATAGCACAGCGCCGGATGAAGCGACTGACACAATTGCTTCCAACGCTTACGACCAGGCCGAATTCGTCGCCAATATCGGACACGACCTCAAGACCTATCTCAATCCGATCATCGGTTTCACCAGCGTGTTGCTGCTTGACAAGGCGGGCCTGGATTCAGATCAAGTTCATCAATTGGATCTGATTTACAGCTCGGCCCGGCAGCTGCTCAAACGGATCGATGCCATGGTGGAATTCCAACGGCTGAGCACCGGCGCGCCGGCCGGCTTAGTCGATTGGGTTTCTACCCGGGAAGTGTTTCTGGAGGTCAATCAGATATTCCAGGATTCAGCCGCCCAACGTGGAATATCTCTGGTTGACAGCCTGGAAACAGCGCCGGCCAGGCTGCGTACCAACCGGATGATGCTGAATAGGGTGCTCAATGAACTTGTAGCGAATGCTTTGAAATTCACCGAGACCGGAACCGTGACGCTCACGGCAAAACGGGGCGAGCCTCCCGAGCCGCAAAAAGTAAGGTTGAGGTTTTGTGTTGTTGATACCGGTTCGGGGATAGGTCCGAAGCCGTTGGCGATTCTTCAGGCCAGTCTCGAAGCAGCCCCTGATCTGGCAAGTCAGAGCTTCGCCGGTCTGGGACTGGGGCTGGCCCTGGCTCGCGAAGCAGCCAGGCGGCTCGGCGGATGGCTGGAAGTAAAAAGCACTCCTAATCAAGGCAGTACTTTTTCGCTGATTGTCGATTTTTTTGAGGATGATCTGGAAGAATGAAGCCGGCTAGACTGTCTCTTCTTCTTCTTCTTCTTCGTCTTCACGATTTGAGCCGGGCAGACGGCGGCGTACGAAGCGCACCAGCTCTTCAGCCGGGCCGAGAGCCAGCATGCCGGCCACCACAATCATGAACATTACAGCAAAGCCTGTTTTCAAGGCGGCAACCAGGACGAGAATCGCCAGTCCGATCACCACGAAGGCTGTTTGCTTTGACTTGGCCGCTTTGAATGTCCGGTAGTGAACGTTGCTGACCATCAGGAACGAAAGTAGAAGCACAACCACAATCATCAAGGGCTGATAGTCAAGGATCACCCCGCCCGAGCGATAGTGAACCAGGACGAGCGATACCAGACTGGCGGCTGCCAGCGGAATTGGCGCTCCTAAAAAGTGCTTTGAGGGGCCATTGGATTGGGCCGCTAAAACATTGAAGCGCGCTAAGCGAATTACGCCGCAAGTGGCGTAGACGAAAGCCACCAACATGCCCCAAATGCCGAATTGGAACAGGGCCCATTTGTATATCAGAATGGCCGGGGCTACCCCGAATGAGATTGCATCAGCCAGCGAGTCTAGCTGAATCCCGAAATCGCTTTGAGTTTTTGTCATCCGGGCGACTCGCCCGTCGGCGGAATCAAAAATCGCCGCAAAGATTATAGCCACGGCCGCTTTGTAGAAACGGTCGGTTGCGCTCCCTTCGGTTGCCATGAGAATCGCGTATATTCCGCAGAAGATACTCGAGACAGTAAAGAGATTGGGCAAGATGAACAACATTGCTCGGCGCTTGGTCAAATTTCCTCCAACTCAAGGAACTAGCAACCTTCATGCCAATTAATGGCCGGATCGCGTTCAAAAAAAACACTTCAACTTCAACGCGTTGCGTCACAGGGGTTATGGATTGTTGTTAAAAGTGCGTAATTTGATTCACGGTTTCGTCACTATCCGCGAAATATTTTCCCTGATAGCTGGCGATTATCGCACAAAACACAATAAAAAGTCAAAGACAGACAGGTCATCCAAACGAATTGTCCGTAAACTATCCTGACACGCTCATGATTGACAAAAAAGGGCCTTTTGGTTCAATGTGCTGATCGTTGAAATAAGATCGATGAGGAAAAGCCATGAAGCTAGCAAAATACACAAGCGTGATTCTGATTGGGTTGGCACTTGTCGTAGCAAACTGTTCTCCCAAAGAACGGGCCCTGCCGTGTTCTAAAGATAGCGAATGCGCTTCCGATCAGATCTGTCTCGAGGGTCAGTGCACTTTAGTTGCCTGCAAAAGCGATCAAGACTGTCAAGCGACTGAGGCATGCATTGATCATGAGTGTGTCAAAAACACTGGTTGTACGACCGACGGTCAGTGCCAAATCGGGCAAATTTGTAAAAGCGGTGAGTGCCTGACGGGATGCCGGGTCAATCGCGATTGCGAAGCCGGCCTGGTGTGTTTGCCCGAAGAAGGCGAGCATGGCCAATGCGTAGAGTGCAAAGATCAAAGCAACTGTGAGCCGGGCGAGAAATGTATCAACCATAGTTGCGCAGCTCTATGCGACACCAGCCAGGATTGCAGCCAGGGTTACTGCGACACCGTCTTGCATGCTTGTGTCGAGTGCCTGGTAGACGACCACTGCCCGGCTACGTTAATCTGCGAGGAACGGGCTTGTATCGCAGGTTGTCGCCAGGATGCCGATTGCGGCCAGGGTGAAATCTGCGAAAACAAAGTCTGTCTGGAGGGCTGTCGCCTGAACAGTGATTGCCCTTCGGGCGAGTGTGACCAGCAAACTAACAGCTGTGTCGATTGTTCTTCCAAAGATCAGTGCTCGATCGGTGAACTGTGTATAAACGGTAAATGTGTGTCCGGCTGCGAATCGAATCGCGATTGTCCGGACGAATGGTACTGTCTGCCCGATCAATCCCAGCATGGCGAATGCGTCGAGTGCCGCAATGACGGCGAGTGCCGAGATCCGCTCGAACCAGTCTGCGTTGACGGTTCATGCCAGCCCGAATGCGTACACGATAACGACTGTCCGAACGCCGGACAGCAGTGTATCGACAATCACTGCGTGACTCTGGGTTGCACCGAAGCCAGTTGTGATTCGGGCCTTTGGTGCGATGTCGGTGACGGCCAGTGCAAGCCCGGCTGTGATGAGCAATCAGACTGCCTGGAGCCTAAAACCTGTAACTACCAAACCCATGAATGCGGGCAGTATGATTGCTGTGGCGGCTGCCCGGCCGATCAGTACTGTGATTCTGTCTCATGTGTTTGTGTAAGCGGTTGCCAGAGCGCCGAAGATTGTCCGGTCGGATTCACCTGTGAAGCCAGCGGCAAGTGTTGGTGTACAGCCAATGCGTGCCCCGAATACACAACCTGTTCCGTAACTAGCGGGGATTGTCAGCGCGATATCTGTAGCAATGATCAAGACTGCCCTTCCGGCTGGATATGCAACTTGAACACTCAGGCCTGCGAATCGGGCGGCGGTATTGAAGAAGGCGGCATATGTTTCGCGGATGAAGATTGCGATATGGTGGCCGGCCTGCTGTGCGACAGTTCTCTTTTTTGCTTGTACTGTCAGATGGCTGATCCGAATTTCACACCAACATTCACATGTCGGCTGGAGTGTTCATTGATGAACCCGATCTGTCCCGCAGGATACGAATGTTTATATCGGCACCTGGGACTTAAGGGCCTATGTATGCCTTGACGCTTTGCCCGTTTATAAACCGTCAAAACCGTCGAAACCGTCGTAAAACACCATAACAGCACACCGTCATCCCGGCAGGCCTCTAGCCGGGATCCATATTATGAAGACTGGGTCCCGGCCTTAGACATGCCGGGATGACGAATTTTAATTCAGAGAGTTTTATGTTTTGTTAAAAAAAATTAGCGGCAATCGGGGCAACTATCGAAAAATGACTTGTCTACTTTGATCTGCTTTGCGAAGTGGGTAAGCAAGAAGGTCGGCGCGAAGGCGCGCCCGCATTTGTCGCACTTGTGCATCGGTAAATCGCGGTGCCATCTGACGATCGAGCGCACATGATCGTCTTCTTTCAGGCCGATGCAGTCGGTCGGGCAAACCACCACGCAGGCGGCGCAGCCGATGCAAGCCTGGTTGGCTTCGTCATAGGGAGAAACCATCTGTTTGGCCAGGCCGCGTCCGGAGAACCCGATTGCGTCGGCCCCGACCAGCTCTTTGCAGACCCGTGAACACAAGCCGCACTTGATGCACTCCTGGCCTTCGTCTTTGACGAAAGGTGTTTCGGTTACCCCGTATTCTGCGGCCAACTCGGTCACTTGCCTGGCCGCGGGTGCCATGGCCATCAGCAACTGCAGAATGAGCTTGCGATGCTCGATGACCTTGGGGGTGTCCAAAAAGACTTCGATTCCTTCGAGGACCGGGTAGTTGCACGAAGTAGTCAGTTTTTGCCGCTTGCCCTTCTTGACTTCCACCAGGCATAGGCGGCAAGCGCCGTAAGAACTGACCGCCTCGTGATAGCACAGCGAGGGTACTACGTACCCATAGCGGCGCAAGGCGCCCAGCAGGCTTTCTTCGTGAAGGCCCTCGTAGCTGCGACCTTCAATCTTGAAAGTGACTTGCTTGTCTTTTTTCTCAGCCACAACTCGCTCCTTATTCAACCCGGACGGCGTCGAACTTGCAGACATCCAGGCAGATGCCGCAACGGATGCATTTCGACTCGTCGAGCAGGTGGACTTCTTTTTTCTTGCCGCTAATCGCGTCCTCGGGGCACTTCTTGGCGCAGATCATACAGCCGGTGCAATTGGCGTCGACAATCGAATAGGTGATCAAGCCTTTGCAGACTGCGGCCGGGCATTTCTTTTCATTAATGTGTTGTTCGTATTCATTGCGGAAGTATTTTATTGTCGAAAGCAGCGGATTCGGGGCAGTCGTGCCCAGGGCGCATAGCGATCCGGCTATGATGGTTTTACTAAGTTGTTCGAGCAGTTCGATATCGCCGGGCCGCCCGTCGCCTGCGCAAATGCGTTCGATTATGGCTCCGAGCTGTTTGAGCCCTTCGCGACAAGTGACACATTTGCCGCAAGATTCGTCAGCCAGGAAATTGATGAAATAGCGCGCCAGGTCGACCATGCAGGTCGACTCATCCATGACGATCATGCCGCCCGAACCCATCATCGAGCCGACCTCGGTAAGCTTGTCGAAGTCGACTTCCAAATCCAGCAGCGACTCGGGTAGACAGCCGCCCGAAGGGCCGCCGGTTTGGACCGCCTTGAATTTCTTGCCGTCGATAATGCCGCCGCCGATGTCAAAGATAATCTTGCGCAAAGAAGTACCCATCGGCACTTCGACCAGGCCGGTGTTGTTTACCTTGCCGACCAGGGCGAAGATCTTGGTGCCCTTGGAGCCGCCCCAGGGGTTGTCGCTCACATCGCCGGTGCCGATTGAAGTGTACCAGTCAACTCCGCGGTCGATAATCAGAGGCACATTGGCCCAGGTCTCGACATTGTTCAGGTTGGTCGGCTTGTCGTAAAGCCCGGATTCGACGGTGTGGATGTGTTTGGCGCGCGGTTCGCCGACGAAGCCTTCGATCGAGGTCATCAGGGCCGTCGATTCTCCGCAAACGAAAGCCCCGCCGCCCTTGTTTATTTTGATATCGAAATCCATCCCCGAACCAAGGATGTCTTGACCCAAGAACCCCATCTGGCGGGCCTGCTCGAGGGCGATTTCGAGTCTTTCGACGGCCAGTGGGTATTCGTGGCGAATATAGACATAGCCGGCCGGTTTTCCGGGATGGCCTATCGCGAAGGCGCCGATGATCATGCCTTCGATCACCGAATGCGGATTGCCTTCCATCAAGGAGCGATCCATGAAAGCCCCCGGATCGCCTTCATCTGCATTGCAGATGATATAGCGCACACCGTCGTCACAATTGGCTGCCCGGCATGATTCCCACTTGACTCCGGCGGGAAATCCACCTCCGCCGCGGCCACGCAGGCCCGAGGCCTTGATTTGCTTGCAGACTTCTTCGGGCTGCAGCTCTTTTAGCACCTTGGCCAAAGCCGCATAACCGCCGACACCGATGTAGTCATCGATCGAAGTCGGATCGATCTCGCCGTTGTAGGCCAGCAGCACGCGCATCTGGTTCTTATAAAAGGGCACTTCGGTTTCTTTTTCGTAGGCCTGGCCGGTGGCGTCTTTGTACTGCAGCTTCTCGATTATTTCGCCCTTGGCGACCGTCAGCTCGATGATATCGGCGACATGCTCGGGTTTGACCCGCCGGTAAAGAGTTTGCGCAGGATGCAGGACCACCAAAGGACCCTGTTCGCAAAAGCCATGACAACCCGTTTGCCTGAGTTCGATCTCGTCTTTGTGCTTGCTTTGGGCCAGACTGTCTTCGAAGGCTTTGGCCAGTTTCTTGGCCCCGGACGCACAGCAACCGGTCCCGGCGCAAACCGAGATTACCTTACGCTCGGGATCGCGCCGGCTTTTGATTTTTTCGCTGAAAGCTGCGAGATCGGCGGCTGTTTTTATTTTTGTTGGCATGACTCTATTCCTGCTTGAGCGGTTTGAGGACCCGGTCCAGTTTGGCCGAGGTCATGTTGCCGTGATATTCGCGATCGAGAATCACCAAGGGACCCAGGGCGCAGGCCCCGACGCAATTGACGGTTTCGAGGGTCAGGTTCATGTCGCTGGTTGTGCCGCTTTCGGGAACGTCGAACTGGCGCCTGATGTGATCGACTAGTTTGGGCGCGCCGCGCACATGGCAAGCGGTGCCCATGCAGACCGTACAGATGTGTTTTCCGCGCGGTTCGAGCGAGAAAGATGAGAAAAAAGTGGCCAGCGAGTATACCCGCGCCAGGGAGACATCCAGCTCCTGGGCTACTTTTATAATGTCTTCTTTTGGCAGGTAATTCTCCTGACCTTGAATGTCCTGGAGGATGGCCAGTAGAGCGGCCGGATCGCGGTCGTGTTTGTCTAAGATGGCAGCCAGCTTGGTAGTATCCATAGCGTCTCCCTACAAGACCAGGCCTTCGCGTCGCTCGAGCTTGCGATATTCGGCGTGAACCCGTTGCTCGATCTCGGCGATGGTGGCATCGTCCAGGTGGCGGAACCGTCCCTGAGGTTTCAAGTATTCCTTCAAAGGTCGAAATTCCTTGATGTGTATATTGAACTTCAACTTGCCCTGTTCAATTTCATAAAGCGGAAAAACTCCGGTCTCGACTGCAGTGCGGCCGATGGCGATGGCCAGTTCGGGTTGCATGCGCCAGCCGGTCGGGCAGCAGGAGAACACGTGCAAGTAGGCCGGACCCTTGACCTTGGCTGCTTTTTCGACCTTGGCCGCCAGATCGAAGGGATAAGAAGGGCTGGCTGTGGCTACGTAAGGAATCCCGTGGGCCGCGGCTATTAATGTCACGTTTTTCTTCCAGGTTTGTTGCCCGATACTTTGACTGCCCGCAGGCGAGGTAGTCGTGGCCGCCCCGAAGGGGGTCGAACTCGAACGCTGGATGCCGGTATTCATGTAGGCTTCGTTGTCGTAGCAGACGTAGATCATGTCATGGCCACGTTCGAGGACTCCGCTGAGGGCCTGTATACCGATATCGGCCGTGCCGCCGTCGCCGGCCATCCCGACCACGTTTATCTTGCGCTTGGGCAGCCTGCCTTTTTTCATCAGGATCTTCAGACCGGCTTCTACTCCGGAAGCTACCGCCGCGGCGTTTTCGAAGGCCACGTGAATCCAGGGGATCGCCCAGGCCGTGTCGGGATATGATGAGGAGATAATCTCCATACACCCGGTGGCCGAAGCAACAATTGTGTTGCGGCCCAGAACCTGGTGAATCAAACGTACGGCCAGCGCTTCTGCACAGCCCTGACAGGCGCGATGCCCGGCCACGAACGGGTTGTCTTTGGGAAACAACCTGGCGGCAAATACATTCGGTCCTTGCATGGCTACTCCCTCAAACCGACAATTGTAGGCTCGCCAACGTCACCGCCTGCACGGATTGCGAGCAGCTTGTCGAAAATATTTTCGAAATCTGAAGCCGGTGCGTCCCGGCCACCCAACCCGACGATGAATTCGGCGATAGTTGGCCTATGTTGGCGGTGGTAAAAGGCGGCTTTGATTTCAGAGGCAACCGGACCGACCGGCCCGCCAAACGAGATCGCCCGATCCATCACCCCGACTACCTTGATGTCGCCGATCGCTTCGAAAAGATCGTCGAACGGAAACGGTCGCCAGAGTCTCAAGCGGACCAGCCCGACTTTCTTACCCTGTTCACGACACCGGTCGACGGCGGTCATGGCCGTCTCGCCCAGAGCGCCCATGGTCATCAATACGACCTCGGCATCGTCGGCCCGGTAGGTTTCGACCGGCTTGTAAGAACGCCCGAATTTCTTGGCGAACTCGCCCAGGGTCTCGACTATGGGGCCATAGGAATCGGTCAGTAGCTGCTGTTGGACTTTTTTTGTCTCAGTATAGATTTCCGGAATGCCGACCGGTCCCATGCTGATCGGCTTATCGACATCAAGCCGGATCAAGGGCTCGAACTTGGGCAGAAACGATTGCACCATTTCCCGGTCGGGCATCAGAACCGGTTCGATTGTGTGAGTCAGGATGAACCCGTCGAAGTTTACCATGACCGGCAGGGAAACTCTTTTATCCTCGGCCAGACGGAAGGCCCAGATCGTCAGATCCAGTGCTTCTTGCGCATTTTCGGCGAAGATCTGAATCCAGCCGATGTCGCGCTCGGTCATCACGTCGGAGTGATCATTCCAGATACTGATTGGGCCGGATAGAGACCGGTTGGCGACCGACATGACGATTGGAAAGCGCATGGCCGCTGCGATGAAAAGAATTTCGTGCATCAATGCCAGGCCTTGAGAGGCGGTGGCCGTATAGGTGCGTGCCCCGACCGCTGCGGTACCACAACAAACCGACATGGCCGAGTGTTCGCTTTCGACCGGCACGAAGGCAGCATTCAGTTCACCATCGGCAACCAATTCACTCAAGTGTTCGACAATATGAGTCTGCGGAGTAATCGGATAAGCGGCTACAACATCGGCGTCACACAGGCCAACCGCCTCGGCTATCGCAATCGAGGCTTCCATTCCGATGCGCTTTTCCATTACTCCTCCTCCTCGATCATGTTTATGCAGGCGGTCGGGCACTCGTGGGCGCAAATGGCACAGCCTTTACAGTATTCAAGATCAGCATCCGGCAGGCCTTCGCTTACTTGTCCGAAGTGGACACATCCCTCCGGGCAGAAGATCACGCAGATCCCGCAGCGAATGCATTTTTCATGATCCCAGACAGGTCGTTGCGAACGCCAATCCCCGGTACGGTTCTGGCGGGCGCTGCCCGGCACGGTGATAGCGGTTCCGACAGCTAGTTCGGTCCATTTGGGTGTTGCGCTCTGGGCCATGTTGCGCCTCCTTATACGGCTTCGACGATCTTGGCTTCGGTCTGGGCTCGTCTAAAGGCATTGATGTTCTTTGCGGCAATGCGGCCGAAGCGTTCTTCGAGTGCGTGTTCTAGTTTTTCGTTTGATACCATCGGAACCGCGGCCATGGCTGCCCCGAGCATGGTCGTGTTGGTAATTAATCGACCGATTTCTTCTCGGGCAATATGGTTGGCATCCACAATTGCCAGCCGGGCGGTAATGTTGAATTCTTCGCGGATGGCCTGCGCGTCGCGACCGGTGTTGATCACTACTGTGCCGCCGGGTTTCAGGCCTTTGTCGATACGAACCAGGCGTAACAGTGAAGGATCGAGTACCAGCACCAGCGACGGTTCCTGGATGGCGGCTCTATTCTTGATTGGTTTGTCGGAAACCCGGGCAAAAGCGATAACCGGGGCACCTCGTCGCTCGGGTCCGAAACTAGGAAAGGCCTGAGCACTTTTACCCTCGGCGATGGCCGCCTGGGCCAAGAGTTCGGCCGAAGTTACGGCCCCTTGGCCGCCACGTCCGTGAAACCTTACTTCATGCATCGAAAGCCTCCAATATGGAATCAAGCACCAGATTTATAATTTCTATCAGCCACAAGAACAGCTAGAAATACTGCCCTACCTGACCAGTGTCAAGGGAAACTCGGTCACAAAAAAAGGCGGTAACTAAAAGAGGCGGTCGCGAGTCAAAACCGTCGCAAGTCAAGGCCGTCGCGGTTTTATCTTGTGACCCAAGGCTCGGGACGGTTTTGACTCGCTCCGATTTTATTTCTTCTGAAAACTCCTTGACACCCAAACTTACCCGACGCTATAGTCGGCCCGCTGTTAATATTGAACGCAGCTGGGGTTTTGGTAAAATAGACTCCACTTTTTGGGTATGATATAGTACAAAATTCGCCGGGCAGCTCAGCATTACAAGCGAAGCTTTGATGCTTGAGTGTCAGGAGGGTTGAATGGTCAGTCCGCAGCTCGTGATGTACGAAGAAGAGTACAAACAGATCAGCAGCGTCTGTGATCGTCTTTGCCGTGAATCAAACTCCAAGGTTGTATTTGTGGTGGATAAGAACGGGCAGCTGATTGCGAGCGCTGGACAGACCGGCAACCTGGACACGACTTCATTGGCATCCCTGACTGCAGGCAACATTGCGGCTACAGGTGGTTTGGCCAAGTTGATAGGCGAGAGGGAGTTTTCGATCCTCTTCCATGAAGGTGAGCGCGACAATCTGCACATTTCGATTGTCGGCGGTCGCGTAATCCTGGTCGTGATATTTGACGGGCGCTCTTCTTTGGGACTCGTGCGTCTGAGAGTTAAAAGAGCGTCGCAGGAATTGGGTGCGATCTTCGAGGTCCTGATGCGCAAATTAGAAGACCCGGCGGCAGGTTCTCCTTTTACTGAGATCACGGACGAGGACATCGACAACCTATTCAACGACTAACAAGGCTCTGAGGGCTCCAACATGTCCTTCATAAACTACTCTTCCCGTGAAATAAATTGCAAGATCGTATACTACGGCCCCGGTCTATGCGGGAAGACTACAAACTTGCAGTACATCTACGCAAAAACAAATCCAGAAGCCAAAGGTAAAATGATTTCATTGGCGACAGAAACCGAGCGGACCTTGTTTTTCGACTTCCTGCCGCTCAGTCTTGGTGAAATCCGCGGTTTTAAAACACGCTTTCATTTATACACCGTCCCCGGCCAGGTATTCTACGATGCCAGCCGAAAACTAATTCTCAAAGGCGTCGACGGGGTAGTCTTTGTGGCTGATTCGCAAATTGAGCGCATGGAAGCTAACTTGGAAAGTATGGAGAACTTGCGGGTCAACCTGGCTGAGCAGGGCTATGACCTCAAGGCAATTCCGTATATTATTCAATACAATAAGCGGGATCTCCCCAACGCGGCCAGCATCGAAGAACTTCATCGCCTGCTCAATCCTGACAATATTCCAGAGTTCCAGTCGATTGCCTCAACCGGATGGGGGGTTTTCGACAGCCTGAAGGCAATCGCGAAACTGGTCCTTCAAGAACTCAAAAAGGGACGTTAATCTCCTGGATTGACTCCTGACCCGCTTAATCTCTTAAAATTGGTTTTCTTAAACACTAAAGAATCTCGAACCAGTTGCCGAGTGTTTAGGGGGAATCTGGGCGATAGTTCGATATTTTATGAGCATGAGTGATTGAGATCACAGCGGAAGTGGCTGGTTCCCCGGTAAAAAAGCCGTTGACAGAGAAGGGAAATGTGGGCTAAGAATTATCTCCGATGTATGCCGTTTTTTCGTCTTTTCTGATGGCTTCCAATTCGGGGCGGAGGACTGGTTGTACTTCGTCTTCGATTGGGGAGGAACCCGATGAGAATATATACGTATCCGACACTGGGACTAGTCTTGGCCTTGTGCCTATTACCTTGTTCGTCGTTTGCCCAGGAAGAAAAAGCACCGCCTGACGATTCTGCGGCCAAGGCGCCGGTTCCGACGGCCACTGAAGCTGCAAAACCAGCGACTGATGGAGCACCGTCGGATGAAGCTTACGAACTGAAATTGCGAGATCTCGAAGAACGAGTCAACGAGTTAAAAGAGAAAATTTTCAGAACCAAGGCCCGGATACTACAGCTGCAAGAGACGGTCGTGACAGGTTCGATCGGGGCCGGAGCGCGGGCCGTGCTGATTCATCGCAACGAGATGGGGGGCGCCTTCAAGCTCGTATCGGTCCAGTACGCCCTCGATTCGCAGCCGATTTTCAAGAAAGTCGATGTTGACGGCGACCTGGACGGGATCGAGGAGAAAGAAATATTCAATGGCAACATCGTGCCTGGAAATCACAACATTGCAGTCCAGAAGGTTTTTCAAGGGCAAGGCTTTGGTTTTTTCTCCTATGTCAAAGGCTACAAATTCAAGGTTACATCCAGCTACACCTTCACAGCCGAAGAGGGCAAAATAATCAAGGTCAAGATAGTTGGTTTCGAGCGCGGCGGAATCACCACCTCGCTGGAGGAGCGACCAGCGGTACGTTATGACATCCAGATCGATAAGCTGACGCCGGCCCGGGCCAAGACGCTCCAAGAAAAGGCAGAGGAGTCAGGTTGAAAAGGGTTTTGTCCAGAAACCAGGCACGCCTGGGCCGGATTGGATCGCCGCTCATTTTGGGTGTCGCACTGAGTATGTTGGTTTCGTTCGAGGGCCGCGCAGATCTATTCGACGATCTATCGCGGGCATCCAAGCAACTCGAACTACTCGAGACCAAGGCCAATCTAATTCAGAATCAGTACCTTCAATTCAGTGACCCCAAATCCAAATCCAGGATCTTCGAGCATCGCCTGAATGACGGCCAGGCTTTAATGCTGCTCAAGGATTATGTTCGAGCCGCCATTGTTTTTTACGACCTGGTTGAAAACGAAGCCTACAAAGACCATATCGGTTATACCGACGCAGTCTTTAGCTATGCCGAGGCGCTGTTCTTCAATAAAAACTTTATCGATGCCCGCAAATATTTTCTGCAAGTCATCGACAGCCGGCGCGGCAGGCCCTACCGGAAAGTAGCTCTGGTTCGCTTGATGCAGATAGCCCTGAACACCGAAGACTACGCAGTTGTGGACGATGCCTACCAGAAACTAGTCAAGGAATCCGCCAAGTCATCACCGGAGGCTGAATACCTTTTCGGCAAGACCCTGTTCGTGCGCGGGAAGCTTCAAGAAGCAGCCAAGGCATTCTCCACTTTACGGACCGGTCAGTCTTTCTATTTTCAGGCGCGCTATTATCTGGGGGTTGTGTTCATTCGCCAGGGGCGGCACGAAGATGCCCTGAATATTTACAACGCCATGGTTCAGCTGGTGCCCAAGAGCGAGCAAGAAGTCGGCGTGATAGAGTTGACTCACCTGGCGCGCGGGCGATTATTGCATGATGCTCAGAGGGAAGGCGAGGCGCTGGATGCCTATCAATCGATCGAGCACACTTCGCTTTATTTTGACGACGCCCTGTTCGAGATTTGCTGGACCTATATACAGCAGGGCGAGAAAAGCGAACAACCCGAAAAACGACAGGCTTTTCTGCTCGAAGCATTGAGAACTCTGGAAATCCTCGAGGTTTCGACACCCGATAGCACCCTGGTGCCCCAGGCCAGCTTAATTAAAGGACACATCCTTGAGAAAATGGGAAAGTTCGAAGAAGCCGCCAAGGCCTTCATGGTGGTCAGCCACAACTACGCCAGTATCAAGCAGCAACTCGACGAGTTGGTTGCCAGCCACGATGACCCCGTTCGATATTTCAACGAGGTGGCCGGTAAGAACCTAGACTCGTTCGACTTGTCGACCTATCTGCCGCCCCTGGCGGTCAAGTGGATGAGCGGGCACGATGAAATGGCCGCCGCCCTGGGGGTAATGAAGGACATCGAATCCGGTCGTCGCTTTGTCAAGGAAGCCCGAAACTTGCTGGTGAAACTCGACGCCCTGCTGCAGGGTAAAGACCGGGTTAATTTGTTTCCGGCCCTCAAAGAAGGCACCAAGCGGGCCCTGGAGGTCGAGAACGGCCGGGTACTGCTCGAACGTAATCTGGCCCGGCTGGAGGAACGGATTGTGATCGAGCATGTTTCGGCCTCCGAGCGCAAAGAGATCGACAGAGCCCGCCAGGAGAGGGAGCACCTGGAAAAAATGGTCGACAAGCTGCCGACAACCAAAAAGGATTTCGATGCGCGCGAGAAGAAAATTCGGCACCAGTTAGAATCCCTGGAAAGATCGGTCTACGAATCGGGTATTGCCTTGCAGGGAATGAAGGCCCAGCTGAATGCCATGGAGGAGTGGATTCGCAACAACAAAAAAAAGCTTGAAGGCCGCGAAGAAGCCGTACGCGACTTCCGCGAGGAAATTCGCCGCGGCTGGGCAACCGCCAACCAGCTGCAGGCCGACCTTGACCAGTTGAGTAACCTGCTCTCGACAGAAAAAGCCAAGGCTGGCCTCGACTCTGAGACTCTTTCAAAGGAAGGCGAACTCAAGCAGCAGTATTCGAAGGCCTTGGGGAAAGAGCGCACGTTGGCCGAGCAAATACACAGCCGCCTGGGGCCCGAGGGCACCTCGCAGGTTACCCGGATCAACTCCATGCGACTGCGGGCCGACAAGTTGCGCCAGAAAATTTCGATGATCAATAGTGAGATTGAGAAGAAAGTCACTCGTAAAGCCCAGAAGTTGCAAGTCCAGGCCGATGAAGAAAAAAAGCGCCTGAGTATTTTTGAGAAATCTTTGGCTAAACTCGAGCAGGAATCGGAAAACCTGGCTGGCGAAGTGGCTTATCAAGCCCTCGAACAGGTGCGTCAGAAATTCTACCGACTGGTTCTGGATGCAGATGTAGGAGTCTTGGATGTTGCCTGGAGCCGCAAGCAGGAAAAGACCAAGAGTATTTCAGAATTGGGTAAAAAATTGGGTCAGGAACGAAAACGGTTACATAATGAATTCAAGAGTGTTCTTCAAGAAGTCGAATAGATATTCGGCTTACCTGGGTGTGCTGATCGCGATCGTTTTGAGCGCTGGGGCGGTTCTTGCCCAAGATCCTACCGCCGAAGGGAAGACAGCCAAAGAAACCGCCGCGCCCACGGGCGAAGCTGTTGAAAAAAAGGACGCCAAAGAAGCCAAGGATGCTGCGGTCGAGAAGCCGGCGACCGAACTGACCGAAGAGCAGCGTGAAGTCGCCGAGATGCTGGCGATTGTCGAGGAATTCAAAGAACAAAACAAGGCCTACAGGAAAGAAGTCCAGCAGATTGTAGAGCGTAAATACGATCAGCAGCGCAAGGCGGTTGTTGGCTCATTCAACCGGGCAATTAGCGACCTGGAAAAGGAAGAGAACGATCGCCGGACGGAAGCCATCAAGGTTTTCGAAAAATTCCTGAGCAAATATCCAGATGCCCCGGAATATACCCCAGGAGCTTTATGGCGTCTGGCCGAGCTTTATTATGAAAAATCAAAAATCGAATATACCGAAGAAGAAGACAGCTACGACCAGGCTTTAGCGGCTTTCAATGACGGAGCCAGCAAAGTCGAACCAACTCCCCCGGCACCTCATTTTGAGCGGACCATCAGCCTGCTCCAGCGACTCGTCCAGGACTTTCCCGATTACAAGTTGATCGACGGCAGCTACTACTTGATGGCTTATTGTTTGCAGGAGCAAGGTGAACCAGAGGAAGCTCAGGCTTCATATGTAACCTTCACGCGCCGATTTCCCAAGAGTAAATTTTTACCCGAGGTCTGGACCCGGCTTGGCGAGTCTTACTTCGAAGACCCCAACAAGCTTGATCAGGCGATCGATTCCTACAAAAACGTGCTGGATTATCCCGACAGCCGGATGTACGACAAGGCGCTCTACAAACTGGCCTGGACTTACTACAAAGTCGATCGGTTTGATGAAGCCGTCGAGAAGTTCGATCATCTGATTGCCTGGGCGGATGAAGAAAAAGACAAAAAGGACGGTGACGTATCGCGCTCCGAACTTCGTAAAGAATCGATGCAATATCTGGCAATTTCATTCGCCGAGGACGAATGGCAAGGTTCCGGAGTCGCCAATGCCGCTGCCTATTTTCAGAAACTCGGCGGGCGCGGCTATGACGGAGAATTTTTTCGCAAGCTCGGCGAGGTCTACTACATTGATGCCAAGTACGACAAGAGCATCGACGCCTATCGTGAAGCAATCAAGCGTTACCCGCTGGATCCAATCAACCCCAAGTTGATGTCGTCGATCGTCGACTCTTATTACCGTATGCAGCAGCCCGATAAGGCTACCCAGGCCCAGGAAGAACTAGTGGCTGCTTTTGGCCCGGGAACGCGTTGGCGTGAAGCCAATAAAAACGAGACCGATGCCATATTGGAAGCCGACAAGTTGGCTGAAAATGCTTTATATACGGCGGCGGTCCGTCACCATACCCTGGCCCAAAGGTTTAAAGAGCAAGAACGACCGGAGGAAGCCCGGCAAGAATACGCCAAGGCGGCGGTTGTATATTCCGACTATATGAATCGCTTCAAAGATTCTCGTGACAGCTACAAACTTCAATACTATCTGGCTGAGTGCTACTACTACTCGCTTGATTTCGAAAAAGCCGCCATTGCCTACACTGTCGTGCGCGACTCAGTTGAAGGCAGCGAGTTTCTGTCCGATTCGGCAAATGCGGTGGTGCTGTCCCGTCTCAACCTGACCAAGGAAGCCGAAGAAGCCGGCCGGCTGGCAGCCTTGACGGTCTATACAAGCAAAGACCGGCCCAAGGATCTCGAACTGAAACCCAGAGATATTCCACCCTTGAGAACAAAGTTGATCGAAGCCTGTGATGCATTCGTTGCCAAGCTGCCCAAAGATGAACAAGTCGATAACATGGTGTTCAGATCAGCCCGGATTCTCTATGCCTATGATCATTTCGATCAGGCTCGCGAGCGCTTCTCCCGGGTGGTCGCAGATTCCAAAGACAACGACATGGTCACCAGTTCGATCAACTTGATCATCGAAAGTTATTTAGTGACCCAGGATTGGCAGCAGGTCGAGACCTGGAGTCGCAAGCTGGCCAAGCTTTCCAGGGACCCAATGCAGAAAAAGGCCCTGAAAGAGTTCGAGTTGGGCGCTCGTTTCAACAAGGCCAACGGTTTCATGACCACAGGCAAACAACTATCCGATGACGGCCGGCAGGAAGAGGCCCAGGACAAACTGGATGAGGCCGCCAAGGAATTCATCCGCCTGGTGGATGATGATCCCTCGGGCAAGACCTCGGACAAGGCCCTCAACAACGCTGCGCTCTGCTTTACCTGGTCGAATCGGCCGATGTCGGCCGGTAAGGTCTATGAACGCATTGTCAAAGAATATCCTTCAAGTGACTTTGCCGATCAGGCCCTGTTCTTGATGGCCGCCAGCGCAGAGGGCAGTTACCAGTTCCAGCGGGCGATTAATAACTATCTCAAACTGGTAAACAATTATCCCAAATCGAAATTCCGCTCGGATTCGCTTTATAATGCCGCGGTTGCCTTAGAGGGCGATCAACAATATGGCAAGGCGGCCAAGGCATTCGAACGCTACGCCAAGCTGTTTAAAGATCGCGAAGATGCGGGCGATAACTTCTTCAGGGCCGGAAAGGTTCTCGAGAAGTCCAAGTCTTGGAAAAATGTAATCGCGATCTATACCCGCTTTATAAAAACCTACCGGCGGGACCCCGGGCAATCGGAAAACATTGTAGCCGCCCAGGGCAAGATTGCCGAGGCTTGGGCCAAGCGCAAAGACAAGCGCAAAGCCAAGAAGAGCTATTGGGAAACCATCAAGCTGTTTGGCCGTTACAAACTTTCAGGCGGGGGTGTTGCGGCCGAAGCGACAGCCCGGGCGAAGTTCATGTTGACCGAGATGGAATTGGGCAAGTACGAGAACATCACCTTTGCTGTCCATCCGCGCAAGCTGACCAAGACCCTGAAATACAAAGCCGAGACCTTGAAGAAAATGGAAGAGAAATACAAAACCATTTTCAAATACAAGCGAGTGCAATGGACGCTGGCTGCTTATTACCGCTTGGGATATTTGTACGAGAATTTTGCAAATGTCTTGGTCAATGCGCCCTGCCCCAAGGGCCTCAATGAAGAAGAGTGCGACATTTACAAGGGCAAGCTCGAAGATTTTGCCGAGGCGCCGATCAGGAAGGCAGTCCAGGCTTTCCAGGAAACCATGCAGCAGTCAAAATCATTCAAGTTCGTCAATGAATGGACCGAAAAAGCTTATGCAAGCCTGAACCGGTTTGAGCCGCTGCAGTTTCCCCTACAGAAAAAACCGGCCAATGCGCTTGTGATGGATAGATATGGCCCGCTGCCGATGTTGCGCGCGGCAGAAACCGGGATCAAGCCTTCGGGCAAATAGAGATCAGAGGCAAAACGAGAAATGCAGATACGCCTGAAAAGAATCGACTGCCTGATATTGAGTATCCTGCTGGGTGTTTGTGCGGGCTGCGCCTCGACGCCCGAGACGAAGCCCGTCGAGAAACCGGTGGTCGAGGAAGACGTATCCACAGCCGAAAAGGAAGAAGTCGTTCCACTGACCGAAGAAGACCGTGATAGTCCGGGCGAGCAGGACAAGACCGCCGAGGATACAACCACGGAAGTTGTCAGCGAAGAAAAACCTGTCCCGATTCCGACAGAGCCATTGGGCGAAGAAACCTCGGAGCTTTTAGCTTCGGCGGCTCAGATGGCAAAGAGCGATCCGGCCGGTGCCAGAAAAATCGTCGAGCAAGCCGCCAAGGATAATCCCAAATGTTTCCAGTGCCACTACAACAACGGTGTCCTGCTTGAGGCCGAGGGAAAATTTAATCAGGCCCAAGCTGCCTATCGAAAAGCACTCTCAATTCATCCGGCCCATATTGAATCAGTAGTCAATTTGTCGAATTTATTGGTTCGGCTGGGCAAGCCCCGAAAGGCTCAATCGTCGGTGACTGCTGCGATTCGGGCCGCACCCCGCGATCTTGACCTGAGAAACCAACTGGCCGCGGTTTTATTGTTTGCCAACAAGAGAAAAGAAGCTGCCGACCAGGCCAAGGGCGTTCTGGCCGTCGATGAAAGAAACGTTCAGGCCATGATTTACCTGGGTCAGGCTTACTACACCTGGGGCAAATTGGAGCTGGCCGAACGCATTTTGCTCAAGGCCAACAAAATCGATGAAACCAACGCCTTGATCCATAACCGTCTGGGGTTCGTTTATTTAGCGATGGATGACAACACTTCGGCGATTGCTTCGTTCAAAAAAGCCGTCGAGCTCGATCCCGACAATCCCGAGGTTCGCAACAACCTGGGAGTTTTGTACAGCAAGGCTTTCGATTTCACAGGCGCCACCGAGCAGTTGCGACGCTCGGTTGCCCTGGAGCCTGGTTTTTTTGAGGCCTATATCAACCTGGGCAACGCTCTGCGCGGAGATAAGCACTTCAAAGAAGCCGAGGAGGCCTATAACAAGGCTGCCCAGATTCGCCCGAACGACAAGCGGGCTGTCTTCAACTTGGGTCTTTTGTATCTGGACGATGAGATTCCTGGCTATGCTAAATCGAAGCGATTGGCTCTGGCGGTTGAAAAACTCGAAAAGTTCAAGCGAAAAGGCGGCCGGCATCCCAAGCTGGCTGACTATTTAAAAGAGGCCAAAAAGAAACACGAACGGGCGGTCAAGTCCGAATTGCGCAAGAAAAAGCGCGAAGAAGATAATCGCCGTAAGGAAGAAGAGGCCCGACTCAAGGCCGAGGCCGAGGCCAAGGCCAAAGCCGAAGCCGCTGTTCGAGCAAAAGCCGAGGCAGAAGCCAGAGAGAAAGAAAAAACCGAAGCCGACGCCAGGGCTAAGGCCGAAGCTGAAGCCAAGGCCGATGCCAAGGCTAAGGCCGATGCCAAGGCTAAGGCCGATGCCAAGGCTAAAGCCGATGCTGAAGCTAAAGCCGATGCTGAAGCCAAGGCCAAGGCCGAAGCTGAGAAAAAGGCCAAGTCGGGTGCCGGTAAAATTGGCGGCGGCAAGGACGACGATGACAAATTAGATCGAGGAACTGACGGATCCAAAGTCGGAGGCGATGAGAAGTAAGCAGCCGCTTTAGTTTAGGGATTCAAAGCTTGACCAGCTTGAGGAGTTCCTCTATAAGGGAATGCAGCATGACTAGAATAAAATTGTGGTTGGGGTTAGTTGTTGCTCTGCTGATTGCAGTTCCCGCAATGGCTAAGAAAAAAGCAGTAAGACAGGTAGTGATCGAGGAGGTGACGCGAGTAGAAGGTAAGATACAGAAACCCGAAGTATGGTACCTTTTGCCGCGTTCAAATCTAAATTTTGAGGGCTTGAAGCTGGAGCAGAAGCTTGTTCCAAAGATTGAAGAGTCTGTAAAAAAAGATCCGTTTTAGGGCGGAATTTGCAATTCTCTGGAGGAACCACGATGACATCCAAAAGACCGGTCTCAATGAAAACAATCATGGGTCTGTTATTGCTTTTCCCGGCCGTTGCCTGGGCAGCCGAAGCTGCCTCGGACGACACCGGCTTCATGAGTTCGATTGCTGAATTCTTCGATGCCGGCGGCCCGTTCATCTATGTTAATTGCATAACCCTTTGTTGGGGTATTGCAATAATCATTGAGCGCATCATTTTCATCTTCTTCAAGTACAACGTGAATGCCGAGGCGTTCATGGCGCAAGTACAGAAGCTGGTAATGGCCAATGATATTGAGCGCGGAATCAAGCTGTGCAATGCGGCTCCGGCGGCGGCCTTACCCAAAGTGGTCAAGGCCGGTTTGACCCGGGCCAATCGGGGAGAGGCGGAGATCCGCAACGCAGTCGAGGAGGCCATTTTGGAAATCGTGCCGGTGCTTCAAAAACGAACCGGCAACCTGGCCCAGATTGCCAATATGGCGACGCTGCTCGGATTGCTGGGTACGATTACCGGCTTGATCACGGCCTTTGGTGCCGTGGGCGCCGTTAGCGCGGAGCTCAAAGCCAAGGTACTTGCCCAGGGTGTTGCCGAGGCCATGTACACGACTGCCTTTGGATTGGGCATCGCCGTTATCTGTATGATTGGCCACATGTTTTTGACCAACATGACAAAAAAGATCATAGACGAAATAGATCAGTACTCGGTTAAGCTGGAAAACCTACTGATTACAAGGGGAAAGGGAAACTCTAACGCACTCGATCGGATGAGTTAACCCTTTACACCAATTGCCAGGAACTTTTCGGACAGACGGGTGTCTTTTCTCTAGCAGGTAAAGCAAGAAGGCGGACAAATGGGACGAAACGTCAGGAAACCTTCAGACCGATCGAAATCAAGCACCCCGGCGGTTGAGCTCAACCTAATACCATATATGGACATCGTTTTCAGTCTGGTGGCTTTCATCTTGTTCACCTCGACCGGTTTGGTTCAGGTTGGGGTCGTCAACGTCAACGCACCTCGTTACCAAGATCCCCTCGAAATAGGCATGGGCAAGCAGGACGAAGAAGATCCCAAGAAGCAACTCAATCTTACGGTCGGTATAACTTACAAGGGTTTGTTCATTGCCGGGGTTGGCGGAGTTTTGGGCGAAGTGGATGCCGCGGCCGAGGGTGAGGCTGAAGCCCCCAAGGGCCCTACGATTCCGCTGCTGACTTCCGATCAGATTTGTCGAGAGGCTTTAGCGAGAAATACGCCCCCGTCAGTTAGCTGCTACGACACGAAAAAGCTGACCATCGAAATGATCAAGATAAAAAACGAGTTTCCCCAGGAAACCAAAGTAATTATTTACGCTCAACCCGACGTGCCTTACGAGGTCCTGGTAAAGATCATGGATGCGACTCGTGATCATGAGGGACGGGCGCTTTTTTACGATGTGATCCTCAGCCCGGAAATTGCCTGAGTTGTTTTGGTGTGAGGAGAACCAGACATGAACCAACAACCACCCGCAGCCAGCAATCCGCAAGCACCCGCGACCGGCGGCCCGCCTGAGGCAGCCCCGAGTCTCAAACCCAAGAAACTCAAGAAGCGCGGCGGGTACGAACCGGTTAGTCTGAATATGTTGCCGATGATGGCTCTGTTCACGGTCATTTTGTGTTACTTGCTCAAAGATTATTCCTCTGATCCGGTTCAGATTTCTCCTTCTCCGGATACGAGCTTGCCGTATTCGTCATCCAAGCTGTCGCCCCAGAAGGCCCTCCAGGTGGCCATCTCGCAGCGCAGCATCTTGGTTGATAACCGTAAGGTCGCCGAGGTGAAAAACGGCCGGGTGACGGCTGCCTATAAAAAGGATAACAATCCGTCCTCGATGTATATTGTTCCGCTATACGATGCATTGAAAAAGAAGGCCGATCGGAACAAGTTGATTGCCCGCTACAACAAACAGAAACAAGAACTGCAATTCAAGGGCCTGCTGACCATAATTGCCGATAAGCGCATTCCGTTTCGCTTACTGACCGAGGTGCTCTATACCGCCGGCCAAGCCGAGTATGGCCAGTACAAATTTGCAGTAATCAAGATGGTACAAGAAGAGTGATGACAAGTTGAGTTAGAAGTCGATAAGGACACAAGGCCATGGTTGAAACACAGAATGAACATATTCTTCGAATCGGAGTCATCCGCGCCGGTAAAATCATCGAAGAAAAGCTGATCCGTAAGAGAACGACTGTTACTGTCGGGACCGGCACGCGCAACACCCTGGTATTACCGACCACCGACGCCCCCAAGAGTTATCCTCTTTTCGAGTGTAAAGGCAATGAGTACTATTTGTCCTTTACCGACAAGATGACCGGCCGGATCTCGGTTGGCGACAAGGCCGCCGATCTGCAGTCGATCAAGGGACAGAACCTGGTACGCAAAACCGGGTCGAACTATCATCTCAAGCTGAGCGATGCCTCGCGCGGAAGAGTTTCGATAGGTGAGTTTATTTTACTCTTCCAGTTCGTCAAACCACCACCAGAGCCGGCTCGGCCCCAGTTGCCTCAAATTGTCAAGGGCTACTGGATGCGCAACATCGACTGGCCCTATGCTTCGTCTTTCGGGACTACCTTCGTCTGCATGGTTGTGATCTGGATCTGGGCCGCCAATGTTCCGCTGCCAAAAGAACCGACCATTGATGATATTCCCGACCGTTTCGCCAAAATGATCATGCCCGACAAGGAAATGAGCAAACCTGACGAAGATGGAGCCGGGGCCGGCAAGCAGGCCGACGAGCCCAAGAAAAAGAAAAAGGAAAAGAAAGTCGAAGAAACTGCCGGTGACGGCGCGGGCGATTCCAAAGAAGCCAAGGCGGCCTCGGCGGCGGTCCGCCGGGCGAACATGGAGAAAAAGGTTTCCGGGCGCGGTTTGCTCAAAGTGCTGGGCACCAAGGGCCCCGGAGGTTTTGCCCGGGGCGGGGCGGTCGCCGATGTTTTCGGAGACGGTTCGATAGAAGGAACTGGCGAAGGGTCTTTTAGCGGGATTGGTGGCCTGGATGTCGCCACAGCGGCCGGCCAAACCGGTCAGCGCGGTGTCGACGGGGCAGGTACAACAGCAGAGATCGGTGACATGGGTACCCGTGGAGTGGTTGGCAAGGCAGGCAAAGGCACCGGGCGCAAAAACGAGGCCCGCGTGGTTGCGCGAGTGACATCGGCCGCTTTGCAGGAATTCGATTCCGACTCTCGCAGCCAAAGAGACATTGTCAAAGCGATCCGCCGGCGCATCGGCGGCATCAAGCACTGTTACGAGAAACGCCTCAAACGAGACCCGGACCTGAAAGGTAAGATCGTTATCCGCTTCGTGATTCACTCCGGCGGCAAGGTGATCGAGGTGGAAATAGTCCAAAATACGACTGGAGACAGTGAATTGGGGGCCTGTATTGCATCGCGGGTCAAGTCAATTCGCTTTCCGGCCACTGACGGCGGCGAAACCAGCGTCACCTATCCGTTCATTCTGGCGCCGGGTGGTTGATGAAACAGCCCCTAATCCAGCAACAACTCAACATTTATCATACGATCTAAGGGCCGGGGGACTTACGATGAAGGCCTTGTGGCTTCGTGAAGTACAAGCAACTTTGCAGCGAAAAGACTTCCTGGAATGGTGGCAGTCTTTACTCGATCTCGAGCAGAAACTGGCAGCGGTTCGCTCACGCTACGATGAATTGCTGGCTCAGGAAAACCTGATGGGTTTCAGGGCAGAGTTCACTCAGAAAAATGCGATCGACGCGTTGTATCTGGCCGGCGAATACGAAGACAATGCCGCGCAGCTACTGGCTGAGGCCTCTGAAGTCGAGAATAAATCTTATGAGGCGGTTGCCAATTTTGAAAGTCAGCGAATTCGCGTAAGTGACAATTTTTCGCAGATGGGTGCCGTTGAGCACTATTTTTTGAAGCTGCAAACCGAGGTTCGCTCACTCAAGGCGACTCTGGAAGGTGCCCGGGACCAAGAGAAACGCGAAGAATTCGCGCGGATCCTCAAAAAGAAAGAGGCCGATTTAACCAAACGAGAACAAGAATTGAGAGAAGCTTCCGGCCTGTATGAACGCGAGAACAACAAAAAGATGAGTCTCTGGGAAGAAGTTGAGCAGATGTGGACCCGCAGCCTGGATATCAATCTTGGAGTTTCCGAGAAACGCGTCAAGAGCAAGCGCGCCCGGCGTGAATCGGAGCGTTTGTTCAAAGACGCCGAGCACCACAAGCAAAAAGCCCAGGCCTTGAAGGGCGAGGCAGAGGAGGCCAACGCCAAAACAGAAGAACTCCAGCGCCTGATCGACGACTTGCGTTCCTCGGCGCGCAGATTGTTTGGTTGTCTCTTGGGTGAGGAGTTTCTCTACTGGCCGCGCCGCGAGAATATCAATGATGTATTTTGCGTACCGCTAAATGATCATGCCGAGGGATTCAACATCGAGTTGCGGGCCAGGAACATATATTTGATAAACCGCCAGCGCGGTGTGGAATTCATCGAGCCGCTGCCTCCCGACGGCGACACCCGCGCGGATGTCGATCAACGAATTGATAAATTTTTCTTTGAAAGCAAGACCGCCCAGGCCCTCAAAAACAAAGACTCTTGAATCGTTCTGGGCCGGTCCGCGGCCCTATATCCCGTTGATTGGATTATTTGTCGAAATCTTGCTTGAACTTGCGGGTCATGTTAGGGTCACTCTGGATCTGGATCGCGAGTAGTAACGAATAAAGGGGTCTATCGTGAACAAGGCGGAAGAACTTCAGAAATCACGCCTGTTTGAAGGGCTGCTCCCAGAAGAAATTGAGATGCTTGGCGAGGTTACCCAGCAAAAGAAATATACTGAGGGGGAAGTCGTCTTCAAGCAAGGTGATGTGGGCGATTCATTGTACTTGTTGGTTGAGGGTGCCGTCGAAGTGCTTCACAAGCGCGAAGATGGCAAGGAGCACATCATCACAGTCCTCGAAGCGCCAGAATTTTTTGGAGAAATGTCGCTGATCGACAAGGAGTACAGATCGGCAACGATTCGGGCCAAGCGAGAAGCAGTAATGCTTTGTTTGACAAACGAAAATCTTCACTCTTTCGCCCGCGTCTATAAAAACGGGTTTACCCTGGTAGTCATCAATATTGCTAGAGTTCTCAGCTCCCGCCTGCGAGAAACCAACCAGAAGTTAATCGAAAAAATGTAGCTAAAGGCTTGGTTTGGATGTGCCGATTCTGATCGACGATACAGGTGCCTGCGGCTATACTAGTAAAATCAGGATTAGGAATAACCAGGTAATTCACGAGGAGTAACGCAGGATGAAAAAGGGGATGATCGACAGGTTTGTGCAATGTTGCGGCTGGCCGCTGTCTCTCTTGGTTGTGATACTGAGCAGCATCGCGGCCCTGGCCGCATCTCGAGTTCAAGGTTTTCCGGTGCAGTTAGAAGATTCGGCCGAAGAGAGTTCTTTGGTTGCATTCGACATCGACGCTGACGGCCAATTGGAGTTCGTTGTCGCTACGCACAAAAAGCTGCATGCTCTCGAGGCTGACGGAAATCCGGTGGCCGGTTTTCCGATAATCCTCAAGGCTGCGATTGTTACCGGCCTGACGGTTGGAAACCTGGGCGGCGGCAATCAAGATCAACCTGCCCGGACAGCAATTTTTTTCGGTACGAATGATCTGCAGCTAGTCGGGCTGGACGGATCGGGTAAAAGCCTTCCCGGTTTCCCGAAAGCCGTAGATTCGCTGTTGGCCGGACCGCCCAGCCTGGTTGATCTGAATGGTGACGTTCAGCTGGAAATAGTCTTCGGAACCAAAAATGGCAAGATCTACGCTCTTAACGCCGATGGAACAGCCGTCGCGGGCTATCCGGCCAAAGTAGGTACAGCGGTCTCTACCGCTGTGACTGTCGGCAAGTTCAAGCCGGCCGCCAAACTGGTTTTCTTTTTCGGGGACGAAAAGGGCGGCTTGCACGCCTGGACAGCACCGGGCAAAGAGCTTTCAGGGTTTCCGGTTCGGGCAAAATACACCGTAACTTCCCAGCCGGTCCTGGGTGATATCGATAATGATGGTAGTTACGAAGTAATCTTCGGGTCTAAAGACTTCAAGATCTACGCCGTCAAATCCGACGGGTCAATGGCTGAAGGTTTTCCAGTGACTACCGGCTACCGAATTTATTCGACTCCGGCTCTGGCCGATGTAGACAACGACGGCAGTGTGGATATAGTTACGACCGGCGGGGACGGCAAGCTATACGTGCATGGTAGCCAGGGCAAACTAATCAAGGGGTTTCCAGTCAAGGCCGGTAAACGACTGCGCGCATCGCCGGTTGTCGGCGACGTCGATTACGACGGGCGAGTAGAAATAGCCGTTGGGACCGACAAGAACAGGTTGGCGCTTTATCGCAATAACGGCAAAGCCTACCCGGGTTTCCCCGTCAGAATGCCGGATCGCGTGGATGTCACTCCTTTGCTTACAGACATCAACAATGACGGCCTGGTTGAGGTGGCTGCAATTAGCCGCAACGGCAGCCTGGCGGTTTTCAGAATGATAAAAAAGGGGAAATCTGCAAAACCGCTGGCCTGGCCCGCAGAAGGGCGCGACTCGCGACGAAGCGCCCGGACTTACCCGAACCCGCCCAGCTATCTGGAATTGAGCTTGTCTCCCAAGATGCCGCGTACAACAGATTCATTGAAACTTGACTATCAGTTCTTCGATATGGACGGCGATGCCGAGCCCAAAACAGCTATTCGCTGGTATCGCAACGCTAAACCCGTGCCGGGTTTTGAACAAGCTCGTGAGGTTCCTGCTTCGGCTACTCGCAAACACGATAGTTGGCATTTCACTCTTCAAGGCGAGAAGTCTGGAAGATTGTTCAAGAGCCGGCCAATCAAGATTGTCAATACAGCGCCCGAACCGCCGCAGATAAAGATTTTGCCCGATCCAGCTCGAACCGCTGACAATCTCAAGCTGGAGATAGGCGCCCAATCAAAGGATGTCGACGGTGACAAGGTTCGCTATTCGATAACCTGGTTGAAAGACAGGTTGCCGATCAAGGGGTTCAAGAAAGCCACAGTCTGGAACAAGAGAACAATGGCCGGACAGCGCTGGACGGTGGTGGTCACTCCCCATGACGGCCAGCTGGCCGGTAGCCCTGCCCGAGCGTCGCTTGTGATTGCAAATACAGTTCCAAGCACGGCAAAATTTCACTTAGAGCCGGCCCGTCCGACTGTTACTCAGGAGATTAAGGCGGTTATCGATAAAGCCGGAACCGATCCGGACAAACAGTCAGTCAGCTATCATTACAAGTGGAGCGTTGATGGCCGGGTTCTAAACCTGCCGATTGATACGGCCGTTTTGCCGGCCGGGCTCGTGGCCAAGCACGAAAAAATCACTCTTGAACTGGCTTCGTTTGACGGCCAGGCCGAAGGTGGAAAATCACAAATGCTGGCTGAGATAGCCAACACTCCGGCCCAGGCACCCAAAATTCAAATTGTTCCGGCCGCCGCCGGTACCCAAGATGTCTTAACGATCGAGATCAAAAAGCCGGCCGCCGATCCCGACCATGACGCGCTAAGCTACCAGGTCTTATGGAGTCGGGCAGGCAAGCCCTACAATGGCACGCATGCCCGCGCCTATCGCTTGCCGGCCAGTGAAACTAAAAAGGGTGACAAATGGATCGTGACGGTTACTGCCCTAGACGGCGAGAGCCAGGGCAAGCCGGCCCGGGCGGAAGTTACTATTAGAAACTCGGCCCCCCAGGCGCCGGTACTCAAAGGCAAGCTTGCCCGGCCTCAAACAACCAGCGATCTGATTGTGCAGGTGGTCAAGCCGAGCTTTGATCCGGACGGCGATCCGCTTACTCAAGAAGTGGTCTGGTACGAAAGTGTCAAACCCGGCAAGTCGAATCGTGAAATCGCCCGTGGAAAAGACATGTTCAAATTTCCGGCAGCCAAGACCAAAAAGAACACCAGCTATCTAGCGCAGTTGACGCCCTCGGATGGCAACCAGGCCGGACCGGTTGCCAGTCAGTGGTTTGAAGTCCAGAATACTGCGCCTGCCGGATGCAAGCTGGCTATCAAACCCGCCCGGCCGACCAGCGGCGCCAAGCTCGAGGCCGTCTTAGTGCAACCGTCCGGCGATCCGGACGGCGATCGAATCAAGATGAGCTATCGATGGTATCGGGATGATGCACCGGTCAAGACCGGCAAACATCCGCAACAGATTGACGGCCAGCTGGTTAAGCGCGGCCAGCAATGGACTGTCGTGGCAATCCCTAATGACGGCCAGAGCGACGGCCCGGCCTGTGAGGCCGAGGTTGCAGTAGTCAACAGTCCTCCCAGCCCGCCGCGGATAGAATTAAGACCGGCCAAGCCGACCACGCTTGATCAGCTGAGCTGTTTGGTCAGCAGTCCCAGCCGGGATCCTGACGGGGATAAAATTCAATTGGAAACCAGCTGGAAAGTCGACGGGCGTGAAGTGCCGGCTGGAATCACGAGTACTTCAGTCAGTAAGGGAATGTTGGTCAAAGGCCAGCATTGGGAAGTAACCGTCACGGCCAGCGACGGAGAACTTCAAAGCCCGCAGGTGAAGGCCAAAGTCGTGATCGCGAATTCCCCGCCCGGCCCGCCGCGGGTTGTGATTCGTCCGGCCGTTCCGCTTTCGTCGGAGGATTTGCGCTGTCATCTGGCCGGCCCGACCGTTGACCCGGACGGTGACGCATTAACCAATGAGTTCGAGTGGTTTTTAGTAAAAAGAAAAAAGGACAAGCCGACCGGTAAAGCGGTTCACCGGGGATCGGTTTTGCCTGCCAGGTTGACCCGCAAGGGCCAATGGTGGGTTTGTGCGGCCCGGGCCAAAGACGATCAGGCGTTGGGCAAGCAAGCCTTTAGCAGAACTCAGGTAGCCAACGCAGCCCCTAGCGCTGCGGTTGTCGAAATTCTCCCCGGAAATCCAAAATCGGATCAGGCAATTCGATGTGTTCTGAAGACCGCAGCCATTGACCCCGACAACGACAAGATCCGTTACCGCTTCGAGTGGACCAAAGACGGGCTGAAACAGCCGTTCGCCGCCCAGACCGACAATGTGCCCGCCCGCCTGACAAAGGAAAATGATATTTGGCAATGTACGGTTTATGCATCGGACGGGAAGCAAGAAAGCCCGCGAGCCGAGAGCGCCGAAGTCGTGGTGCAGCGCTGAAAACACAACCTGTTGGAATAACTACACTTTGTATGTGATGGATATCACAGCAGTCGGAGGGGAAAAGAGTTGACAATGACCCTTGGAGCTCTATAATTACCCGGCACCGAAGCTTCAAGAATTTTCACAATTCCGGGGTGTTGGAGACTGATGAGGAGGTGCGCCGATGAGAAGATTTTTTATAGTATTGATGATTGGTTTGTTTGTTGTACCGGCCCTGGCACAAGAGGGCGGCGAAGGCTCAGCCTCTGCGGGTTTTGAACAAGCGGCCGAATTATCGGATTCCGAAAAGCTGGATCGGGCGACTGGATATTTGGGTGAAATGAAGGGGGTCTTGGGGCATGTCTTGAGGCTTCTCAAAGACGCTCGCGAAGAAAAAGACGTTATCAAAGTCAACTGTGTCAACGAAAAGCTCACCAATATCAAGGGGCTTATTCGTATTTCCGAACAGGCCGAGATGACCTTGCAAGAGGCCCTGGCCAAAGGGGAGAAGGACACCGCCACCCACGAGTTTCACAAGATTTCGATCTCCCACCAGAAAATCAAGATACTCAGAACCGAAGCCGAGCAATGTGTCGGTGAATTGGCTTTTGCAGTTGGAAAAACAACCGTGGAAGTAGAAATCGACAAAGATCAGGTTCCCGAGGACGATCCGACCAATGTCGAACTTCCCGAGACAAATATAATAAGACCGCCGGCGGCGAGTCCTTATCAATAAACAGGGGACGATTTTTTGAATTTTATGGGGTATTGAGTAAACTTTCATACAAACTGTGACGATCCTCAGTATTCGAAAATAGATTTTAACAGGACCGATTCGCATATGGGTACGACAGCAATGAAGACAACCTGCTTGCCTGCAATTATTCGAATATTTGTCGTTGTTCTCTTGGCTACAGGGGTCAGCGCGAGCAGTGCCGCCCGCGGCCTGGGAATCAAGGCCGGTGAAGGCCGCCTGCACCCGTCTCTCGATCTAGACCTGGTCTACGATACCAACCCCAGTTACGCTTCGGAGGATGTTTTTTCTGATCTGGTGCTTAGAATCCGCCCGGGTATCGCCTTGAGTTTCCCCTCAGAGGTTGTCGAATTCGAACTCGAGGGCAAGGTCGGCTACGATTACTTCTTCGGGATCGACAAAAAAAATAATCTGAGCTCGGTCGCCGGCGAGGCCGATATGCGCCTCGGCTTCAATCCCAAGGGCCAGGTCAGCTTCTTCATCGAAGACACATTCTCGCGCAGCAGCGACCCGCGCTACGGGGCTGTCTCCGGCAGATTCGATCGAACAAATAACGAGGCCAAGGCCCATTTGCAGATCAAACCGGGCGGCGGGGCGCTGATGTTCGATCTGGCCTACGGGTTCTTTATCGACTGGTTTGACGACTCTGGCTCGAATAGCACGGCCCTTTCCAACTATGGCCACCGGGCCTATTTTTCGGGCAAATGGAAGTTCCTGCCCAAGACGGCCGTGACGGTTGATTTCGATGCCGACATCAGACGCTATCCAAATTCCTACACTGGCGGCGCTAAAAACTCGGATGTCAACGCCATTCGCGCCACGGTCGGTATGCTGGGACAGATTTCGCCCAGCATCGCCATCACGATCAAGGCCGGCTACGGTGATACTTTGCTGCCGTCCGATAACACCGGCTCGGATTATCGTTCGGCAATCGGCCAGGCCGAAATGACCTTCAAGTCGGGCACGACCTTCATTCAGTTCGGCTATTCGCGTAATTTCCAGCCGGTGGTGATGTTCAGTTATTTCGGGCAAGACCGGGTCTATGCCCGCTTGCGTCAGCAGATTGCCGGTAAATTTACTTTGGCACTTGATGCAAGCTATGATTATTTGGCCTACGGCGATGATGTGACCGGCGACCAACAAGACGGTCGCACCGATCATTTCGTCTCGGGCGGGCTGTCTTTCGACTATCACATCATCGACTGGATCGAAGTCGGACTGGCCTACGACATCCAGGCCCGCATCTCCGGCTGGCAACAGGTGACGGCTCCGGGCGGCTCACAAGATGTCGACTACAACAAGCACATGTTCACTTTGCACATCGGCGTAGACTACTAGGCCAATACGACCTAATATAGCCATGCTATGAATTGAGGCAGGTGGAATCATGCTAAAGTCAATAGTTGCCTTCATGATTCTGGCCATGGCTGTTACGAGCTGTTGGCGAAGAACCCCTGAAACTCCCGAAGTGAAAGCCCACGCCTATATTCCGGCTTCGACTCTCGGGCCGGGCGACGTGTTCGAGGTGAAAGTCTACGACGAGAAGGAACTCAGCGGCGTCTACCGCGTTTCTTCGGCCGGGACAATAAGCTTTCCCCTGATCGGCAAGCTGCAAGTCGACGGGATGACCAGCATCGCCGCCGCCGACTTGATCCAGGATCAACTAGGCAAGAAGTACATCAGAAACCCGCAAGTCAGTATTCTGATCAAGGAGTACAACTCGAAAAAAGTCTCAGTTTTCGGACAAGTCAACAAACCGGGGACCTTTCAATATGAAGATCGCATGTCCGTCATAAAAGCGGTCAGCATGGCCGGCGGGTTTACCAAAACAGCAGCCAAAGACGACACCTATGTAACCCGTCTGGTCGAAGGCGACGAAAAAAAATACCGGGTTCCGGTCGAATCGATTGCCAAGGCCGAGGCCAAGAACTTCATGCTCGAGCCGGGCGACATCATTTATGTCCCTGAAAGCATCTGGTAAGCTGGTTGCACTCTCGCGGCCCAGCCTGGGGCCGGAAGAAGAGCAAGCCGTAATACGTGTATTAAGATCCGGGCGCCTGGTGGCCGGCCCCGAAGGCGAAGCCTTCGAAGACGAGTTCGCCGGGTTGACCGGCAGTCGCTATGCAATCGCGGTCTCATCGGGAACCACGGCCCTTTTCTTGGCCTTGCTGGCCCTGGATATCGGTTCGGGTGATCAAGTAGTCGTTCCGGCCTACTCGTTCATTGCGACGGCCAATGCGGCTAAAACCGCCGGAGCCGAGGTGGTCCTGGCTGATGTAGAGTTGAGTTCGATGAATCTGGACCCGGCCTCGCTGGCCAGAGCTATAAACTCGCAGACAGCCGTCGTAATGCCCGTTCACCAGTTCGGATTGCCGGCCAACTTAGAAGCCATTGCTCAAGTCGCGGCCCAAGCCGATCTGGTCGAAGATGCAGCTTGTGCAGCCGGAGCTCAGATTAAAAGCCAGCCGATCGGCCGGCCGCATGGGCGCCTGGCTTGTTTTTCATTTCACCCCAGGAAAGTAGTCACTACCGGCGAGGGCGGAATGATAACTACTAACGATGAGTTATTAGCTGAACGTTTGCGCGCCCTGAGACAACACGGCTTCAGCCACGAGCGAGCCGAGCTGCCGGGCTTCAACTTCCGCTTGAGTGAGATAGCCGCAGCCCAGGGACGGGTGCAGCTTGAGCGCTTACCTGATTTACTGAGTAAGAGAAAATCGGTCGCCCGGCAGTACCAGGAGTGCCTGGCTGGCCTCGATTGGCTGGGGCTCCCGCCTGATGAAAACGACGAGCGGCACACCTTCCAGTCGTATGTGGTCCGGCTCAAGAGCGGTGCGCCCGGGACGCGCGAGCAATTCATGACTCACCTGAAAGATACGAAAATCGAGTGCCAGGCAGGTGTTGTTCCCATTCATCAACATCCGGCTTATAGCCGGAATGCCCATATGCCGTTGCCGGTGTCCGAGCAACTCGGCCGGACGGCCCTTTTCCTGCCGATGCACGCCGAGCTCAGCCAGGCGGAGGTTGAGCGGGTCTGTACGGCGGCTTTGCAGTTCGGGCGCAAAGAAATTCCAGCTAAATGTTGACCGGGCAGCTTTGGTCCAATAGTTTCAGAATATGACCTATCTCGAAAAAGAAATCAGATCGCAACCAGAAGTAGTTGAGAAACTGCTCAGGCTGGAAGCAAAAAACATTTTAAAGATTGCCGACTCGCTCAAGCGAGCCGATATCCAGACCGTCTTCGTTGTCGCCAGAGGATCGTCCGATAACGCCGGGCTGTACGGCAAGTACTTGTTTGGTTCGAGAAACCGGTTGGTGACCACCCTGGCGACACCATCATTGTTTACATTGTACAAACGCCCGCCCAACCTGAAAGGATGCTTGATCCTGGCCATCTCGCAGTCGGGGGCCTCTGACGATCTCTGTCAGGTAGTTGCCGAAGGCAAGCGCCAGGGCAGCCGCGCAGTGGTTATTACCAACACGATTAAGAGCCCGCTGGCCGGGCTGGCCGATGATGTCATTTCACTGCATGCCGGGCCCGAACGCAGCGTGGCCGCGACCAAGACCTACACCGCCCAACTGATGGCCCTGGCCATGTTGAGTGCCGGCTTGAGCGGACGCGCTCGGGATCAAGACGCCTTGCAAAAAGTAGTCGAGTTCCAAAGGCAGGCGCTAAAAGATTCTGCGGCGATTTCCGCAATGGCCCAGCGCTATCGCTACATGGAAAGATTGGCCGTCATCGGCCGTGGTTACAATTATGCGACTGCTTTCGAGCTGTCGTTGAAACTCAAGGAACTCGCCTACCTGACAGCCGAGCCGTCTTCGAGCGCCGATTTTCGGCACGGACCGATTGCGATCGTCGAACAAGGCTACCCGGTCTTGTTGATTGCTCCTAAAGGCAAGACCCTGGCCGATATGCGTCAGCTGGTCGAATCTCTCGAGGCTCGTAGAGCCGAGCTGCTGATTATTTCGGACGACCGCAAGATACTGTCCCGGGCTCGAACGGGGCTGCCGATAAAACCAGGCCTGCCGGAATGGCTCAGCCCGCTAGTCAGCGTGATACCCGGCCAGCTCTTTTCCATGTACTTAGCGGCCGCCCGCGATTGTCCCCTGGATAAGCCTCGCGGCCTGTCCAAGGTGACCAGCACCAAGTAACATAACCGGGGTCAGACACCCCCACTTGACACTTAATATTTTGAAAAGGAATGATAGCACAAGTGTCAAGTGGGGATTCCGCTGCAAAACCCCTTTACTTGCGAGCGGCTCGTTTTGCCCGCGGGGGTGGCACACGAGCACGAATCAAGTGAAGTTCCCCGCGTTTGAGAAGTTCCCATTGCACCTCC
>JAFDKH010000254.1 GCA_019307065.1 Deltaproteobacteria bacterium
GCCGCCTCTCTCCATATTCCGCGTTTGCCCGAGATCACCGTGTCGAGCAGAAGAGGCGCAACTGCTGGACCATCAAGCCGTACGAGTGCTCTTAATGCGCCAATTACCTGGGTTCCGCGTCCATTATAAGCGTTGTCTTGAAGAAAATCTCTGGCCAATTCCCCGAATCCGGCCAGTGAGTCTCCAATAATATCAACCTCTTGCCGGTTCATTCGACGATAGGCTTTGATAACTTCACTAAAGAGGTCTTGACGCCCCGATTCGGCAATAGCTTTGGCCGCTTCGGCACGGTGTTCGGAGTCTTTTAGAAGATCTACAAGTTCAGGTAATTGGAGCTGATCGAGAGCCCCAAACATCTCGACGTCATCAGACAAGTCGAGATGAATGAGCTGTTGACCTTCCTCTAGCTTTCGTTTTGCAGATAATGCCAGATCGGTGAACTCTGGATCAATAGTCACTCCGAGTTCATTTGCATCTTCAACTAATTGTTGCCAATTCTCCCATTGGGCAACCGGATCCATGTCGTTTTCTTTGAGACCAATCATGACCTCGACGAAATTGCTCAGCAGCAAGCTCATCAGGTCTTGGGTTGATTCTGTCAGACCCATTTCAACCGTAATTCTTCGCATCTTTTTGGTCATCGCCAAACCAAAATCAATTGAACGCGTCAACACGTCACGAAGAATTGATTTAAATGTAGCTACCTGAAAAGACTTGATGAATATGAGATATTCGTAATTTTCCCTGGAAGACCAATAAGTTAGAATATCGAGCGCCAGTTTGGTCAAAGATGGAGTAGGCAAATCCTTAAACGCTTCTGGTTGCAGGCCGGATCGGTTGTGCCCAAGCTTGTCGTAGGCACTTTCGTCAAATTTACTTGCGGCAATGAAGAAATTCCGCCTTTTGGGGTCAATTTGCTCCAGCCACAACCTGGCTTCGTTCAACACATATTCGACATTTTTATTCAGTGGTGGCGAAAACACGATCGAGCGGCGACGAACATATTTTAGATCAAATAGATGAAGGTTTACTTCAAAGTTTTCCGCAAGTTGTTCCATGAATTTAACATCGATCCGGTTGTCCATGTTGAACAGCCAATAGAGAACTTCATTGCCGCCCTCGACGCTTTCGGCGACCAGCAACAACACGATCAGAGGAAAATTTTCATTCCGGTGAAGCTGGAAGAACACATCCGCTCGATCACCTATTCTTTCAGAGGCAGCATGCCTCTGAAATATGTGTAGCGCGCCGTCGTCTATAAAAGCGTAGTAATCTTGACCGCTTTCCTGCCAGCGCTGAATCAAAGCGCTGTCTCGTCGATCAATTAGATCGACGTCAGTTACTTGTTCAAAATCAGCTTCTCCGAGCTCGTGAGGCAATGGTTCAATCGGCTGGATCGATTTAGTTTTTTCGACAATTGTTGGAGCAGGATTTGCCAATTCACCAGCCGGGTATTTCATTCCAAACTCTGCAGCTACGGGTGCCAGCCCAAATACAAATCTGGCATCCCGAACATAGCCTGGAATAGATTCCCGATTGAGACCCAGCAACTCCTGATAGAATTCGACTCGCAGGGCGAGTTCCCGAGATCTCCAGGCCGACGGAAATAAACAGATATATCTACCGTCGTCAGGATCATGAATAAATATGGGAGTTTCTGATGGATACTGGCTACCGCAATGTTTGCACTTGACCTGATTGAGTTCTCCCGTGAGAAGCTGATCCAATAGTTCCGGGTTGCTTGACAGGTTGATCACTCGAATTACAGAAGCTGCAAAGCTCTGGCCACAATCGCAGGCGATCCTGACGGAACTCTGACTAGTTGCAAGAATTCCCACCTTTGAATGGCCCCTTAACGGTCGAAAAACCGTTCTAACAGTAAATTCAAACGTTGCCTGGTTGTCTGCGGAATTTGCTCAGGCTTGGTAAGTAGTGCTCCATCGAGGGCTTGTTGGCATTTGCAAGTTCCGGGCGGCGGAAAGTTTTTAGCCAAAGCAGTTACCGCTTTTTTAGCTGAGGCAATATTTTGTTTAATTACAGCCAACACAGACTCAACACTGACTTCCTCTTCTGACAGGTGCCAACAGTCATAGTCAGTGGATAAAGCCAGAGTGGCATAGCAAATCTCGGCTTCTCGTGCGAGCTTCGCTTCAGGAATACTGGTCATGCCTATTACATCGGCGGCCCAACTTCGATACAATTCAGATTCCGCCCTGGTCGAGAAGGCCGGGCCTTCCATGGCCACGTAAGTACCGCCCCGATGATGTCGAACACTAAGATTTTTAAGTGCATTATCGAGGGCATTCACCATTGAAGGGCAAACCGGGTCACCAAACTGCACATGCACAGCAACACCTTGCCCGAAAAAGGTGCTGTTCCTGCCTCTGGTACGATCGATGAACTGATCAGGGATGACCAGATCTCCCGGGCGAACTTCAGGTTTCAGGCTGCCGACCGCCGAAACCGACAAAAGGTGCCGGACTCCAAGTTGTCTAAAACCATGAATATTGGCTCGAAAATTTATTTCCGACGGCAGTAGAGTGTGACCAATTCCATGCCGCGGCAGAAAGACAATTTTTGTGCCGGCCAGAACTCCAGTCAAATATTCACCGGATGGCTGACCGAAAGGCGTATCAATTTTTACGAAATCCTTGTCGGTCAGGCCCTCAATGTCATAAAGACCGCTACCTCCGACAATACCCAAAATATCCGCACTCATTTGATCACTCCAATACTGCCTACTCGGAGTTTCGACGGTAGCACCGTCAAGCTTAATCGGTCAATGGAATTTCAGAACATGCAGGCAACTAAGCCCTATGAAACCACCAGTTTGGCGAGTTCTTTCAGGGATTTCTCAGGCCGGGCTCCAAAGTGACTTATGATTTCGGCCGAAGCCAGGCCTCCCAGCCGGGCGCATTCAGCCGGTTGCATTTTGCGACTTAAACCAAACAGAAATCCGCTGGCAAACAAGTCTCCGGCTCCGGTTGTATCAACTACCTTGTCGACGGGTTCGGCATCAATCTTATAAACTTGCTGCTTGGTCAATACCGTTGATCCACGGGCCCCGAGGGTGATGGCCGACATTTCGCAGTGTTCACGGACCAGACTAGCTGCTTCTTCAAAATCAGCTGCCTGATACAACGAGACTATCTCGTCTTCATTTGCAAAAAGAACGTCGACATGCTTGTCGACCAATTCCTGGAATTCCGCGCGGTGACGATCGACACAAAATGAATCTGAAAGTGTCAAAGAAACCTTGCGCGAAGCTGTATGCGCAATTTCGGCCGCCTCGAGGAAAGCTTTTTTGGCAGGTTCCGGGTCCCAGAGATAGCCCTCCAAATATACGATCTGAGCGGCTCGAATAGCTTCGGGATCGAGATCGGCGGGTGAAAAGGTCGCACTGGCGCCCAAAAACGTCTGCATCGTTCGCTGAGCATCGGGGGTGACGAAGACCATGCAGCGACCGGTGGGCGGCCCGGTTTGAGCAGCGGGTACGTCGAATCTAACACCGGTTTTTCGAATGTCGTGTCGAAATAGCTCGCCAAGTCTATCGTTTTTTACCTTGCCCAGATAAACAGACGAACCTCCAAAAGCGGCCAGGCCCGCTATCGTATTGGCGGCCGAACCTCCCGAACACTGGATAGGTGATTTCATCTTGGCATACAGCGCTTCGGCCTGTTGGTCACCAATCAGAGTCATGGCCCCTTTGGCCAGACCGTGCTGCTGCAGAAAATCGTCATCGGCATCGCAAACGGCGTCAACCATCGCATTGCCGATTCCGAGTACATCATACTGATTTTCAGACATGATCGGATCCTTCCTGACTGTTTTCGACGACCAGCTGTCCACAAGCGGCGTTCAACGACTCACCCCGGCTCTTGCGAACAAATGCGCTGATCTGCTTGGCTGCCAGAATTTCTAAAAAAGTGTCGACTCTTTCGTCACTCGGCCGCTGGTATTCGAGCGACCCGAATGTATTATAGGGAATCAGGTTCACTTTGCAACGCACACCGGATAATATCTTTACCAATCGTTTTGCATCTTGATCCGAATCGTTCACGCCTTTGATCAAGACGTATTCAAATGTGAGCCGATCGGTACGCTGGAGTGGCAAGTTCCGACAGCAACTAATCAACTCTGTCAGGCCAAACCGCCGATTGACCGGCATGATCCGGCTGCGAATTTCATCTGTAGTCGCATTGAGCGATACAGCCAGTTTGACAGGCACCCGGGACACAAATTCTTCCATGGCCGGGATCAACCCGACCGTTGACACGGTAACATGTCGCCTGGACAGGCCCATTCCATTGGGGCTCAACAGGTTCCAAACCGCATTGCAGACCGCTCCCAGATTAGCCAGGGGCTCGCCCATGCCCATAAAAACAACATTGCTAACCGGCTGCTTCAATTCATCGCTCTGCAGGTCTCTCACCACAGCTTCCAGCTGACCGGTTATCTCGCCGGCAGTCAGATTACGAATCAAGCCCATCGTCGAAGTGGCACAGAAATCACATCCCATGGCGCAACCGACCTGAGTAGACACGCATAAGGTGCGCCGCTTGGCATCCGGCATGTAGACTCCCTCGACTTCCAGGTCATCGGCAAGCCGATAGCGGTATTTAATAGTGCCGTCGCCGGCCTTTTCTTGCTGAGCAATCTCAACCGGCGTCAACGGTACTTTCTCAATCAGCCTGGCCCGGAAGCTTTTGGACAGATTGGTCATCTCGTCGTAGGTGCGGACACACTTGGCATGCAGCCACCCAAAAACCTGGCGGCCCCGAAAAGCAGGCTCCGCCTGACTAACCATCCAGTCTTGTAACTGTTGGAACGTCATCGAGGCGAGGTCGTTGGGTTTCATCTGCGGTCCAAAAACATGGGCGGGTCAATGACCCGCCCAGTGCTTAACTCGTGCTAATCGATGCGCAACTTTAGGCAATGCTACGCATCTCAATGAAGTACTTACTTCATGTGTTTGATGATCTTTTTGGCAATTCGGGGGCCGGCTTTGCGCAAGGCATCCCTGCCGGCTTCTTCATCGTTGTCACCAGTGCCTTTGATCTTGTATTTCTTAGAAAATATTTGTCGGTTCTTGAGTCGATCACTGACAGTGACGTTCACCCTGGCAGTGCACATTCGCTGTCCCAAAAAATCTGAACAGCTGCCGGTGACGCCCTTACCCTTGATCTCCATATCAGCTCCCCTAGAGGAGTCGGTGAAAACAACTCCGAGTTCCTTGTTCAGCTTGTCCTTGATGTCTGCAGCAATGCTGCCCGGCTGGACTTCTTCGCCCATATTCTCTTCAGAAATATTGATATAAATGGATAGTTCCTCTAGTTCGATGAAGAATTTACCGGTCTTCAGATCGAGATCCGGGCCGAATTTGGCATCTACAATCCTTACATTGTTGCGGCCGCTAACCAGAGCTTCAACATCGACTCGGGCGCCTAAAATAGCTTTTTTCTCGCCAAAAATCTTCATCACCCGGGCAGTCGCCAGGCCATCGCCACCGGTCGAGACTTTCTTTTCGATCGATCCGGTCCCTCTTTGGAACGAGAACGCGACCGGCAGGCTTTTGACCGGGGCACCCTTGTAAGAAACGGTTACGCCCAAAGGCTCTTTGATGCCACTGCCAATGACCGCCTTCAAATTAGGCTCAAACACTTTCCATTCCATATCGGAAGCCAGGCGGTGGACGGCACGTTCGATCTCGTGATTGAGAATGTCCATCTTACCGTCGCCGTTGACATCGAATTCGACTACTCCGCCGAAGTACTCTCTGAGCGCAAGATAAGAGTGGAAATAACCCTTGAAGGCTTCGCCGATTCGACCGGCGCCCTGGGCCTTGACGGCGGCCTGGACATAGTCGAGGGCTTTCTTACGGGCCTTGTCGAGGCGTTCTTTTATCCGCCGGGCAATCTCGGCCTTACTCAGGCGTACCAGCATCCAGTACTTGGTCTGCTTGGTGTCTTTCCAGCGATCGTGAATCTCGACGCCTTCGAGAGTCTGGTCGACAAAGAAAGAAGTATCGGTCGCATAGGAAGAATCGGTTCGTGAGACATCCTTGGTGACATTGTCCTTTTTATAAAGCTTCATGTTGTTTTCTTTGAAGTAGTCTTTGATCACCGAATTGATGTGCACTTTCAAAGTCGAGGCCAGCTCTACGTAGGCTGCGTTTCTGGCCCGGGCCCAGTCGTCTTCTTCGTTGCCGTGGCTGGTAGAAACGCCAATGCCGATATAGTAACCGGCCATCTTCGGCTGAGCGTTGACCCAACCCGGGGCTGCCCGGGCTGGATTGACTTTGACCGTCTCGACCGGCTTGGGCTTGTAGGGCTTTTCGACTACCGGCTCCGGTTTTTTGGGCGGCGGCTCTTCTTCGATGGCCTTCTTATGCGAAGGAGTAGGATCTCCTCGCTCGACCGCTTCCAGATCTTCAAAAGCATCTGCTGAGCGTGCCCGTACTGAAGCAACTTCTTTCTTGGTCGGGCCTTTCTTCTGCGCTTTGGCGCCACCGCACCCGTTCAACAACAGGGCCAATGCTCCCAGCATCAGGGCCACTACTGCCACCTGACGTCTCATGATTCCTCCTGGAAAATGGGCAAATTAATAAAATACGCTTATTTGATAAGGTATTAGACGAACCTGCCCGAATGGTTATT
>JAFDKH010000087.1 GCA_019307065.1 Deltaproteobacteria bacterium
TGCATCGATTTGTTAGTCCGTTTTGTGGGTGGAAATTGGGAACTGGATCATGCGAGGAATTTTTTCCGGCGGGAGAGGTTTATTCAGTTGACCGGAGCCTTCTAATGGGTGACCTCTTTGGCTGGAAAGCCAGTGACTGTCTAAGGACGGTGACGCAGGACCGTTCCTTCTTCGCCAACTACCCAGACGTCACCAGACGGTGCAACCCAGACTGCATTGAGCCTCTTGTTGATCCCGGTTTCGACGCTTTGCCAGATATCGGCCCCGGCATCCCAACGCAATATTATGCCCCCACCACCCACTGCCCACATGTGATCGGAACTCAGACCAGATAGGCCGATGATGCCTTTATACGACGGAGCCAAATCAACTTCGTCCTCGGTCCAAATCTGTGAGCTTGGAGCCCAGCGAAATACACGGCGGTTGCCCGTCCCCGCCCTGACCGTGTCACCACGTCCCCCCCAGAGATGAAGTACCGATGTATCAGGCACAGTCCACTCAGACCAACCAGAGCCGTCGAAATGGAGGGCAACTCCCGAATCGCTCGCTGTCCAGACGTCATTGCAGCCAACTCCAAAAACGTCGCGGAGCCTACCGACATCCGTCTGGAAGACAATGCTCCAGCGGCCTCCATCCCAATGATAGACTGTGCCGGTATTGGGGAAAGGCGGCATGGTGTTCGCGCTAACGGCCCAGAGGTCATCGGGTCCTGTTCCCCATAAAGATAAGAGGTAAGGCTCACCGCCAATAGTTGTCCTGTTCCAGACGTCTCCTTCACGGCGAAAGACGGAACCTCCACTCCCTACGACAACAATGTCGTTCTCGGACCAGCCCCATATCCCGGTAAGAGACTCGTCTGTTTCCAGGTCTATGCGGCTGAGCAGGTTCGAGGCATCAGTCCAATGAAGCAGGAGGCCGTCGCTACCGGCGATCCAGACTTCATCAGACGAGTGACCCCATACATCATTCAACCACTGCCCGTGGCCGCTATCGACCCGGGCCCAATCCGAGCCGTCAAATTTGTAGATAATTCCCGTTTTCTCCCCACCCACAACCCAAACGTTATCTTGTGCGCTTCCCCAAGCCTTACCAAGCCAACTGACGTCAGCCAGTTTCCCATGTTTCTGCCAGGTGCTTCCGTCCCAGTGATATCGTGCACCGCTGCTGCCAAAGATCCAGATATCCTCCGGGCCGCTGCCCCAGATGCTCACAAGGTAGGTGCCCTGTTCGACGTCGTGCGCCTGCCAAGTCTCTCCGTCCCAGTGGTAGAGGGCTTCGTTGGAGCCCACGATCCAAACATCGTTCGTTGCCGAAGCCCAAACGTCACTGGCCCTAAATGATGGCATACCGCCGCCCGTCACCCGCTGCCATTCGAGGCCGTCCCAATGAAAAAAAGCGAGTTCGATCATACTTCCCGACCCACCGTCCGCTTGGTTTTGTTTGGACCCAGCGGCCCAGATGTCATTCTGGTCCACGCCCCAAATACCCCGCAGGCTAATCCCGTGGTCTAGAACCGCCGCCTCATGCCAGGCGTCCCCGTCCCAATGTAGAATGCAACTTTCACCGACAGCCCAGACATCCCCCGAGGTGGAGCCCCAGACGTCGTTAAGACTGCAGTAGCTACCCACCTCAAAATGCTCCCAGAGACTCTGTTGGGGATCGTACCTCAGTGTTGTTCCCCCTTCCCCGACTGCCCAGAGAACCCCGTCACTGAATCCCCAAATGCCATGCAGAAGTTGACGTGTCGGAGTTTTGGCCGCTGTCCATTCAACGCCATCCCAGTGGACTATTGACCCCGCGTCACCGACAGCCCAGACGGAGTTTGGACCTGTACCCCAGACGGCCCTGAGACGGCTGCCCTGAGGAAGTGGATTGAGCCAGCACCAATCCTCACCCGTGCAGACGTGATTTGAGTCAGCCGGCTGCTCGATGCAAGTTCTTCTAGAGCCGTTTTTAAATCCCGGGTCGCAGGCGCAAAGTACTCGACCGTCGGGATCAAGATCGCAGGTTCCGTGGCCACTGCAGGAAACACCGAAGCATGGTATTTCATCGGGAAGGCAATCCAGACCATCAGCGTGATAGCCTGGATCGCAGTTACACTCTGGCACGTCTCCGTTGACAAGACAGGTACCATGACACCCGCACATCTCCCCGGCGCACGGGCCCGGCTGACAGCTGAGTCCGACCGGTTCATAGCCGGGGTAGCACTCACAGGTTGGTCCAATAGCTGTCGGAACGCACCAGCCATTGCCGTTACAGTCGATATCGCTGCAGAGTTCCAAACCGTCGACGCAGGACAAATCTGCTGCATAGAATCCTGGATCACACTCGCATGCGGCGTCTAGGCCTTCGAGGATACAGCGGCCGTGAAAAGAACAGTCTACCCCGGTGCACGCGTCCTGGGCGACACACTCGAGGCCGTCGGCCACATAACCCGGGTGGCAGATGCAACTCGGTTCTCCGTTCGTCACTTCACATACACCATGGTTTGAGCAGTCGATTTCGTTGCAACGTTCGAGAAGGGGAGATCGGCAGTGCAGGATGTGAGCTTCACCATACAGTTGACCACCGACGGCGAACACGTTGGTCGGTGATGCGCCCCAGATCGACCTCAGCAGATAGGGGAGCCTGTCGATGATCAGATTCCAGCCTTCGCCGTCGAAATGTATGACAAACCCATCGCCTAAATGTTCACCCACTCCCCACATGTTCTGGACGGATGAACCCCAGAGCTCGCTGATATTGCCTTCGATGGAATACGAAATTGTCGACCAGCTTTGCCCGTCGTATTGCATGACGCCGCTGAGTTCTGTGTCTCGGCTCCCGACCGCAACAAAGATGTCATTGGCGGATATTCCCCAGACCGCTGAAGCATCGCCAGTGATCGCAGGTATGACGTCGCTCCATGTCAGGCCGTTGTAGTGTAGCATCGATCCGCGATTGCCGACCGCGTAGATGTCTTGCACAGAGCTGCCCCAGATATCCAGTAATCCCCTGCCGCGATTCTCTATTATTGGCGTCCAACCCCGGCCATCCCAATGGATCAGGAGCGAGTCAGCACCCGGCCCCGCGTCGAGGCCGACTGCCCAGACATCGTCCGAGGCAGCGCCCCAGAGTGCGGACGGGCGCCAGGAATTGTGCTCAAGCGTGTGCCATCTGAATCCATCGTAGTGCAGAAGTGTCAGGTGACCGATGACGTGTATCTCCCGGCCGTCAGCACTCCAAATATCACTAAGGCCGAAATGGTTGGCGTTGATTGGAAAATCGGACCACCTGTGCCCGTCGTAGTGGGCGATTCCGTCCGGACCAACAGCATAGACGTCGTCCGCACGAGTGCCCCAGACACTAGTCGGGACGATCGCGAGGTTTCCAGTATCCATTTCCTCCCAGACACAGAGGCAATCCGGGCATGGTTTTCCTAGAAGGTCATTTGAATCAGCACACGAAAACACCGCAAGGCAGGTGCACACCGCAATCAAGCCAATGATAGATTTCCAGCAGGACATCAGTCACCCGTTGACCCTGGCGAACAGAACCGGTACACATTTTGTAGTCGTTTAGTATGCGTTTAAATATTATGACAGATCCTCAGAAAAAAAGGGGGAAAGGGGGTCAGATAGGCACTGAATCTCCCGCGTGGCTGGCTGACGACAGGGCCGCGTAATAATAGCCACGCAGCCAATTAGCACCTCCGCATTACTATCCGGAAATACTAGGGAATATTTTTGGCACGACAATTGCCTGTTCTATTGTCTGAAATGCAGTGCTGAGGACAGGCTGATGAAAAAGAAAGTTTGCATAATTGGTTGTTTGATTCTGGTGGCCGGCTGGGCCGTGTTTTTATGGCCCTATTCGGGCCCTTCCGAAAAGCCCGGGGCGTTCTACGCCCTGGGGCATTGGTTCGATTTATCCTGGGAGCTCGGGCTCTCGCTGATTGGGATCGGTTTGCTGACTGTAATTTTTTCGGCCATGGTCGGGCTTGGAAGGGAGCCGACATGACTCTCTTTTGGCTGCAGTTGGCCTGGATGCTGCTGGTTACGATCTGCTGCTGGGTGGTCGACTGCCTGCCGGTTATGAACTACATGGGTATCTACCCCGAATGCGCTACGCCCTTCGGGCGCCTGCTGATTAACATGCTGTTGGTGGTCGCCGGATTGTTGTTGATCGAATTGATTCACTTTTCTGTCAGAAAACTGCGCCGGGCGTGAAAAGACCAAGAGCGAATTTATTTCAGCCAGTAGCCTACAGCCACACCGATGAAGGTCGCCACGGCATAACCCAGAGTGCCGCATAAAATGGCCGGGATAACCAGGGCTCGCCAGCGGCGGGCGACGGCCATGGCTGCGGCGGTGGTCGGACCGCCCATATTGGCGTTGGAGGCGATTACGATTTCGGCCAGATCAAGCCGGCAGATTTTTCCGGCCGCCAGCAAGAATATCAAGTGCACCGCCAGGATCAGGCCGGCGAAGGCAAACAAGACCGGGCCGAACTTCAATACAACGAATATATTGGCGCTGGCCCCGATGGTTGCGAAAAACACCTGCATCAAAAAAGTCCCGATCTGGTCGGCACCCGAGATGGCTCCCATCTGCTTGGGGAAGGCTGTTGCCAGGATGACCACCAGGGCGGTAATGAACAAGATTCCGGTGCCCTTGATCCCCGTGAGATCCGCCAAGCAGTAGCCGATTGCGCACAAGGCGGTCCCGATCGCCAGGGCCTTGGCCAGGTTGAGCAAGTTGAGTTGTTCGGGTTTTTCTAATGGTTGCCCGGACGGCTCGGAAGAATCTGCGGCTTTTTCGGCGTGCCGGCTTCGAAAGATTTTTTTCAAAAAGCCGATCGACGGCAAGGCGAACAGCAACAGGAAATACAAGGTCATTACCAGGTTGTCGGCGGCCACTCCGGCGGCCAGTAGATCGCCCGATTTGAGTTGCAGGGCTTCCGAAGCGGCCACGTAATTCATCGAGCCGCCGATGTAAGTCGAACAAAAAATTCCGGCCAGCTTCCAGCCCTCCTCGCCGAGCGGAATCAGATAAAAGGCCAGCAGGGTGCCGAGCACGGTCCCGATCGCGCCGAAGCCAAAGGCGATCATGGTCGGGCCGGCCTCTTTGATTATCCGGGCCAGGTTGGCCTTGAACAGCAATAGCGGAATCGCCAGCGGGACCATGTAAGTCCAGACGACGTTATAGACAGGGGCGTCGGTCGGAATGATCCATAGGTTGGATAAAATGAAGGTACCCAGGATGGCGATTACCACGGCCGACAGGCGTGAGCCCCATTTGGTTTTTTCGGCCCACAGGCCGAAGGCGGCCACGCTGACCAAAATAGCCAGAAGGGCCCAGTGCTGGTCGGCGGCTATTAGAGGCGTCTCGATTGCAAACTCCCGCTAGAAAGAAACAGGTACCGAGATATCAGACCCCTGACCGAACTACAACTTTTGCAAAGATCCCTGATCTTTTAGTGTTTTGTCATTCCCGCGCAAGCGGGAATCCAGAAGATTCTAGGCCTGGATCTCCGCTTTCGCGGAGATGACAACCTCATTTTAATTATCAAGCCCGCTTGAGCACATTGACTAAGCAACGCAGGCTGCCGAAGTGGATATATGTTGCCGTACAGTCTACCCGGCGGACCTGGTAGCCCAGGCCTTGCCAGATTCGCTCGGCCTGGCGGTTGAGTTTTTCGGCCTTGCGGTAAGTCGGCATGTAGACAATCCGTTGCCCGTCGCGCTGGTCGATGATCACATTCAGATAAGTCAGGTAGGTTCGCCCGTCGGTGTCGGGTACAACCGGAATGCGGACTACTCGGTAGCCGGCCGCCCGAGCGGTCTCGGCCACGGCATCGAATCTGGACTGGCTGTCGGCTGAAAGATCGGGGTGCAAAATAGGGCAGGCTGCCGATCTGGTCTGCAGACAATCGAGCGAGGCCGAGGCCAGCGACGGGTCCCCGACCAGCATGGTCTTTCTACCTGCCGGCATCATGAACATCCCTGCATGATGGGCAGGTGCCTTGCCGAGCAGGATTACTTCTTTTTGTAAAATGCCTTCCAGGACATGCTTGAGCTCAATCGACGAAGGTACCGTGATACCTTCGTTACGCAGTAACACGTTGGGAGTTATGAAAACCGTTTTGGAATCGGCCACAAAGTCTCCGCCGTCGAAAGCCAAAGCGCTTCTCTTTGACTCGAACTTTTCTTTGAAGAATGCCGCCAGATCTTCCGCGACGCGCTGATCGCCCTGGCGTTGCGGCCAGACTCTGGCTGCGATTTCCTCGCGGGGCGACAAGATCAGACCCGGCCGTCCGGGTTCGAGCGGGCCGAACGCCAGCCAGCGATCACGCGACCATGTGGTGATTGGGTGATTGGTGACCAGCGGCACCAACCGGCATTTAATTTCCTTCAATCTGCCGATTAGATCCTGGCAGGCTTTTGCCGACGGGCAGACGACATAGACACTGACTTCTTTTGGCAGTTGGCTTAGAAACTGTTGATATGTCTCTAAGACGATTTCGGCCGCATCGGGAACATATTGAATAACCAGCTCTTCGATTGATTTGTTGCAGTCGGACAGAAGGGCAGCGTGAGTCCTGAGCGGCGGGCTGACGCTTGGCCAAAGGGAGCGGAAAAATAAATAGCCAAGCGCCAGCACCAAACCGATCAGGACCCCGCTGCGAATTCTCCAGTCCGACATGAATCACCTTCAATTAGCCTGCAGGGCAGCCAGTTTATTTTGAGTTTTATCGACCGGGACAAAGAATCCGGCCGCTCGAATGACCTGCTGGTCGACTTGCAGGGTGAAAAAAACATCTTTGCCGGCCGCGAGTTTGGCGCCGGTAGGTAGTACAAGCGCCTTTTTTTCGTTAGGCTTCAAGGCCACCAGCAAGGTGTCGGTCCAGTTCTCGCTCGGCAGGCTGACCATGCGGGCATACTTCGAAGCCGGGCTCGAAGCCAGCATGCGCACTTTGACTTCTACCGACTTGGATTGATCACTTTTATTGACCGCCGTTAGGGTCATTACCGGCTTGTCTCCGGCCTGATAGGTTTTTTGGCCGGCCTTTAAAGACAATTCGATTCCGTCGTTTTCCAAGATAGCCGGGGCGGCCCTCAAGCCGGCGGCTTGTTTTGGGACCGCATTAGCGGTTTTCGAAGGGTGCAGTATCCACCCGGCCGCCAGGGCAGTCACCAGGGCCGTACATCCGATTACCAATAAATCTTTAGCTTTCATAATCCACCTCCTGGTTTGTGAGTTGTTTGGCTGCATGGTTTCATTTTACGGAAGCTAGCAGCCCAATTGGGTAAACGCTGAGTAACATCAACGCTTTGTAAACAAACCCAATCCAGGTATAATCTTTTAGTTGGTTCACTGGTCAAAACGACCGCGACAGTCTCGAAAGGAGACGCCTCAATGTTCAAGGCTAGATCAATAGCCGTCAGCATCGTTTTAGGTTGTTTAGTCTTTGTTATTTGTCAGGGATGTACCCACCGTTACCGATTTTATAACGGTAAAAAGAAGCCGGTCGAAGAAATAGCCATTATCAGGGGTAAGTTTGATGTCCATCACGGCAACCATATAACTTTCGTTGCCATTGACAGCAAACTTCTCAATACAGACGTTTCCGAAAGCGCCACCAGGTATGATATTGTCGAGGTCTTGCCCGGCACACATATGGTCCTGACGGCTGTCCGTTTTGCCAAAGAATTCAAGTCTGGGCCGCGCAGGCTCAACCAGGAAGTAAAAATAGAAGCTCAGGCCGGTTGCGAGTACCAGTTTTACGCCAAGCTGAATAAAGAAAAAAAAGTTAAAATATGGTTTGAAGAAATACCTAAAAACTGAAGCAACTCATTTTTCCCAAGCCTGCCAAGTTATCGCGTAAAAGAGAATCGCATCACCGAACAAAAACCCGGTGAAGTACTCAGGACTAAAAGGAATCATTCCGCCCAGAGTTTGGCGCCCGTCTGTATTGCTAAGCAATAAAGCAAAAATCGTATCGCGCATGGCCATTTGATCGGCCAGTCGTTTCAAGCGGGCTTGGTCATTCATGGCAATCACGGTTCCAATACCCAATCCGCTGGCCGCCGTGCCGATGCCCAGGATGATCGGGCCGGAATCGTTGTCTTCGAATCGGCTGATTCCCCGGGGCCATTCGGCGAAGCCGGCCGCAATACCCCTTTCTAACCAGAAATATTTTGTGTAGTTTTGGTAAAGAGCCTCGGCTTTCGATCGATCGATCTGAGCCAGCAGGCATAGCCTCAGCGACAAGTCGCAGCCGCGCGGGAGCTCTTTATGTTTGCCCAAGCGGCTATAGGGCAGGCCAGTTGACTCGTGCCGGCCGTGTTGTTCAAGCCAGGCTAAATGTTTTTTCACTAGTTGATCGGTTCGGCTTGTGCGGCTGTGCAAATCGTCCAGCTTCAAAGAAGCCAGGACCGGAATAGTATCGAACGGCCAGGAGTAGTTCGGAAACGAATCCAGCGGCCGGCCGTCGGTTTTGACCAGCGCCTGGTAAAGGATGTCCGAAATGCGCCGGTGAATACGATCGAAACGTTCGTCTCCGCCGATCAGACGATAACAGCCCAACGCCAAATTCAACTGCCCCAAATAGGTCGCCTGCCGGCCGTACGATTCCAGTTTCTCAAGCTTGTTTTCCGGCGGGCGCAGGCGCCTGATAACTGCCGGCAAAGCCAGGTCGATCAAGGTCGCGATCTGTTCCCGGGCGTGTTGTCGGTCAGTTGCGCCGGCCAGGGCCAGGTTGGAGTAAGCCATGGCGACAAAGACATAGGGAAACAGATCGCCCTCGGGAAACTGGGCGCACTGATCGGCGACCAGGCGCGCGTAAGCTTCAGGATCTGTCAGATAGGAATCGAAGCGCTCGAGTAAAAGCCGCCGGGTCGAATCAAGAGTGTCTAGTGCTTGCGGTGGTGGCACCGGCTCAACGACTACTTTGTCTTGCGGCGGCGGCGTAGTCTCAACGGTTACTTTGTCCGCCATAGTGTGAACTATGAACCAGACAACAACAGGTGCGGCCAGCCAGAAAACTATCTTGAAGAACTTTTTACGTTTGGTGCCCATCAGTTGGTTTTGGCAACGTCGTTCCAGTGGGGGTAGTCGGATTTGACTTTTTTGAGCTGAAAATGCTTTTCGACCCAGCCGACCAGTTCAGGAGTCAGGTTGAGATCGCGGGTTTGTTGGTTGGCCGAAAGATCAAATACTCTTTCTTGGCCGCCGGGGGCTGTGAGTTTGAGCTTACGCGGTAGACCCATGGCGGTCAGGTCGATAGCCATACAGTCGTAGTGTTTGGATTTCAATGCACCGCGCTTCGAGGCGTAGCCGACTCCGTAAGTGTCCTTCATCTGCCGGGCGGCTTCGACGGTGGCTTTCCAGCCCCGAGGATGGTACCAGCCAATTGAAACTCCCAGCTTCCATTTCTTGTTTGTGCTCTTTAACAGCCTGACCGCCCGCAGTACGCCTTTTTTGGACTTCTTTTGACTCAGCAGGTATGCCCCCCACATCAGGTAGCCCCTTTCGCGGTGGCGCAAAGTAGTGTGCAAATCGACAAGGCAACCTTGATTACGAAACTGCTTAATCAGCGAAGCGGTTCGTTTTGCCAGATCGGGGTTCTCTTTTTCTAAAGCCGCCAGCATGCTTTTTTCGCTATGCGGGCTCTGGTAGCGCATATACCAGTTGGGGCCGAGCGGATCGCCGTCTTTAGCGACCGGCGGCAACTCGGCCAGGACCTTGGGCTTGTCGATCGCCAACTGGGTGGTCACTTCTCCATAGCGGCGCGGGCGATTCTTCCAGAACACGTCGTGGGGATGAACCAGAATGCCGGCGATTCTGGCGCGGCCGAAGGTGACCCACACAAGTTTTCCGCGCAGGCCGTTCTTGCCGGCCAGCAGTAGATCATCGAGAAAAAAAATGAAGTCGCCCAGATCGAGCGGCAGCCTGAACTGCTCACGCACCTGGCGTAAAAACGGTTCGTCGGGAGTTCGCTCGGCCAGCTGAACCAGAGACTTACCGTCCAGATCGAGTCCGGCAAAATGAAACTTCCAGTCACCCAGCGCCTGTCCGGCCAGGGTCATTAGTTTACGGTAGTCGGGCTTTTTTTTGCCGGGTTTGAGTACATCCCAGGCCCGATTGGCCGGAATCGAGTTATTGGGCGGCTGGGCTGCAAATGTATTTCCAGCCAGGCAAAGCATGACAACCACAATCAATATTTTGCGTGCGAGCATAATCATAACAGACGAAAAGCTTATCGTCTGTATGCATGGACGGCAAATCTGTTTGCCCTCTTTAAACTTGATTGACTGGTCAGTCAATTTACCATCGAGCCGATCTGAGTTTTGTTTTGTATCCCACAGTATTTATTAGGTAAATATCAATAACAGTCACGCTGTACCGAATAGTGAGTCAGAATGTCACGATTCCTGAAAATTGGCAAAGCGAAGAATTTATTTTACCTAGATTAAGGACGTAATTACAATAAGTTACAAAAAGGACCAATCGTCCGGTTTGGCACGCCTATTGCGTTAGAGTCGCCTTTTACGCTTTCTGGAGGTGTACCATGATCCGACGATTTTGCTTTTTCATTATCCTGGTCGGCAGTTGTCTGGCCAATGTTGCATGTGAACCTGGGCGCATTATTCTCGATTCGCCGACCGATCAGCCGGATCAGATGCCGGTAATTACCCTGGTCAACAGCCAGGAGAATTTTTTCATCCTGTCGGCTAATTGTGCCTATTCTGTTGAATTGGACGATCCCGATACAACCTGGTTGTCACTGAACAGCGATGCATTAAAAGGTTCGCAGGCCGAACATTTCTCGGTCGGGCTGGCCGCCAAAATCGAGGGCCTGACTGCCGGAGCCTATAGCACCTCTGTGCGGATAAGTTTTCACCGCGCGAGCGATCCGCAGCAAAGCGACTACGTCCTGCTCCCGGTTTTATTGGTGGTCGGAGAGGACCCGCAAGTCTTGTCCCAACTTGAAAACGGCCTAAGGCAATCCGTTTTCAGTCAGGCGCTCGGACGAACTCCTTCAAACAACGTTTTTCAAGTCGGTCTATCAATCAGCCTGGCCGGGCACACAATTATCGACATTCTTGATCGTACCCAGTTGCAGGCAGCCCGGGATTCGAGCCGCCAGTTGGCCTCGACCCCCCAACACCTCGATACCGATCAGAGCTATGAATTGGTGTTTCCGTTTATGGCGCTCGAGTTTCTTTCGGCCGATCTGGAGGAAGATATTGCCGATGTAGAGCCCAACCTGGATGCCGTCAACATGGTCTCATATGAGCGTTACCGGATTAATTCGGGCGGCAGTTTTAGAATAATACAGGTCAACGGCCAAGAGCTGAGCGATCCGAAGGACTGGGCCGATGAAAAAGAGCTGCAAGCCTGGCCAATGATCATTGGTTGTTCCAATGACTACGCCGTCACCCAAATGTATGTCAATCGCGCAGAGATCGCCGAGGCGGCCGTGGCCGAAGCCCAGGCCAAGGGCTATACCGGATACATTCTCGACGTCGAAGGCTCGACCGACAATCTCAGGCGTGGATACTATCTCGATTTCGTTGAGCACCTGGCCGAGGCGCTCCATCAAAATGGGTTCAAGCTGATGGTTTGCCAGGCGCGCTGGTCGACCATTGCCCCGGTCGCCGACCTGGCGAATACATCCGTAGATTATGTCGGCAGTATGGATGTCATGCATTCCGGCTGGGAATGGCGCTGGGAGCAGAAGATTCCGCCGACTTATTCCGAGATCGAGCCCGAGCGTTTGGTCTGGATTTTTAGCTGGGACTTTTTCCGAGGCTCGGACGGACGAGCAGAGCAAGAGGCCCAGTGGGCCTGGATGCAAGAAAACGGGTACAATCATAATGTCGCCGGGGCATCCGTCTTCAGGACCCCGGCCAGCTCGCCGAATCGTTACCACCAAATCGACTATTACCAGGGATTTCGTGACTACTATCCAGTCGAGACAACCGACAGTCTTGACGGTGGTCAGCCTGACCCGGACGACGATCCTGACTCCGGAACAGATCAGCCTGACGGATCGGTTAGCGACGGGGGGAGTGCCAGTGATGGCTCGACGTCTGATGGCGGTACGGATGACGATACTGACGACGATACTGATGACGATCCGCCGGCCCAGGAGGATTGTTACAGCAGTACCCTCAAGCAATATGTCGAGGATGGTGAGTGTATTCAAGTCTCCTACGCAGCCTGCAGCCAATCGCGCTGTGGCTGGTACACTTGTCGCAACGGCCGCTGGTATTGCTCTGAGGAAGGTGCCTGCGATAAAACCGCACATGAAAATCCAAGCTGCAATCCGCGAAATTGCTACAGTACAACCTGGGGTAGCTGGCAAGAGCACGGCGGTTGTATCCAGGTCGTCTATGCCGCCTGTGGGCAGCCAAGCTGCGGTTGGCTGAAGTGCAACGATGGACTCTGGAACTGCAGCCAGACGGACGATTGTGCCGGCACCAGCCTGGCCCAGGATTCTTGCCAAGATGATTGAGTTAAAGCCGCAAAACAAATAAAATAGAACCTAATAAACCAAACAGCCGGGCAATGAAGGTGGACATGAAAACTTCGTTTGTGCATGCATGTATGTTGTTGGTCTTGATGGGTTGCCTGTCTACTTGTTCGAGTAGTGGCAGCAACTGTGAAGTCGATATGGATTGCCTGGGGGCCCAGACTTGTATCGACGGCCAGTGCGGCTACGCCCAATGCCCAGACACGCCCTGTAAGCCGGGCTACCAGTGTGCTGAATCCAACTGTTACCCGATAAATTGCGAGACGCGGCCATGTTCCGGCCTGGGCGAAATTTGTTTCGAAGAGGATTGCCTGCCGACCAGTTGCCTGGGGACGATTTGCCCGCCGGGCGAGGCCTGCGCCGATGGGCGTTGCTACCCGTTAAATTGCGAGACCCAACGCTGTCAAAACTACGCCGAAGTTTGCATCAATGAAGAATGCCGCCAACGCAGTTGCGTTGGAATCGTATGTGAAGCGGATCTCGTCTGCGCCAACGGGTTTTGTTTTCCGGCAGATTGCCTCAACAACTCATGTGCCGGCGGGCTGGTGTGTGTCGATAATGAGTGTATCGAATTCAACTGTGTCGGGGTTTCCTGCCCGGCCGGTCAGCGCTGCGCCAATGGCCGTTGCTGGTCTGAAGACTGCCCGGTCGAAGAATGCCAAGACGGGCAGGTTTGCGAAAACGATGTTTGCGTCGACCCAGAATGTGTCGAAGGTCGCTGCGGCTGCCAGACAGATCAAGACTGCCAGGCCGGGTATGTTTGCCGGGACGAAGTTTGCATAGCCGTGTGCACAACAGATCAAGACTGTCCGGCTGGATATGTCTGCCAGGATCAGGTTTGTGTAGCCGCGTGCACAACAGATCAAGACTGTCCGGCTGGATATATTTGCCAGGATCAGGTTTGCGTAGCCGAGGCCTGTACGCCGACTGAAGACCCCGAGCTGACCTGTGATGACAACCTCGACAATGACTGTGACGATCAAACTGACTGCGCCGATTCTAACTGTGACAACCAGGCTTGTGACGACGGCGATCCGGGCACCAGCAACGATACTTGTACGGCCGGCAATTGTGTCGGCGAATCGGGCGACTGCACGGTCGACGAAACCCGCCCCTGCGGGCGCTGCAACAGCGGCCTGGAAACCTGTCAGGCCGATCAGACTTGGGGTGCTTGCACGGGAGAATCCGGTTGCGTCCCGGACAGTACTGAACCGTGCGGTACCAAGTGCGGCACCAGGCGCTGCAACGATAGTTGTAATTGGGGCGGCTGCCAGAACGAGGGGGATTGCACGCCCGGCGAAGTCGCGAGTTGCGGCGAGTGCGGCTCGTGGACCTGTCGTTCCGACTGCTTGACCGGGGCCTGTAACTGCGGGGGGTCGATCGGCTGCGACATTGTCGAAGAGGGCTTCGGGGCGACTTGCCCGGGTGAATGCCCGAGTCGGTGTGCCCGGGTGTGTGTCGGTACTCAGGCTTGCGAGCACCCTGGTGGGGAGGTCTGGCATTGCGTCTATCAAACCTGCCAGCGAACCGGCGGCTGCGGTCCCTGGGAGTGTTAGGGAGTTAGTTGTATCAAAACCTGATTCAACCAGCCGGACTAATCAATTTGACATAAATCGTAACAACCAGGGCCAGCAGCATAAAGGCCGTCCCCAGCCAGCCGATCACAACGGTTGCCCGGGCGGGTTTCAGCTCGGGATCCTTGATGTGTTTTTGAACACAATACAAATTGAGAGCATACAAAATCGGTGCGACGGCCAGGCTGATCAAAGCTACCGCGGTCACCAAAGTTACCGGGTTGCCGACCAGCACCAGGGTGACAATTGCCGAGACGGCCGAGACAATGACGAAGCCGCGGTATGTGTTGCGCTTGGTTTTTTCGTTTGCCAGACCGGGTTTCAGGGCGGCCAGCGCCTCGGAGAACGAGCGCGAGAAACCGTCGATCACGGTGTAAGAAGTCGAGAACATGGCGAAGAAAGCGGTCAGCATGAAAACGTGGAACATCCAGCGGCCCATGAAGACCGTGTAGGCCGAGCTGAGCGCCTGGGCGAATTGAATGCCTTTCAGTTCCGAGCCCATGCCGGCAAGGTGCGTAGCACCCATGGTGACGAACATTATCCCGGTCAACAACGACAGGCCGTAGCCGATACGCATGTCGGTCAATGAAATCTTCAGTTGGCGTTTGCGGCTGCCGGCTTTGATTGCGTCGGTCTTTTCTCCGAGCAGCTTGAGTTTTTCCAGCGTCCAGAATGAGTGCCAGATTGAGACATCGATCCCGGTCGGCATCCAGCCGATAATCGCAGCCACCAGACAGATCGAGCCGATCGGCAAAGCCGGAATTACCAGCCGGGCAAACGAGGCCGGGGCCGGAAAGATTGGAATGAAGGCCAGGATTGTTGCCAGGGCCAGGATCGTGATCATTATCTTGTTGAGTTGATCGAGCCAGGAGAATCCTCCGGCAAAAAGCAAGGCCAGGACCGCGGCGATGACTATGACCGAAAACAATTCCGTATTCAGCACTCCGCACCAGGTAAAGAGCACGCAGCCGGAGACATTGACTACTCCGGCTAGTACCCCGACGCCCTGCAAGACTGTCGAGCCCAGAAACATAATAAGCGCCCAGCCGCGCGGGCCGGGCACTTTGGCATAACCGGCTAAGAGGCTCTGGCCGGTAGCCGCGGCGTAACGCGGCCCGAATTCGAAGGCCGGGTACTTGAAAAAGTGACTGGCTAAAATAAGCCAGAGTAGTTGATAGCCGAACAGCGCTCCGGCCCGGGGGCTCAAAACCAGGTGCGAAGCCCCGATCGATGTCGCGGCCAGTAAAATCCCCGGGCCGAGTCTTTGCCAAAAATTCGTTTTCATTATTGTTTGAGTTATCTAACCTGTCCCCAGGGCGTTTTCAACGCCAAAACACCTGCTTGAGCAGATTGCCTCTCTGGAAGCCTTTACTTTCGCCGGCCAGGATATAAACTGTTGATAGTTCATTTGGGGGGAATTGGAAGACGAGCATGCCTGATACACAGTTCGAACTGACTTATGGAACCGAAACCAGAACATTCTCAATTCCCGAAGATCGTCTGAATGGGCCGCTGATTCAGCCGCGCCAGGTAGAGACCCTGACCGGAGACCCGGCCGGGATTATCAAAGAAGCGCTCGCCCAGCCGGTCGGACGGCCGCACTTGAGCAAACTTTCAAAAGATCAAAATGTCGGGATTGTCATCTCGGATGAATTCCGGGCCGGCTTGCAACACGAAATTCTGGATGCCTTGCTCGACGAAGTGGTTGCCGGTTTGCCAAGAACTATTACCGTCCTGTGCGCCACCGGGACTCACAAACCGGAAGTCTACGCCAAGAATGCCGGCGCCTGGGCGTCTGAGGCTACAAGGCGACTGCGTTTCAATATAAAGTTCGAACCTCACGATTCTGAAAAAAGCGCCATGGCCGACCTGGGAGAAACTTCACGGGCAACCAAAGTTCGTATAAACAGCAAGCTGCTCGACTGCAACCTGCGAATCTATGGGCACGAATCCAAACATCACTATCTCAACGGCTATTCCTGCGTCGACAAGCAGATTTTACCCGGTTTGTCCTGGGGCAAGACGGTTGCCCAGAATCACAAGTGGGCCCTCGATCCGGACTCGGCTGCCGGCCGCAACCCCTGGCATTCCGATCCGGCCCGCCAGAGCAATCCCTTCGCCGAGGACATGCGCGAAGCGCGAAAAATAAGCGAGCGATTTGTCTTGGCGCCGAGCGGCAAAGCCGTAGTCGGCGATGTGACCGCGTTTGCGCTGGATATGGTATCGGGCTCCGGCAAGATTTACTGGATTCAAGCCGGTGATCCCGCCCAGGTAAGTACTGAAATGGTCAAAGTAGTTGATCGACTGATGGCCTTCGAAGTCAAGCGTTCGAAATACGTGATCATCTCTCCCGGAGGGCCGCCGGCTTCTCAGGCTTTGTACGGCACCCAAAACGCTTTCGACCTGGCCTTGAAAGGGGCTATTAAAAAGGGAGGTCAAGCCCTGGTGATTGCCCCGCTCAACGGCCGTCCCGATCTGGACCCGGATGTCAGCGGGTTGGCGCCCGATCGAAGACCCAAGGAACTTTTCTGGGACAACCTGGTGCGCTTGCTGCCCAAGCCACTGGACGAAGCCAGAAAAGAAATTGCCGACAATTTCGAGCTTTATTTGTGGAAAACCGATCGAATGCTTCGGTTAATCAACGGCGACCAAATCAAACTGTTTATCCATAGTGAGCTGCCAGCCGAGATCCTGCGGCCGGGCGGCCTGGAGTCAATTGACGACATCCAGGCCTGGATCGACGAGCGCGTCAAACGCAACGATGGCCTGTTTACCGTAATCGAAAACGGCAACAAACTTTGCGTTACCGGCAGCGATTAGTCACAAACAGGCTAATCAAGCAAATACAAATAGTTATAGTACTATTTTCCCCTTGCAGTCTGCTCGAGTTTGTGGAATACTGACCAAAATTGACTTCTGGTCAGTATTGCTTAGACCAGCAGATAATATCAATGAGGAAAAAAAATGAGGTACGCAGAGACAGGCTATAATTTAGAAGTAGATCTATCCCGGGGAAACATTGAGAGGGTCGCCAGCGACCCAAAAGACACCGAGCTTTATTTGGGGGGTTTAGGTACTAACACCAAGATATTATGGGATCGGGTTCCCCCTGAAACTGATCCCTTTTCTCCTGACAATCTTCTCATATTTGCCGCTGGTCTTTTGTGTGGCACACCCGCTACCGGTTGTAATCGTACAATCGTGTCTACCTTTTCTCCGCAGACTCGCTTGATGGTGTTTTCAATGATGGGCGGATTTTGGGCGCCCGAATTGAAGTTTGCCGGTTATGACAAAGTAATCCTCAGCGGCAAGTCGCCTGACCTGGTCTATTTGTGGATAAACAACGACAAAGTAGAAATTCGCGATGCCTCTCATTTAAAGGGTAAAGGCGCTAATGAAACTGCACAACTTCTTCGCCAAGAGTTGAACGAGCCGAAAGCCCAGGTGGCGGCTATTGGCCTGGCCGGAGAAAACAGGGTCTATTATGCTTCGATCGAGCAGGGCAGGTCCAGCGCCAGCCGCGGCGGAATTGGGGCCGTTATGGGGGACAAAGGCCTAAAGGCTATAGTTGTTCGCGGAACAAATGACATCAATGTTGCCCAGCCGGCCGAATACTTCGAGCTCTGCAACGAAGTTCTGGAATATATAAAATTTCGTGAAGATCACCCAATTCCAGGGGTCATACCCATTTTAGCCGTGCTTGGCTCACCGCAAGAGATGGCAATCCATGATGAGAAATGGCACACCGAAAATTTCTCCTGGGGAAATTCCCGCACGCGCAGAAAAGGTTTCTGGACTGATGAAGTCGACAAGGCCTGGCGGGAGACTATGGATAAAGCCCGGACGCGGTTAATCAGCTGCTTCAACTGTCCCTTGAAATGCGGCGCATCAATTTCCATGCCGGGACTTTCGACATACATGATGAAGTGTTTCTCGAAGCTTACCTATACAATGGCGGCCATGGCAGACCTGGATTTTGGTTTTAGAATTGCTCAGCGGGCTACCGAGTATGGGGTGGACGGATACTCAGCTCCGCAAGTTATGGCCTTTGCTCTTGAGCTTTACGAAAACGGCATTTTGACTGACGATGACCTGCCGGGCATGCCGTCCGATAACGAGGAGAGATTTTTCTGGTTACTTGACAGGATTGTCCGGCGCGAAGGCATCGGAGATATTCTGGCCAATGGTACCCATTGGGCGGCCGAACAGATTGGCAAGGGCGCCCAAGAATATGCTCACAATAACATAAAAAAACTCGAGCAGCTGCCGCTCAAGCTATCAATGCTGAATCCCATTTATTTCCTTATGTATTGCACCGGCGAGAAAATAAACATTACTCAAATTGAAGGGCAGTTCCCCCAGGCGGCTTTTCCCAAGAGAGAGCACCGCGAAAAGTTCGTAAAGGACTGGTTCCAGGTTCCGGATGACAGGTTTAAGCAATACTTTTTAGACTGGGAACCACGCGGTGAAAACTCAAACCCTTATTACCCAACTCCTAAAATGACTTGTGACATTGTCGACTGGCAAGAGAGGATGCACTACATTGATGACGCCCTCGGGATGTGTGCCGGTTTGTCATCATTTCATCTGAAGCCTCCCTACCACATGCACAATTTCCCGTCTTTTATCTCGGCCGGAGCCGGGATCGAGATGGATGAGGATAAACTAACCCAGGCAGCCAAAAGATACCGAACATTAGTCAGGGCCATTAATATAAGAAAAGGCCTGCGCAGAAAAGACGAGAAGCCCCCCGCGGACCATTGGAAGAAAAGATTTCCCGAACTCGAGAAGGAACTCCTAGACACTTATTACGAATTCAAGGGATGGAATGAGCAGGGTATTCCAACTAAAGAGTCCTTACATGAATTGGGTTTGGATTACGTGAGCGAAGACTTTTTCAAAAGAGGGATCTTGACGGCGGGTGAAGATGATTCTTCTAAAGAGGCTTCTGTTGAAAAAGAGAAATAATTCCGTGGAGGGCGTGAGCCGTGAAGGTTGAGAAAAAAAAGAAAATAATCAAGTCGATAAAAATTGATGTTGATAAGTGCAATGGTTGCCGAGCATGTGAGGTTATCTGCTCATCCTTTCACGCCGAGCCAAAATATAGCAGCAGTAATCCGGCCAGATCTCGTATTCGGGTAATTCGTGAACCATACACAGACATATATATTCCTGTATACGCCGGTGAATACACGCCGGCCGAATGTGCCGGCCGGGACAAATACGTAATTGACGGCAAGGAATACGAAGAGTGTGCCTTCTGCCGGGCGTCCTGCCCATCCAGGCCCGAGTTCAAAGAACCTGATTCCGGTCTTCCGTTGAAATGCGACATGTGTGAAGGCGAAGACGAGCCTTTGTGTGTCAAATGGTGCTTGGCTGATGCCCTGGTTTACGAAGAAAGGGAAGAGGAAGTCGAAGAAGAGGCCGAGCAGGAGGAGTTGGAGATCGGGTTGGAATCAATGGCAAACAAATACGGGTTGCAGAAAATATTGGATACCGTTGCCCGAATGTCGAAGAAAGACTAAATCACAAAAGGTGAGACAAGAGGATAAATAAAGACATTGGAAACAGTCGCCCCATTTAAAGAAATAATTGATGAGATCAAACAGGCCGGTGGAGAGGCCTTTAAGTTATGCTATCAGTGCGGAAAATGTGATGTTTATTGCCCCTGGAATAAGGTTAGACCCTTTAGCATACGCAAGATAATCCGCGAGGCCACCTTCGGTTTGACTGAGATAGAAGGTGAAGACATCTGGCGCTGTACGACCTGCGGAACCTGTCCTTCTATATGTCCCAGGGGAGTGAAACAGATAGATATTGGCGTATCTTTACGCAGGATCGCTTCTGAATATGGAGTTTTTCCTGAATCTGCCCGGGCTGTGCGCACCGTCAGAGGAAGCCTGACTACACAAGGCAATCCCTTGAATGAAGAACGAAAAACGCGGGCTGATTGGGCAAACGATCTGTCTGTGAAACCGTTTGCCGAAGGGATGGAAGTTTTATATTTTGTCGGCTGCTATTTCAGCTATGACCCGAGAATGAAAAAGGTAGCTGTTGCGACTGCCAACATCCTGAACAAAGCCGGGGTGGATTTTGGGATATTAGGTGCCAAGGAGAATTGCTGTGGCGAAAGCATCCGCAAGACGGGCGGCGAAGAAGTATTCAGAACCCTGGCCAAAGAAAACATTAAAACTTTTATCGATAATGGGGTGAAGAAAATCCTGGTATCTTCCCCGCATTGCTATCACACCTTCAAAAACGAGTATCCCGAATTCATGGTGAACTTCGAGGTCGTTTA
>JAFDKH010000088.1 GCA_019307065.1 Deltaproteobacteria bacterium
GCTGACCAGGAGTTTACCGTCAGGCGAGAAATTGACCATCATGACATCATCTTTGTGACCCTTGAATTCTCGAACCAGCTGACCGCTGGATGGGTTCCAAAGCTTGATCAGCTTGTCTTTGCCCGTGCTGGCCAAAAGACTACCATCCGGAGAAAAAGTCACATGTAAAGCAGCCTTGGCATGCTTGCCTACTTCGATGGGAGTCAGATTCTTGAATGGATTCTCTGGCTTTTTAGCGGTCTTGGTCTTCTTTTCTTTTGTGGGTGGCTTGTGTTTCTCATCGCTCTTGTCCGGAGTACATGCCGCAACGTAGAAACTCAGGACGACAAAGGACGCCAATAGTTTTTTCATCATGCCCCCTACTTTACGACCAGCTTGGCAGTGGTTTCACGCAAACGTTCGCACAATGTCCGTACAAATACACGCAGCACTCGAACAGCAAACTTGTCATTGGCCTGCAGGAAACGCAGGAAGTGATCGCGTGAGATCTCGAAGACGATCACTTCACCCCGGGCTATGACCCGGGCTGAGGTCTCACTTTCGTCAACCAACGCCATCTCACCAACGTGAACTCCTGCTTCGAGAGTGGCAACTTCTTTTTGCTGGTTGCCTTCCACCCGAACTACCGAGACTTTACCCGAGCGGATAACGTAGAGAGCCATTCCCGGTCGCCCCTGCTCGATCAATATTTCGTTGTTCTGGAAAGTGCGTTCTTCACAAATATTATAAAACGCCTTCATCTCGGAAAGAGGCATATCGGCAAACAAGGGAATCTTTTGCAAGAAGTCAAACCCCTCCATGACACTGACAATCTGCGAAGCCGGCTCAACTCCCTCGGGGAGATCGACACTAAGATCGATATCTTCGTCGGGCCCCTCGGCTACAATGCCCTCTGATAATGGGACACCGTCGCCCTCGGCTAGTTCTTTGAGCTTGTCCTCTACATCCTTGAATGTAATGTCGAAGTTCATCACCTGTTGGTAGATATTGCGTGCAACCGGGATGTTGCCTTTAATGCGATGCAAGCCGGCCAGGTGGTAATACATTTCGGCAGTTTCTTGACCTACCGAGCGGCCCTTTATCACATTCAGCAGCTTCTTGATTGCCAGATCAACGTAACCATTTTTAGCCAGGATATCACCAATCAGGATGGTGGCCTGATCGAATCCATCCTCGGTGGCTTGGACCTTCTGGAGAAGTTCCATGGACTTTCTGAATTTACCCAGCTCATGATAGAGCTTCCCGGAAACAAAATAATTAACTGCCTTTTCGTAATTGGCAGCCGCTCGGGAGTAGTTTTTTACTTTTAAATACAATTCAGCCGCCTGGCGATAGTTCTGATTTCTTTCAAACATCTCGGCAGCTTTTTCGAAATTCTCGATTTTGGCGTACATTTCGGCTGCACTCTGATAGTCGTCGCTCTGCTCGTATAGCGCAGCCGCTTTGTCGAACTCACCCAGGTTCTCACAGCATAAGGCCGCCTTATCGAAATCGCGGGCCCTAAAAAGCATGTTGGCAACTAACTTCTGGAGATCCTTTTTTGTCTTGACCTTATTGATCAATACATAGCCGATATCCTCCTGACAGCGTGAATACACATCGGCCGCCTCGGATATTTTTCCTGCTGTCAGCATTTTGACAAGACCATCGATCACCTGAGCGGTCGTCAGAAATGTATTTCCTTCCCCGGCTCTGCCCTTGATCGTAATACTCTCAGCCATTAACAAACCCTCCATAATTCAACTGACTTCACGGTCACATGGATATCATCTGAATCATCTGAAAACAAGCAGGTCAACAGGGCACCCCTAGTAACTATACCGAATAATGGTTATAATATTAGAAGAGGCCACGAAATTGGGAGGCCGGATGGCAAGAATGGCATTATTGGCATTGCTGCTCCTGCTCCCGGGTGGCGTAGCGTTCGGTAAATCCGGCACCATTTACACCCCGGAAGAAATCAGAGAAACACTTTCTGTACGCCTTTCCACCGACGAAGTAAGTACATTAATGATTCCATTTGAAGGCGATCAAGAGATCAGCCGGCTGGCAACCAAGCTAACTCAGAACGCCCGCAACGAACATCAAAAACTAAAATCACTACTTGCATATTTCAGAAAGCAAGGCTTTTACGAAAAGTACGACAAATCAAGGACCCGCACAGCTCGGGAAGTAATGACCGACGGGATTGGCAACTGTCTTTCATACGCCAACCTCTTTGTGGCCATGGCTCGTGCAGTCGGGCTTGAGGCAGTCTACTTAGACGCGTCCCAAGTACATAGTGACTTTGGCCGCGCTGGGCGCGTCTTGGTCGACTATAAGCACATCATGGTCGGCATCAAGATTGGAGCAGACCTGATACCGGTCGATTTCGACGGGCACGCCAGGAAATTCAACCGCTACCAGATTATCTCCGATTTGCATGCGACCGCTGATTTTTACAACAACCTCGGCTTTGAACGCTCTTATGTTGAACAGAACCAGAAAGGCTTCGCCGCCAATGAAGTAGCTGGGGCTTTCGATTTGGCGACCCGAATCTGGCCAGGTTTCGCCCGGGCCTGGAACAATCTAGGTGTTGCTTTCATACGAAGTGGCAGAACCAAACAGGGTCTCTTAGCATACTTGAAGGCTATTAAGGCGGACAAACAGCTCGCCGCCCCTTACTTCAACCTGGGACAAGTCTATGCACGCGGCGGCAAAATCGATCAGGCAATCTCGGCTTTCAAGCGAGCGGTCGCACTGGATCCCGAAAATGCCCACTACCTCTATTTCCTTGGAAAAAACCTGGCCCGCCAGGGAAATCTAGAAGAAGCTCTAACTCAGCTCGAAAAGGGTGCCAAGCTTGACGCTGGTTTCTTTTTAATACACATGAAAATGGCTGATATTTACTATGAACTTCAAGCATGCAATCGGGCCAGACAATCTGCCAGCCGAGTCCTCGAAATCGTGCCCGGCCATAGAGATGCCAGTCAGTTGATGAAAAAACTACACAAAATATGTGGCCAGGCCGGCTAACCGGAGAAAGGCTTTTCCAAGCCCAAGTCGTGCTTCTTGTCGGATCGTTTGAGTTGAATAGCCAGCCAGATGGATATCACCCCAAGTGCGATGAAGGGTACAACGGCCCAAGTATAGTCGTAGTTGGCTTGACCAGCTTTGACTGCATCGACAATGCCTTCGTTGGTGACTTCTTGAATCTTGCCAGGCAACCAGAAAAATAGCGCCAAACCAAGGTTCTGGATTGTGAACATGGTGGCATAGGCTGTGCCCAGGCGGTTTTCATGGACGATCTTTGCAACCGAAGGCCACATGGCTGCCGGCACCAGCGAAAAGGCTATCCCCAGACATAACAAGGCCGCGTATCCAAAGGCGGGAATAGGGATAAATGCCAGTGACACGTGGGCAAAAATCAACAGGGCCGAACCAAGGAACATCATTGTGGCGGCTTTTCCTTTACGATCCATGAAGGAGCCGAAGATCGGCGTAAAAATGATCGACCCGAGCGGAATCAAGCCGATGACTTTGCCGCCATTGGTAAAATAGACCTGAACCTGCTCCCAGAATCCCATTTGCGCGAATCCCGCGGGCAACTCCTCGCTGAAGCCGTAGGTGTGAACCATGATGCTGGGACCATAGGCCCCTGTAAAAGGAAACACGGCCGAGTAGTATGCCACGCACAGCAAGGCGATCCAGAGAAAAGTCGGGTTCTTGATCAACTTGACGAGGTCGCCCATTTTGAACTTTTCGTCGTCTTCTGGTTCGGCCAGCTTGAGTTGCTTGTCCAGCTTGACGTCGAATATCAAATAGACCAGGAACAGGATAAAGCCCGCTCCGATCAAGGTCGCGGCAAATGTAATCGCCGGTGTGACCGCCCCCCCGGCAATATCTAGCGAAAAAGAGTTTGCGAAAAAAGAACCACACCGTCCGAAACCTACGTTAATAGCCATGGCCAGGGCCAATTCCTTGCCCTTGAACCATTTTACGACTGTGCGGGAGACGATTACGCATGTGATTTCAAGCCCTACCCCAAATACAATCCTGCCCACGGCCATAATGATCAATTTTTGGTTGTTATCGGTCGTGAGCACGTCGCTGGCACCCAGAGCAGTCAGGGCGCCGCCCATAGTGACCAAGACGCCGAACAGGATGCCCGATACACGGATGCCCCACTTGTCTAAGATTATTCCGCCCAGGATGATCATGCCCAGACAATTGGCCCAGGTCGATGTACTCAACAGGGTCCCAAAGTCATTGGGATCAATACCCATTTCAGTTTCCATTAGATCTTTGAGTGGAGAAAAGACGTCCTGAAACCAATAGGTGGCGAAAAACAGAAAGCTGATGAGCACTAATACAAACCAGCGCATCGCGGTACTGTCTTTGAGTGTTTGTTTGATTTGATCCATTGGGTTGCCTGCCTTTCCGGTCTCTCCGAATTCCCAAGAGAGTCGCGCAATCCAGGGCGGGCTGTCAATGAATTAGGATATTTTCTTCTAAAAATCTCCGTCGATGGATCGGCCGCGTTCTTGATCGTGTTGCTTGAATCGATCTGAGGTGAAATCCGATTCGCACATGCATTTCATGCAACCACGTTTTTTGTCGTAGTCGCACACTTTCTTGGTCATGCAACGAATATTGGAGGTCTCGGAACACTCACCGGCGACCGGCACGCTCCGGCAGCCTATCGCCATAAATGATAAGATTATTACCAAAAATAACTTTTTCATTTCCTGACTCCTGTATTCTCTGTTGTCACTATAACACTGATTCTACCGGCAACTATTCCTGATTTTACGCTTTACCATAAGCCTGGTAAGCTAGGGATGATATTCGTCAAGGAGAAAGAAATGAAAAAATTTGCCTCGCTGGTAATAGTGACGAGTTTCCTTGCAGCTTGCGGCTCATCTCAAGACGGGCCGCTCTACGATTTCTGTCAGGGCTCGACTGAAGTGACCATGGACTATGACAAATTGTTGCTGCCTTTTCCATCCGACTACTTCTTGATCGAGGACTCGACGACCCCCAGCGGCTATCGAATCAATCTAACTGATCAAATCATGCCTGCCTCGGAAAACATGTTTGAGGCCTTTCCTTTCATGCAAGAGCAACTGGCCGCCCTGGACGGGTTCGGCACCTCGGCCTCGATTGTCTTCGGTTTTTCAAAAGAGATTGGCACCCGCGAAGAAGTTGACGAGGAATTCATTGTTACTCCACCGCCCAGCCTGGCCATCTCACCGGCTGACACTGTCAAGACTGATTCGCCGGTGGTCCTGCTCAATATCAGCAGCGAATCTGCCGATTATGGCAATCCGGTACCGGTCATCCTCGAGTATCTCTCAGACGAAGATGCCCGCGGCCGCGGGCAATACTACTTGATCGTCGAACCGGCCTTCGCGCTCAGGCCGAAAACGACATTCGCACTCGCTTTGACCACTCGCCTGAAGAACAAACAGGATCACTGCCTGGCGCCTTCGGCGGCAACCCAGCAACTGCTGTCCGGTGAAAATATCGAGGAATTCGGCCTGCTAGGCCAGCGTACATCGAAGGCCCTTGAAATCCTGACAGAAAAAGGATTCATCCAGGATGCTGGCGATTTATCGGCCCTGACGGTGTTCACTACTCAGAGCATCGATGAAGAGATACTGTCAGCTACAAAAGAAATCCTTGATAGTTCGGCAGCCAATCCTCTTAGCATTTTACCCGGCAGCCTGGAAATGAGCCCGGGAAGTGGCGGGGTAGCTCTGGTCGTGACCGGCAAATTCATAGCTGCAAACTATCAATCTGAAGATGGCACTTTCGTGATCGAGAACAACCTGCCGGTCGCTCAAGGTACCGAGGAACTGGAATTCGAACTGGTGATTCCCGAAGAGACCGCCCAGAATAAACCTCCCTTCCCGCTAGTCATTTATCAACACGGCCTGCTCGGCTATAAGACCCAGGACATGGGCGCCAAGCGAGCCCAAGCTCGAGCCGGCTTTGCCTCAATTGCCATTGATGCGGTTCTACATGGTTCACGTAAGGCGGAAAGCGGCTGGGAAGTAACCAATTTTTTTGCAATTGATCTGAGCACCGGGCAGTTCAACATGCCGAAACTAAGGGACAATTTCCGTCAGTGCTACCTCGACCTGGTGTCCCTGGCCGAATTGACCCCGGCCGTAGCCGAACTCGATTTACTGCCCGAGGGAAACCCGGATGGTCAAACAGAAATCCTGGCCGCGCCGGTCTATCTGTCCGGCCACAGCCTGGGCGCAATAATCGCCGGCGGGGCTATTGGGCTGTCGCCACGTATCCCAATTGCCAATCTCTGTGCCGGCGGCGGCTCGTTGCCCACAAACTTGTTCATGCGCAGTGAAATCTTCGGCACTTTTATCGATATGCTCAGGCCAGAAGACACCACTGAGGCAGATGTCAAACGCTTTATGCCCCTCTTGCAGATCCTGGTCGAAAGGGGCGATCCCGTCAATCTGGCCCGTCTGGCTATCACCGAACCAAATGCTGCGGCCGGTTCGGTACCTAAACACATTCTGTTCCAGGAAGTGATGAACGACACTTTCGTACCCAACCAGGCAAACGATGCCATGGGGCGCGGGTTGGGGCTTTCGCATGTGCAACCGGTAATAAGAGAAGTGTTCGGTCTGGCTGCGCTCGACGAACCCTGTTCACTCAATAATCCCCAGAATGTTACCGCCGCTTTTTTCCAGTTCGACATTCTCGCAGACGGAACAACGGCCGAACATACAGAAATTTACGCAGATCCGGTGGCCCAGACCCAATGGATTCATTTCTTTGAGACCTTCCGAGACACAGGAATCCCTGAGGTAATTGATCCCTATCGCGTTATGGGAATCGAACGACCTTAACGCTTACTTTGACAAACTCACCATTAACGTGTTCTTGGACTGCACCAGCCAGCTGATTTTGATTTCGTCACCTGTCTTCAAAACCCGGCCCAGTGACTCTACTAAGTCTTTTACGCCTTCGGACGAGTGAAATATAATGATCAAGTTGCTTGGGGTGCTTCCTTTGAACTTCGGCGACATGTTCATAAGGGCCTTTTTCAGGCCTTGAACTATCGCAGGTCGTAATGAACCAGTCTGACCTTCCAGGGTCACCTGCAGCATGATCCGGCGTCCCTTGCCCTTTGCCCAGAGAGACTCCTCCAGTGCAGCCGACAGGCTTTGTGCCAACTGTTGAGCTGCTTGCTTGGCGGCCGCCTGCCGACCATTCTCGTCGTTCGAAAACGGATCGCTAGTAGCCGAGCCTTCGGCCAGGAGCTTGCCGGAATAGTTCCCAAAAGCACGTCCATCCAGCTGAATCGTAAGCTGATCTCCTTGATTACGCTCAATAATAAAATATTGCATCAGGACCTGCGCTTTGACCTTTTCCTTCTCGATAATCTTGAGATCTTTTACCTTGAGATGGGTTGCCAGTACTTCCTCGACTATGACAACCAACTTATTGGCGCGACAACTCGGATCAGGAATAAAGGAAATGGTCTTGGCTCTGCGGGCGTAGGTTGTCCCGGATACCACCAGAAACAGGGCAATCAACCCAAACAGATGACCTACAGACTGACGCCTGGGGCGGTTCATTCTAACGCGGAAAGAAAGGAACTAAGCGGAACTAGATAACAATGTGGAAAATATTGGCGATCAGGATATAGGCTGCAATCACGATTGCCACGATGCCCAGAGGTCCCTGGAACTTGGACAGTTTGGCGCGAATAGCCTGGCCCTTTTCCATCGCTGCTTCACTCTTGCTAAGTGCATATTTTGTGATCAGACCGAATCCCAACAGGAAGCCAAGAACCAGTTCTGTAAGGGTAGCTGCAACTAAAACCAGAACAGTGACTGGCATGAACGAAAATGCACCGATAATATTGAACATATAAATGAAATCCCATATACCCCACAAAAACATGACGGCGCCGATCCATCCCTGATAAGGAACTAATTTATCAATCAATTCCTTGGCATTTGGCTTCTTGCCAACAATGATATTTGCTGCTGATAAAATACCGCCACAGAAGAGAATACCCACCATTACAAATACGCGCCACATAAGAGAGCCTCCCGATTAATGTTTATACTGCAACTTCTGTAGTCATTATCGACTTCTGAATACACTTCACTTTTTACGCGATTTTGGGATGTGTATCAGGCAACCCCGCGTGTGTCAAAGAAAAAATAAATTCCAGGTCAAGCTCTTCTCGATTTCGATGAAATGTACCAATGATCGTTGACTGAGATTCTTTTGCGGATTACCATGTCGCAATGTCTGATGACAACCAGAAAAACAACGACGAGGACAAGCGGGTCCATAAACGAGTCGATTTCTTCACCAAGGTCAAGGTAGTCGTACCCGGTGACGAGACCGGAGTTGATGTTTTCGCCGGCAACGTATCCAAAGGCGGAATGTTTCTGCGTAGCAATCGTCCTTTGGAAAACGGCAAGAAAGTCTCATTGGAATTTGAAGTTGAAGATGACCATGTCACAATCGAAGAGAGTGAAGTTGTCTGGACCAAACCCTTCGAACCTATCAGCGTCGATGGCGATCCGGCCGGAATGGGTGTCGAGTTCAAGTCGATGTCGAATGAAGCCCGTGAACGAATCGAATCCTTCATCGACGACAGCCTGGTCGACCCTGAAAAACCGACGCCCCCGGCAGAACCCCAAAAACAGGCACCCCCGACAGAACCCCAAAAACAGACTCCCCAGACAGGTGCCCAATCAAACAAGATGAAGATCAATTTAGGCAGTCCCGAAAGGGATCCGACCCAGACACCCGCAGCGAAAGGCGGAGAAGAAATGGCCAAGCTGTCTGTACCGCCACCACCCAAAAAACGCGCCCTGTTGTTCGGCGGCTTTGTCTTGCTCGTGGCGGTAGTCGTTTTCGTTGTCTTGCTGATAATCAAGCCGATTGATGGCACCGGCGGTAAAAAAGCTGACCAACCCACAAAGCCCAAGCCACCCAAGGAAACCGGCCTGACTAGTCCCGACACAAGCAAGAAGCCAGAGGCCAAACCCGAAGCCAAACCCGAAGCCAAGCCCGAAGCCAAGCCCGAGGCCAAGCCCGAGGCCAAGCCCGAGGCCAAGCCCGAGGCCAAGCCCGAAGCCAAGCCCGAAGCCAAGCCGGATATTGCCGGCGATTCTGTTGCAAAGATCGAGGTTGGCCTGCCGGTGTTTACTCATTCCGATGACGGGTGGAAGATGGTGTTACAAGCCACGGCATCTACCAAGATCAAGAGTTTCACTCTGAAAGATCCTCCCCGACTGGCAATCGACTTTCGGGGCACCTCTTTTACTGGAAAACATCGCCTGCTTGATTCGCCGACTCCCTTCATCACCAAAATCAGGATCGGAGTGCAGGAAGAATTCACGCGATTCGTGCTCGACTTCAGCGGGGCGAAAATCCCCAAATATAAAATCATCAAGGGTAAAAATTCAGTAACAATTACTTTTACCAATTAGTCTGCCCGGCGCGGGCGATAGGCCCCAGTATTCTATTATTCCGATGGTTGCGACTGCTTTTTCAGGCGCAGTCGATCGACTAGTTGAACCCAAAACTGACGTTTTTTGGCCCCCACAACAACCTGGCCGCCAACCGTGAACGTTGGTGTACCGAATCGCTTGCCCATTTCACGACACTCCATGGCCACTATGCGACATTCTTCGAGATCGCCCTGCAACTTCTGCTCGGTTTCTGCAGCTGCCATACAGGTTCTGAACAGGCGGGCATTCATTCCGATCGACTCGGCTAGCATGACAAGTCCATTGGCGTCCAGGCCGCCACGCCGGCTGAATAACAAGTCGTTCATCTGCCAAAAATAATTCTGGCGGTCAGCGCAAATGGCCGCCCGGGCGCAATCACAGGCATGTCGATGAAAGGGTTTTCTCAATGTCTTGTTGCAAGTATGGTCGAGCGGTACGTGTACATGCACCAGTCTTAGCCAGTCTTTTTTTTCTCTGACGATCTGCCTGACAACGCCGTGAGCCCGGTTACAAAAAGGACACTCGTAATCGCTATACTCGACAATCACCAATTCGGGGTTCTCGGCCCCAATCCAGTTGTGTCCCTCGGGTGTGTGCCCCGAGGAGATATTTTTCAGTCCGCCAGCGATGACGTTATTGCTCTTGGGGTATAGATGCGGGGTAACCACCAGTACAGCCGCAACTAAAGCCGCGGCTAGTGCAGCCAGACCGACACCTAGATACAGTGGTTTGATAAGATGAAGCAGATCTTGCTTGAGTCGTCCGAAAATCTCACGCTCACCTTGCAGCTTGCCCTTAAAGATCAGGGCTAGCACAGCCAAAAGAACCAAGCCGGCAAGTACAAGAAACAAAACCGATTGGGTCGCGTAAGTCGAGAATAAACCGGTGAAAATACCAGCGCCCGTAAGCATTCCAATCAGCAAAAGGTTTATAGCACTCAGACCATTGAGGCCGGCCTTGCGCTGGCCCAAAACTGACAGCACTCCTGTCAATAAATTCACTGAATAAAGGGAAATGCACATGATACAAAAAGCCTGAATAATTAATTTACTCAACAAGAACAGAAAAACCGTCGCAGCCAGGGCACCGACATTCAGGGCCCCGACAAGCCCCCAGGGAAATGGCGAGCGTTTTGCGAAGAACCCCCACAACCCAAGGGTAATCAGCAGAACATAATAGAATATTCCCCAGGTCGAAATCGGAACGCCGAAAAGATCGGAGTACTTGCTGATTGATACCGTGTCGCAATTGACTTCTTCGCTGATCGCGCAGAAACTGACGTGCCCGGGCAGATTGTGAACTTGCCAGTGAAGAATACTCAGGTAGACTGACGATCCCAGACCCAATAGAGAAACCACAACAACGGCCAGTAAAAAGCCTCGTCCTGAAGTTGCAGATCTGGTTTCGACTATGGGGTCTGTCACACAAGACTCCTCAACGACCGCAAATGATACACAGCCAGGCGTAATCCTGCAAGTCTGCGAACCTTTTAGCGTGACAGGTAGGCACTCGTCGGATCAAAAAAGCGTAAAAAAGCAGTAACATTTTTAGAAATACCGATCCGCCCGGATGTCTCAATTTCGCCCGGAGCAGAACCCGTCAAGACCGTTAATACAGGACCGGACAATGGCAGGCCGTCATGAGAAAGATTCAAACCCAGCGCCTGGCAGACCCGCCCGGGACCCCCAGTCAGCAAACGACCCTTGGCTCCCTTGCGTCTGCGTTGCATAATCCGTACGCCTTTTAGCGGCTCGATCGCACGGATCAGGACGGCCTCGCCGATTCCCTTTTTACCTGTGACCAGATTCAAACAGAAACTCTGGTGAATACGGTAGACATAGGCATGCCCGGGAGGTCCAAACATCGAGGCGTTACGCCTGGTCTTGCCACGGTTGGCATGACAGGCTTCGTCTCCCTGAATGTAGGCTTCGACTTCCACGATCCTGCCTGTGGTAGTCAGGCCCCTGATTCTGGTCTTCACAATGGCCCCCAACAGCTCAGGCGCAATTTCGGCAGCTGTTGGGAGATAGAAATTTTTCGGAAGGGGCCTGACCCTCATGGACATTTGAGTTTTTTCAGGTGCTTGCGAACTCCGGCTACCCGCCTGTCACTAGACTTGGCCATGTTGGTAAAAGCTCTCAAAGCCTCGCAGGCCTGCCCCTTGTTGCGCATGATTAGATAGATGCCGCCGAGTTCATAGTAGGCATCTGCCAATTTAGGATCTAGCTCGATGGCTTTTTCCAGTTCAGCCGCTGCATCTCTTCTCTTCTTATTGTAGAACAAGGCCCGTCCGTACAAATAATGACTGGTTGGATCTTCGGGATGATCTCTGACGAGTTTCTTGGTGAGTTTCAAAACTTTCCTGTATTTCTTACGCCTGAGTAACTTGAAGGCCTGTTTCTGCGCCTTTTGCAGTTCGGGATCCGGACCAGGATCAGGGCTGTCCTCATGCGCACCTTCGCCTGCATCAACTGTTTCATCTTGATCGGCAGTCTCCTCTTCGGCCGCGGCGTCACCACCTGCACTAGCATCGCCAAGTGCAACAGCCAAACCCCCGTCAACATCGCTTTCGGGCGGAGATGTCCCACCATCTACTAACACCGGGTCTGTGCCTGTATCAGCACTGTCGCCCACCCCAAACCAGATCGGAAAGAAGTGCAGGGCCCCAACTACCAGACCTCCGGCCAGTAGGCCGAAAAGACCCAGCTTCAAGACCAACCCACTCCCTCCCTTTGATTCTCTCAGTTTGGCGGCGGGCTCCATCGGCAAATCTTCTCCGGGCTTGCCGGGTTTTTCAGGCCGCTTGACTACTTCGGTCGACTCTCGTTCCGGGGTTGACAAGTCGGGTACGGCTTGCTCTTGATCTGTCTGCTGAAACTCAGGGCTCTCGGGCTCATCCAGATCAGGAACTTGATCAGATTCGTCAAGATCAGGGACTTCGGCCGTGGAAACATCCAGATCCGGAAGATTGTTCAAGTCAGCCTGCCCGCCAATTCCGGCTGGACCATCCGCAGTAGCCGGCACGGAAACATCCGCCGCCGGCTGGGTAGCTTCATCAATATCGCCGGAATCAAAATCATCAAGCGAGTCCGATCCGGGCCCTTGTGCTTCAGCAGGCTTCGGTTCTTCCAATGCTGCCTCAACCGGCGGCTCTGGAAGAGGTTGGTCTTGTGGCATACCATCCAGTTGTGGAGGTTCAATCGCCTTGTCCGTTCGGACATCTTCCGTGTTGACATCTTCGGCAAAAATATCCTCGGCGTCGGAAACTGCCGAAGATTCGATTTCGCCAGTAATCACCGGCATAGCACTCTCATCCACGTCAGCTACGGTCTCAGGCATGCTGGCCGCCGGGTGACTACTTGCTTGGTCGCCAGAATCAGGGGCTGCTTGTTGCCCCACATCAAAAAGGTCCGAACCCGCCTCTGCAGCGGCTGCTGTTTCCTGCTGCGACGGTTGTTTTGTAACTTGGGTTTGTTCTCTTTCGCGAAAAACACGCAGCTGTTCGACCAGCTCGTCACGCTCACGATTTACTATTGCAAGTTCGCTTTTAAAATTGGAAATCTCTTGTTTGGATTTTTGCAGTTGTCCTTCAGTTTGTGAATCACGATCTTGGGCCTCTTCCAGGTCGGTTTTGAGCCGCTCGGATTCCCTCTCGCGCTGTTCGACCATCTGACCCGATGCCATTTTGAGCTTGGCCAGGTCCTGATTGAGTTGACTGACTTCCCCTTCGAGCTCATCAATTCGCTTTAGATTGATTTTATCTTTCTCTTCACCACTTTTGGCATGGTCGACTTTATCTTTTTCCTGAGATTCTTGAACCTTTTGTATTTCTTGTCTTGCCTCCGACAACTCCTCTGCTAAACCGTCTCTTTCGGCCTCGATTGCCGCAAGGCTGTTTAGCTCCTGGGCCAATTCACTGATCTTCTGTTCTTTCTCTTTCAAATCAGCAGACAGCTTCTCGGATTCATCTTTTTCCGAATCAAGCTGCTGCTTGAAGTCGGTGACTTCTGCCTGCAACCCAGAAGTTCCCTCCGCGGATTGTCTGGCCTGCTTGAGCTCCTTTTCCTTATCGGCTAGTTCCTGTTTGGCGTTTTCCAGCTGCCGTTTGAATCCTTTGGTTTCATCGAGTTCTTTTAGCACCCGTGAGTGAACCGTTTCTTTTTCATTCAACGACCGTTCGAGGGCCCTCTTTTCACGTCGCAAGTCGTCGCGTTCTTTCTCAGCGGATTCGGCTCGCAGCCTCTGGACTGAATCTTCTTTGGGAATTGGAGGAGGAGCCATGGAGCTGGAGCGCTTCAGTTCTTGTTGCAATTCGGCCACCCGACGCTCGGCCATCAAGGCCCGCTTTGTCAGCAAGTCAACATCGGAACTCGAGCCAGTACCCTTAGCCGACAAGCCAGCGCCTGAAGCACCCTTTTTCAACTGGGCGTTCTCATCTTCCAGTCTGCGAATTGTTCCGGCACTGGACTCTCTGGCTGCCTTCAGATCCCATTCGAACTCTTCGCGCTCTTCGGCAATCTGCTGCTCTAGTTCCTTGATCTGTTCTTTTAGTGTGTCCACATCGGAAGAACCTGTCATATGCAACTCTCGCTAGTATCGGCCACGCGGGACCATCTGAATCTCCTACTCAAAAACCTTCTCGGCCTCAGAATCTGTCGAGATGGCATCGCCCTCAATGTCTCTGCCTGCTGGACCGTGTTTCTCCAATTCTTTATAGTACTCGTGCTGAATCAATAGATTCATGATCTCATTAGTACCTGTCCAGATCAACGACAGGCGTCCATCGCGTAAAAGGCGCTCGATTGGATAGACATCGGTATAGCCAATGCCTCCCATTATTTGCATGGCAGCGTTGACGGTATCCCAAGAAGCCTGGGTAGCCATTTTCTTTGCCTCGGAAACCAGCCGGCGGGGATCTTCGCCCGAATCTGCCTTCTTGGCAGCTACCCAGGTAAGCGCCCGGGCGGCATCCATGCGGGTTACGGATTCGGCCACCTGGAAGTTGACTCCCTGGAACTCCCGTATTTTCTGCCCAAAAGCCTTGCGGGTGTTGGTGTAACGGGCGGCGACTTCCAGCGCAGCCCGGCCGGCCCCGAGTGCCCCGGCAGCCGAGGTCAAGCGCTCGGGCACCATCATTCGATTGAACACCAGACCGCCGCCGTTCAAAGGCCCGATCAGGTTTTCCTGGGGCACTCGCAGATCATCAAACATAATCCGGGCAGTGCCACCGCCGCGGGTCCCCATCAATCCATATAGATATTCTACTTTCAATCTCTCGCTACGCTCGACCATGAATGCCGACAGCGCCTTGTGACTGGGCGCCTGATCATCCGTGCGGGCATAAACCAGAAAGACATCCGCACCTTCTCCGCCAACTACAAACCGTTTGTAACCCCGCAAAACAAACTCGTTGCCGTCCTTGACTGCCGTACAGGTGGCCCCGAAGAAATCTGACCCGCCACGTGGTTCGGTCAGCGCTTCGGCCGAAAACAATTCGGCCCGGATAATTGGTGCAAGATATTTCTTTTTCTGTTCTTCTGTGCCAAAGGTATTCAGCGCCTCTCCAACAATCGAGGGCATCACGAAATTACATCCCAGAGCGGTCCCTAATACGCCGACTTCCTCTATTGCTGCAATTTCGCTGGTCCAGGGCAAGCCGCGCCCCCCGTATTGCTTGGGAAACCTGAGCCCGAGCAGGTTACGCCTGGCTGCGGCCTGAATGAACTCCTTGGCAAAGCGTACTTCCTCTCGATCCATCCGCCTCAGAAGATCAGCCGGCACATCATTTTTAACGAAATCCCGCGTTTCTTCCACCAGCGCCCGGGTTGGCTCGTCCCAAAGAATGTTCATAGACAGCTCCATCAAGATTGACTTCGAGTTTTGCAAGTTCCCTTAGAAAAACAAGGATATCGAAGCACCGCCAGACTGTCAACAAATCACCGCAGATCTAGCTTTGCCAACCTCGAGCAATGCTGTAAAATTCCTTCTAACACTTGTCAAGGGAGGCCCTTTATGTTGCCCGATCTAGTTAGAAAATCCCGTTCGGTCAGGAAATTCAACCAGGCAGCGGCTGTCAGTATTGATACCTTGCGCAGCTTGGTCGATCTAGCTCGCCTATCTCCAAGCTCGGCTAACCGCCAGACTTTAAAATTTTTTCTGAGCGCAGAGCAAAAACGAAATCAGCTAATTTTTTCCCAATTGGCCTGGGCCGGGTACCTGCCCGACTGGAAAGGACCGCTCGAAGGAGAACGCCCAGCGGCATACATCCTTATGCTCAATGACGAAGAACTGGGCCCGCTCAAGGAAGTCGACGCCGGAATTGCCCTGCAAAGCATGTTGCTGGGCGCCAACTACGCAGGCTTGGGAAGCTGTATCCTGGGAAGTATAGACCGGGTCAAGTTACAAACCAGCCTGGAACTTCCCAAACGTTTTCGTATTCTGTTTGTGTTGGCATTGGGCGAACCAGCCGAGCAGGTGGCTGTCGAACCAATCGGAGACGACGGCAGCATTCGCTACTGGCGCGACCAGCAGAACCTTTTTCATGTCCCCAAGCGATCACTTGAAGAGATAATAGTAGCCTAGATCTGGGTAGGCCGTAATTAAAGGCGAGTCGGCAGGCGTCGACAAGCCTCAACCGCTAACCAAAACAACTCTTCACGCGTTTTCTTGAGCTTGCGCCAGTTTCGCGAATCCCATTCGGGTCCGCTGACATCGTCTCCGGCATAAAAGATTTGCCCGAGGCGCACTTTTCTAAATCGCGCAACTGCAAAAAAAGCCGCCGCTTCCATGTCAACACACAGGCAGCCCTCAGCCCTTCTGCGCTTGACTTGTCGAGGCGTCTCCCGGTAGACAGCATCGGTTGTCCAGGTTTTGCCTTCAATAAACTCTATATTATTTTGTGCAAATGTTTTTCGGATGGCCGTCACGGCTTGCGGATGGGGCCGGCTATAGCGGCCTGCCTGCATATAGTGATAAGAGGTCCCCTCGTCCCGTAACGCCGCAGTCGGCAACAGCAATCGTCCGGGCTCGATAGACCCGTCTAAGACCCCTGCTCCGCCGCAGGCAATGAAACTGTTGCAACCCAGGGCGATAAGCTGCTCGAGAACGACTGTCGCATACGGCGCAGTGAGACCCGGGCGACATACGCTCACTGCCCGGCGGCCGGTCCCCAGAACATGAATTTGAATTGGATCTCCCTCGCCATGCAGTTGCTTGACAAGTTCCAACTCGCCTCGTCGGCTCAACTTCCGGATGACTTCGGTGAAGAAACACAAAACACACCGGCGGGGCAGACGCTTGTCCTTTGCCCTGGGTGCGAGTGGTTCGAGAACTGCTTTGGCTCGGCCGGGATATTCTAATATAGGCTGTTTCATACCAACCTTTTCGGGGAAGTTTAGCGGCCTGTCAACTGTTACGTTCGAGAATACAGGCTGCCTGACTCGGCCACCAATTGACTGAATCCAACCAGAGTGGTATCAGAGAGCCAATACAACTCAAGGAGATCTCCCAATGAAGAAACGGATCTTTCTTTATTGCGTCAGTTGCCTGCTGGTATGCCTGGTTTCATGCTCTAAATGTAATCAGACCGCTGACTCGGCCGAAATGGCAATGTTAATACCGGGTGATGTACCGGGAGTATTGATTTTCCCTGATCTTTCGACGACCATCGCCGACTTCAATGCGCTTACTGAGAAATTTGCCAAGGGTCCGGCAGCCCCGTTTTTTGTGCAGGCCAAGAAAGAAGTGGCTCGCGAACTCGGATTCGACCCGTTTGACGCCAAGGGCTGGAATAGTATTGGACTCGATCCCAAAACAGGCCTGGGAGTAGTTTTAGACCCCATCCGAACCATGATTATTGTGGGTGTCTCGGACAAATCTAAATTCGAAAAAGAAGTAGCCAAACGACTCAAGGAAATGTCGGCTGCCGAGGAGATATCTACCTCAAAGATCGATGGTACCGAGGTCGTTACTATTGCAGCCAAGGTTGGTGAGCGAACTGTTCCGCGTCTTTTCTACTCGCTCAAAGGGCCCTATGCCATGATCGCCGGGCCGACTGGCAGCCCCGAATTACTTGCCAGTTGTACCAAATTGACAAAAGAGAAAAGCCTGGCTGGCGCCAAGTGGTTTGTGGATTTGTCAAAGAAGATGCCCAAGAATCCGGACTTAGTCGTATTTGTCAACGGCCCCAAAGCCCAGACATTGCTTCAAGGACGTCAAGCAGAACTGGCCATGACATTAAAAGAGGGTATGGCACTGGCGCTCTCGATTGCTCCTCAAGGCATATCGACCGACTGTTTTCTAGGTCTGGACCTAGCCGCATCGAAGAAGCTCAAGTCTTTTACGAGCTCCGTCAGCGATGCTCAACTGCAAAACAAACTGCCGGCCGACACAGTTTTCGCACTGAAGCTAAGTTTCAACGCGGCCAAGCTGCTCGAAACCGCGCTGTCGATTAATCCCGAGGCCAAGACCGAGTTCGACAAGCATCTGGCCAAGGCCAAGGAAATGCTTCAAACCGATGTGGAAGCCGCTACGATTAATAACCTGAGCGGCAACGCAATCCTGGGGCTTAGCCTGGGCAGCCCCGACAAAGTCAACAAACTCATCGCTGCCCGCGGGCAGGATATCAAAGATATCGGAGCAGCTTTTCGTTTGCTGGGCTGGCTTGGCCTGAAGGACGGTAAAAAGTATGCCGGCATCGTCGAAAAGGCGATTGAAGTTGCCGGCGAACGTATGCCGGCCACAAGATCGAAGGCCGGTCCTTTGGACGTTTTGACTTTGCCAACCGAGAAGGGCTTTCAAGTTCATCTTCTACACCACGATAATCTGACCGGTTTTTGCCTTGGCCAAGACTGTCCTGGCCAGGCGGCTAAATTGATCGAGGCCAAAGCAGAGAACTTGTCGTCGGTTTTATCGGCTGAAGCCAAGAAACTCTTTAGCGAACCCAGCCTGGTGGCCGGCTACCTGAACTTCGGCCGGGTAGTCGATGTGCTGGCCGGGCTTGAGGCAGCCACTTTCGGCAAAGGCGGCTTGGCTGTCAAGCTGGTCCTGGACATGGCTGTCGGGGCTGTTCGCAGCCTGCGCGAGCTAACCGCGGTCGTCAAACCGATGAACGATGGAGTGATGTTCCGGGGACATCTAAAAATCCAGTGATTCATTTCGAAAAAGTCAGTCGAGTATACGGCAAGGCCGAGATCAGAACCGAAGCCTTGCGCGAAGTGAGCCTCGAGGTTCAAGCGGCCTCATTCGTTACGGTGGTAGGCACCTCAGGATCGGGCAAGACCACCCTGCTAAATATCATTGGCGGGCTGGACACCGACTATACCGGCAAGGTTGAAGTGGCCAGCAAAACTTTAAAGGAAATGAGCGACAAGGAACTCAGCCAATTCCGCAACAAGACAGTCGGTTTTGTTTTTCAGCACTTCAACCTGCTCGAACATCTCAATGCCCTTCAAAACGTATCGTTACCCGCATTTTTCTCGGGAGAAGATGACAAGACAGCCATCGAACGAGCCGAACAAGTCTTGGTTAGAGTAGGCTTGAAAGACAAGCTACAGTCGCGCCCCGGACAACTCTCCGGCGGCCAGAAGCAACGAGTAGCTATTGCGCGAGCCTTGTTTTCTCGTCCGCGCCTGATTCTGGCCGATGAACCAACCGGCAACTTGGATACCCGCACCGGCGAACAAACCATCGCCTTGTTCGAATCTCTCAACAGCGACGACGGCTTGACCGTAATCGCCGTAACCCACGAAGAGTTTTTGTTCAAGAACGCGACACGTACGATCCACATGGAAGACGGCCGCCTGGTATCCGGAGGGCCTGAATGAAAACCAAAAAGCTGATCCGGATAATTTCCCAAAACTTGCGCCGAAACCGCAAGAACATGGTATTTTCCTCGATTGGAATCGTGGTCGGTATTTCCAGCTTTGTGTTTTTCATTGCACTAGGAACCGGAATCAAACACGTAGTCGCGACCGAGATATTCCCGGTGGCTGCCAACCGGGTACAAGTTGTGCCGCGCACAGCCCAGTTTGGATCGCTGGCCGCCGGACGAATCATCGATGATGACACTCTGACCGAACTTGGCGCGCTACCCGGCGTCAAGGCGGTCTATGCTCGCATGAGATTGTCCTTCCTGGCGACCTCTACGCTGGACGGGCGAGATATTTCGCCGACAGCCTTGAGCTTGCTTTCAAAGATTCCCGGCATTACCCCGCAAATGGTTGGAGCAGTGAAGAACATCCGCATGTATCTCGAAATCATGGGGACCGGGGTCGATCCGCGCCTGGTTGCCGACGACATCATCGCCGGCGAGTTTAAAGATCCGCCAGAGGGTCAACCTATTCCTGTCCTGCTTTCACGCCGAATGATCGAAATCTACAACACCAGCTTCGCGATGATCAGATCATTGCCGCAGATTAATGAAATGGTACTTCCTTTCATTCCTCCGATTCCTCTGAGTCTGAACAAGTCCTTCATTTCCCGCAGTCATGGCAGGAAGCCGATCAATACCAAGATGAAAATTGTCGGCCTCAGCCACCAGGCCATAATGGGCGGCATCACCGTTCCACTTGAAACCGCCCGGAAGTACAATCGGATGTTCGTTGGCGAGCAGGCTGCCCGTACCTACTCCGCCGCAATCGTCGAGGTGAACTCCTCTGATTTCTTAGGCCCGATCCAGGAAACAATCAAAAAACTCGGCTACGATATCGACCTCAGTGAGCGGCGCATGGCCGAGAGCATCGGCCTGATAGTCACCCTGGTCACTTTAGGGTTTACCTTAATCAGCCTGATAATCGTCGGGATTGCCGCGGTAAGCATCGCACACACATTCTTCATGATTATTTATGAACGCAAACGGGAAATCGGCCTGCTGCGCGCCATGGGCGCCACCCGGGCGGATATTCGCCGGATTATCCTGGGCGAGGCCTCTTTTGTAGGGGTAGTCGGAGGAATCATCGGAGCCGGTCTGGGCATTCTGATTTGTATTCTAGTCGATCTTGTTGTTGCGAAGTTCCTGCCCGATTTTCCTTTCAAACCGGAAACTTTTTTCACTTATCCAACCTGGTTGTTCTTCGGCGCTATTTCTTTCGCGGTCTGCTTTTGTGTTTTAGGTGCCTTCTTCCCGGCCCACCGAGCCGCCAGCCTCGACCCGGCCAGTACCCTGACTGGTCGCTAGCATACTCATCTCCATAGGTTGTGGTATAATTACGGGCTACGGGGGTGGCACGATGAAATCGTACATACTTGTGATTCTAATCGGCCTAGTGCCGTTGATGCATACGGTTGCATGCGGCGGAACTGAGAATGGAGTTTTGCCGGGTGACGGTCATGACGGCGGAGTCCCGGATGGCGATGATGGCGGAGTCCCGGCTGGCGACGGCGGCCCAGCTGCAGACGGCGAATCGGATTTCGGAAAAACAGTCTATTCTATCGTCTCTAACGACGGCCAGTCACACGGCCCCGCCCCGGTTTGCGAAGCCGGGCACTGGATCGACTTTGACTGTGACGCCCTCCTGCCGATGGATTGCGCATCTGAGGGCAAGCACATTGATTTCGATCCGGCCGACGACGTGCATTGCCCGACTTGTGTAGAGCCCGGCCCGAGCGACCCTGACGATTGCGCCGGCTGGCAAATATATTACGGCTTTTTTCTATACGAATTCATTCATGACAGTTGTGCCAACTGGTGCGAGGACACCAGTCAGTGTTTCGCCTGGGAGATCCAAAACTCCTGCGGGGTTGTTGCCTGGTCACTACGCGGCTGGGTCGATGAAGAGCCAATCCTTTTTGCAGAAACGTTTTCCGAGGAAAACTGCCACCAGTGCATTTATAGAGAGCAAGTTCTATTTTTGCGCCGCCCGGGCTCGGATGAGGTCGAACCGGTGGACGGCGCTACTGGATATGGTAGCGGTCTACTTAAAGAATATCACCCTGAGTGCCACCAGAACCAATGTGTTCTTGTCCAAGATCAATGAGTTCTCTGTGTCAATCATTGTCGTCCCAATGAGCAGTGATGTCGAAATGTTCGGCAAGCGTTTGATTCTCCTGTTATTCCTGCTTATATGTCGTCCATCCTTTTTAGCAGCTGAAGGTCTTGAGGCTGGCGAGACTCATATTTATGGAGGTGACTACGCTTTTGCTGTCCAGATTCCCAAGGGCTGGTTTGTCGACAACTCGAGGGAGCTTCCCTTTGGCATTGCGGCCGATCTGTGCCTGGAGGGAACGTCTTGTGAAAAGTCACCAAGCAGGATTCAGTTCAGTATCGTTCCGCGAGGGATCCCGGTAAGCCTTGAAGAGATAATGTCGATTGACGTCATTGAAACTCTCAAGAAAAACCCAGATCTTGCCTTGCAGTATGCGGGACCAGTAAAGAGCTTGAAAGGGAGCATCATTCCCATTTTTTACTATTTATCAAAATCCGGCGGTAAGACACATGCGGTTGCGCCCATGGATGTTGACGGGAGGATTCTAGGCATTTCGCTCATGTCTGCAAGCAAGAAATCCTTTAATAACTCGGTAGCTGATTTCCGTACGTTTGTTGCCTCGATCCGACGCATCAAGTTCAGGAGAAAAACCAATCTCTGTAGGAGGAGACCTCGGGAAGCCTCCAATGTTTGTTGTTAAACAGGCAATACTCGACCATTGCCTGGTATGTTGTGACTTTCGATCTCAAATCCACGAGTGGGCAAAGTCACCCAAGGCCGCTGCAAATAGAAAGGCCTGCGAGGACAGCTGCCGTGTAAAAGAGAAGCTGGCAGCTGCCTCAAGTCCAAGTCTGCCCTCAGACTGGGGAGAGACAGTTCGAAACGCCATCGAAACGTGCACACGTGTCGGCACTATTCATTTTCTGGATGAGCTGTTGTGTGCTGACGGCTCCAAGCCGAAATACAAGAGGATTGGTCAGGCGGGGATTCGTGAGGCTGGCCCGCAAAAAGACATAAAGGATATCGACTTCGACAACATGGATATGATCCGGATTCCACAAGGCGAGCCGGACACCCACATAGTTGATAAATGGGACGTAAGATGTGAGAACAAAAACCACATCCTGTACTTCGATGTCTATCACTGCCTCGACCCAAAGCCATGGGCAGCGCCCAAAGGATTCTCGAGGCCCCTTCGAAAAATACCATTCAAGAAACCTAATTTCCCAAAGATGAAAAAGTAAAATGATTTTGCAGGAGTGATAAAATGAAATCACGTAAAACAGCCATCATTGTGGCAATCTTCACATTGGTCCTAGTCGGGTTCGGCGCATGGGTGTTCTTGGACGTTCCGCCACCAAGACCTGAACTAACGAAAGATCCTAGTTCTGAACAGACTAATCCCGTTCGAGACAGAAAAACTTCCGAATCTGACCTTGCCGACAAAAGCAAATCGACAAAAAAGACAGCCCGAGTCGGGTTGACAAAGGAACAGCGGGCGACCCGCGCCGCTCTTTTGGAGAAACTGATTTCGAAGCTTGCCAAGGGTGATACAGGCCCAACCTGGCGCAAGATTCAAGCGGACCACGAACAAATGGAGTACCTCAGAAAGCCTATCCGCAAGATACGACCATTGCTCAAGGAATGCTACAAGCACGCATTAGATGAGAACCCCGACCTGGCCGGTATAGCAAAAATTCAGTTCACGATCATCACCGACGAGGAATACGGCGGGCTGATCGAAACAAGTCAGGTGCTCGATGAAGGCCCAATAGCAGCTAATGAATCACTGAACGAGTGCCTGCAAGAGACTCTCTACGCTTTGATGTTTGATCCGCCCGAAGGCGGTGGACGCATCCGGGTCACTTATCCATTGGTGTTTTCATCCAGCACTTCTCCGCCCAGTGAAGTTCCAAAAGAGAAACTGAAGCCGGTGATTGAGATAGCGAACTGGCGTTAGAAGCCGTTGATGAGTATTGACGGCGCAGGAATGTTCTAGAGGAATCTACCCTGTGACGTCAAGGCGCCGTCTTCTCTGCCCTCTTGCAGCAGTTTCCTGGCTTCTTCGACTTTTTCGGGGATGACCGCGATGCGCAGGCGCGCTCGGCGGCCGAAATCCGGCAGAACAGGGAAAGATCTCAGGTCGCGAACCAGGACCGATATGCCGTGTTCGGTCAATAACGAAATAACTACATCGGCTTCCATGCGATTCGAAACCATGTACAACTCGATATAGTCCTCGGTGGTCCCGACTTCGGGCAACTTTTCGATTAGATCAACTTTGCATTCAGGGCAAGTCTTGACTGATTCTTTGTATTCGTAAGTACATTCAGGACAAAATGGCATGATCACTCCTTGTAAAGTACAAACCTAAGAACATCGCACGATAGCCGCCCAGGGACATGATGTCAAGCACACACAAAAGCGTTGACTCACTAGGGACGGCCTGATAACCTTCCGCGATCTAAAAGGATTTATCGCTAACGGATGTCACAAAATCATTACAAATAAGGTGTCCGTTGAAGCAACCAATAAAATTCGGTAAGTACTATTTTCTCGAAAGAATCAACATCGGAGGCATGGCCGAGGTTTTTAAGGCCAAGAGCTTCGGCGTCGAGGGGTTCGAGAAACTCATCGCTATTAAGAGAATTCTCCCAAATATCGCCGAAGATGAGGACTTCATCACCATGTTTATCGATGAAGCCAAGATAGCCGTCCAGCTCAACCATGCCAACATTGCCCAGATATTTGACCTGGGTAAGATCGACGACAGCTATTTCATAGCGCTTGAATTCATTCAGGGCAAAGATCTGCGTACCATCTGGGACCGCCACAAACGACGTGGCCTGCGTATGCCAATCCCCATGTCGGCCTATGTCGTCACCCGAGTTTGTGAAGGACTGGATTACGCCCACCGCAAGAAAGATGCCGCGGGCCAAGAGCTAAACATCGTTCACCGCGATGTCAGCCCCCAGAACGTGTTGCTGTCATATGAGGGTGAAGTTAAAATCATCGATTTTGGTATCGCCAAAGCAGCCAACAAGGCATCTAAAACCCAGGCCGGCATTTTAAAAGGCAAATTCGGCTACATGAGCCCCGAACAAGTTCGTGGTTTACCTCTCGATCGACGCAGCGATATTTTCGCGCTCGGTATTATTCTCTACGAGCTTTTGACAGGTGAACGTCTCTTTGTGGGCGAAAGCGATTTTTCGACTCTCGAGAAAGTGCGTAATGTTGAAATATTGCCTCCAACCACCTACAACCGGAACATTCCGGATACACTTGAAAAAATAGTCTTGAAGGCTTTGTCGAAAGATCCGGACGATCGCTTCCAGTCTTCTTATGACATGCAGGAAGAGCTTCAGAGATTCCTGATCTTGAGCAAATCCAATTTCGCGCGCAAAGACCTTTCTGGCTACATGAAGCGGGCCTTCAAGTCGGATATTCAGCGGGAACTGGAAAGGCACAAAAAACACGAAGAGATGATTGAAGAAACCGATGTCGGGGCTGATGCAGACGATGAACCGACAGAGTTGCCCACCAGCCGGGTCCCGCCCCTGGTATCTCAACAAGCTACCCTGGAACATGACATACCCCCCTCGAACCAGATCCTGTCGCCGCAAGATTCAGGCAGCCTGGGAGCCATTCCCACAATCGCCGGGCCAGACGATGACGATGATGATGAAGATTGCGAAACAGTGGTTTGGGATCCGCGCGAAGATCTTTCTGATGCGGGTCCGATAAATACGTCCAGTACCGAGATGCCGACTGCGCGGCCCCAGCCTCCACCAATTGGGGGGCCACCATCGCGCAAACCGCCTCCCAGAATCAAACAACAGCCGCCGTCCTCGAAGCCGCCACCAACCAAACCTGATCGACCGGTGGCACCTTATTTCGATGACGTTAGTTTCGACACCCAGACTGACGAGACTCCGAATGCTCTGTCGCCTTTCTCTCTTTCAGATGATCCCTACTCAACCGGCGAGGCAACACTTGCTGAAGAGAACCCGATAAGAAAGAAGCGTTCGCCTCTCAATATGGTCATCGCAGTCCTGGCGGTAATTGCTGTGGGTGTTTTTGGCTTTGCGGTTTTTAAATATTTGCAGCAACAAGGTATGTTCGGCGGCAGTGCTACCCTGATCATCCAGAGTACTCCGGCCAATACCCAGCTCTGGCTGGATGGCCAACAGGTCAAGAACCGGGTCGAGAACGTCAAGCCGGGGGCCCACTTATTAGAAGCAAAAGCTGACAATTATCAGGCGTTTAAAGAAGAAATTCATATCGCTGCCGGAGAAGAAGTGCCCATTGCCATTAGCCTTAAATTTATTCCGGCAATTATTGAAATCAATATAACGCCGCCAGACGCAATAGTAAAAATGGACGGCAAGCAGGTAGGCGATAAAAGCCCGGTTCTGCTTGAAGATGTCTTGCCGGGTGTCGAGCACACTTTCGTCTTTGAACACGCAAAATATGTTAATCAGACCGAAAAATGGACACTGAAACCCCGCGAATCGATCAACAAAAAAATAGTCATGGTGGAAGCTTCTTTCGATCTCGATATTGACAGGATTCCATCCGGGGCCAAGATTGTTTTAGACGGCAATCGTAAGGGACAAGCCCCTAAAGTCATCAAAGGGCTTAAAGCGACCAAACAATACCAATTGAACCTGCAGCGCAAGGACTATCAACCCTGGAGCGGCACAATCTTCTTTGACGGAAGTGCCGTAAAAGTTGTCCGGCCGCGCCTGGAACCACTCTCAGAAACTGCTCCGACACCACGGAAAATAAACGAAAAGCATGCTTCCCCGGGTCACACACCAAAACCGAAACCCAAAATAAAACCCAAACCCAAGGTAAAACCTAAAACCAAGATAAAACCTAAAAGCAAGATAAAACCTAAAACCAAAACTTCAGACTCGGTTAATATGGGGACCTTGCGGCTCAACTCAACTCCCTGGGGCAAGGTATTCATTGATGGCAAGGACGTCAACCAGAATACTCCCCTACCAAATTACAAACTCTCGCAGGGAGTGCATACCATCACAATTGAGTTTGCCAACGGCGGCAAGAAGACAGTTATTGTTGATATCTTTTCCGGTCAGGTTACCAAGAAGATCGTCAAGAAATAATCAGAGTGTCAAGAACAGGTGTAGTTAACTGCCGACTACCAGTCCTCGGTGCCGTCCCTGTCATCAAGCGGATCGCCGCTTTCGTTTGTTTTTGTTTTTTTGTTGTTTTCTAGCTCACCGTGCGTGTCTCGATTGATCCGGGCCGATTCACTTTCATTGCTATGCCAGTCCTCAGTACCTGAATGACCCGAGAGGGGATCGCCCTCTTCACGGAATTTCTTCAGTGCCCTGAGACCCTCGCGCATGAACTTGCGCCCAAAGTTTCTTACTTCTTCTTCCAATCCGTAGTCATTGAGCTCCATGGTTAACGTATCTTTATAGAGAATGCGTGCCTGGCTGAACTCGAACAAATAGCTAACAAGTTCAATTTCGTAAGGCTTGTGCTTCAACTGACACAGCCAGACCCAGTCCAGGCCCAGGGTCTGGCCGAGACGCAAAACTTCGCCGCGCAAATCACTGTCTGATACCGCCTTGCCGGCCCGCTCGACTATCTGGGTAAAGCCGCTACCGGCCTTGCCGGGCGTCAATTGAATGTCTAAAGATACCAGGTTACCCGCATCTACCTTGACAACCTTGCCCCAATTTTCGTAACCAGGCATTTTTACCATGACCAAGTGATTGCCAGCAGTCAAGCCGTCCATGCTGTCGGGAGTAACGCCTTTTAACTTGCCATCCAGGTAGAGATTTCCGCCACTCGGAGTGGTTTTAATTGCCAGGCTGCCAAGCGGCTGGCTGCCTAGCCTCTTTTTGACTTCAATAAAGATCTCAAGCACGAATCCCTCGTAGGCCGTTTTGTTCAGCTTGAGATGCCGATCGAGGAGTAGCAAATCCAGAAATGCCTTTTGGGCCGCCTTTTTGTTGCCTTGCATCGCATTGCCAACAGCTAACAATAAAATACTTTCTTTGTATCGCTTGAGCGGGCTGAGTTGACCGCCCATCTTCTCGAACGCCCTTCTGGCTTTATTAGCTTGCCTGACACCTTCCTCGTATTCCATTTCCCGTAAGGCCTTTTTTGCAGCGATCATCGACTTGCGAGCCTTTTCCATGAATTGCTTGTTCTTGCCAGTTGGGGCTGCTTGAAGCTTGCTGGTCAAGTCGAGTACTTGAATTTTTGGAGTTTCCAGCATCACCTTCCTGAGCAATTGCGTGATCCGCCCGGCCTTATGGGCGAGATCGTCCGCCAATCCAACCGCAAAAACCTGAGTTCGATTGCGTTTCTGTTTCTTTTTCTTGGGACTCGCCAATACTGTTGAGGCAACCAGGCCCTGTAATAGAAACATCGTCAGCCACAACCCTACGCGCGGATTTCTTCTAAGATACGTCATGAAACACCTCAAATGTTCGACGAATCACACCAGCCAAAATTCGGCCCCTGACTAGAAACTGAACTCAATCGCCCCCTCTTCGGGCTGCATAAGATACCAAACCAATACACCTGTTCCGCCGGCTACCGCCAGCCCGCCCCCAACAATTGTCCAGAACCACCACTTTTCATAGAAGGCGTCAGCCTCGGGAGCATAAGGTATACAGCGACTAGAGGCACCATCACAGATCTCACCAACTGCGCAATCCGAGTCAGAATTACAGCGGGCAACTGCCACCGCAAGCTGATCGCCTTTCTTACCATCACCCGTGGAAGTCGGAATTTTAACATCGCGGTACAATGAAGAGAAAAACGCATCTGCTCTGGCGAGAAAGTTAGATCTGGTCAGATTGAAACTGGCGGTCTTGAGTTTCAGCATTTTGGGCGGGGCCATCTGTATCAAAACCGCTTCGGCAGTTACCTCGTCACCGCGCTGTTTGACTTTTATAGCGACAAACTTCTCTACTCTTAGCCAGGTGCCGAAAGCTAAAGGACCTTTTTCTGGCGGATCTTCATCCAGATCCCCCAGCAATGGCTTGGTCTTGTTGATGAATGTCGAAAACTGCGGCGCCATTTGCAAGCTGGCCTCGGTGGTTTCCTCATGAGTGGCATAAAAATCGACACGCTGTCACCTTCCGGAACCTTGACCAGGGTCAAAGGTGAAATTCCCTTGTAGACGCCGTTCAAATACACTTCGGCAGCCGAGGGGGTGCTTTTTACCTGGACCGTTCCTACCGGCGAGGCGGCTACCTCTTCTCTTACCTGGTTGAAAATTTCGATCATTGAAGGTGGGAACACTTTGGTATCGATTGTTTTGCGCCTATCAAACAATGCGACAGTCTTGAAACTGAAGGTGCCCCGTTCGTTGTCTCCTGACAAAATGTAGGCGGCGCCCAAGAAAAGCAGAGCATCTAAATATGGTCCTCCGTCCCCCAGGCGCCCGGCAGCTTTTTGAAAAAGCTCAATCGCTTTGTTCAGCTTATCAATCGCGTCATCCAGCTCGAGGTCGTCATACTGGTTTTTCCCGCTCTTGGTTAGCTCGACGGCCTTGGCATAGGCATCAAGACGTGAGTCACTCGCTCCTTGATTGAGAAACGCACGCATGTCGACCAGATCAAAATCTTCAGCGCGGTTAAAGTTTTCTCGGGCAAGGTGGTTCAATACGGCGGCGGCTTTCTCAGAAAACTTGTCGGTTGCCACAGCAACGCAAGCCGTTGGCGGGGCGTCGTCAATCTGCGCCCAAGCCCGGCTATTAAAAGCCGGAAGGTCCAACAATGCCGGAACCAGTATACAAACGGCAATAACAACTGCACTCAGACAGGGAAAGCCAAAATTTTTATTGTTGGGTGCCATTCAAATAACCTTTCTCCAGGCTTTCCTTGATTTAGAACTCTATCAGTATCTGGCTTTCCGGCTCAGAGCCCCGGGGCAGGAAAACCGCTAACAAGGTCGCTAGCGTAGCGGCCCCTACTCCGATCCCCGTCCAGAAATACCAGCGCTCGATAATCGGTGTTGGTTCTTCTTCTTTGAAACGATCTTCGTCTTTCAAGCGCAACTGACCTCCACCCTCCGCTATGGGATCTTTGAATTGTAGCATATTTGAGCGGGAGGTAATCAGATCAGAAAAAAATTTATCTATTACTTTGGCAACATCCGGCGATCCGGTATTGACTGTGCCCAGATGCCAGTTGACCGGGTTACCGGTCTTCACGTCAAAAATACCGAACTGAGCGGAGACCTGCTTGCCGCGTTGAACCAGGCCGCCTAAGGCAACCTGATCCACTCGGGCTGCTTCGAGCACCGTCTGCAATTCTTTGGACAAGCGAACACCGGCCTGCATCTGTGACGCAAACCGAGAGATATCCCGAATCAACCCTTCACCGCCTGGTAGGTCGAGCAGCCGGCATCTTTCTTCACGCTGGGAGTCCTTTTCGATCCTTGCGGTCCCTCCCCAGGTTTCGAAACCCATTTTTCGCACAACTACTAAATGCTTACCAACCGGCAAGTTGTCGACTGTACAAGGTGTTATTCCTCTGAAGACCCCGTCAATATAAACTCGGCCGTGACTGGGATTCGAAAACAGTGACAATGACCCAAGCGGTCCACTGATTACATGCTTGCGAACTGTCTCGAATGTACGAATCATGGCAGGCGGAAATATTGACTCGTCAAGCTGTGCCCGGCGATCGTAAACCACCAGACGACTGAAGGAATCCTGTCCTTGCTGAAGTTCTCCCTTGAGAATTAAGGATGCTCCGAGATATGTAAGGGCCGTTACATAGTTTCGCAAAGAGTCGCGCTCGACTTCGGCCGGTACTTTCTCAAACAAGTCGATCGCACAAGCCAGTTCACCAATCGCCTTGACCAACTCGAGATTTTCGTAGTTGATCAGTCCCTTGTTCAGTTCGGAAATGGCGGCCTTGAACTCCCCCGATTGGGCCGGCAGTTCTGTATTTCCAATAATCTGTTCAGAATCAACTAGTTCGAATTTATCTTCGCGCATCAGGCGCTGCATCCCGAAATGCTCAAAAAGTCCAGAGGCGTTCAGGGTGAACACATCCTGAGCAGCCACTAAAACAGCAACTCGGGTCTTAGCCTCCTGTGCCCCGACCAATCCCGAACCAAAGATTACGGGTAAAACAATGCAAATAAGAGGCAGCTGAAGGCCAAGTTTGATCCAACTCCTGTTTTTCGGCCGCACCGGCATGCTCTAATTAGCCCGCCATTTCATAAGAATTCCATATCCTTGCTTCGGGTAAACTAGCATACACACAAGGTGCTTGGCATTTTTTATCACCTACACTGGGAAGTCAACCACAATCCCAGGATATTTCGGGAGTATAAATAGGTGCCTATGGATTGACGTAGTAGAATCGGTAGGTGCCCGCATCTTCCAACAACCTGTCTTGTTGGTCCTTGGCTCGAATGCGCAGCTTAACATTGGAACTAATATAATAATCCCGGGGCTTGGTGTAACGCTTGACAATCGCGCGCTTGATCATGCCCAATTGCGCCAGTGGATCGCGGGTTTCTTTGAGTTTGGTCATCACCATACTGCCGGTTACATGTGTACTTCCCTCAACTGCCACAAATCTGACGCGCCGGGGGATCTTGTAGCCTTCGCTCGATCGAGTATCCTTTATGAACCCGTCTAAACTAAAATTAACTCTGGGAGTCACAACGATTTTACCGTTTGAATCCGCTAAAATAGCCCAACCACGAGTAACCTTTCCATATTCTTCGGTTGTCTCCATCTCTGCGAAAATAACCGAAAGGTCTTTTTTTATTGACTTGAAGCGAAACCAGCGGCGGGCCTGATCATATGGAGCAATATCCATGTAAGAGTGATCAGCGTAACCGATGCCACTAATCATAGTTTTCTTATTTCCTTGAATGACCGTCCCGGTGACTTTGGCACGCGGACTCGTAAAAACCATATTGTAGGTACCGTCGTTCTCTCCGAAACGCAGTTGACCACTTCCGGGTTTTACCGGCTCAACTTCGTTTTCATACTTGAGATTAATTTTCAGGTTCTTGCAGCGTACAGAGATCTGTAAACCAGCTTTGTCGCCCTGAACAGTATTCGATCCAAATTTTAAAGCGAAACGATCTTTGCTCCATGACCATTCGTCATCGTCATAATCGACTTTGCACTTTGTTTTCTTTCCGGCATCATCGACATACTGCACACTGACCGCTCCATTATGATCACCAATGCCGAGATTGGAGATAACAAAGTCTACTCCGATCATGAAACGACCATCATCGGTCCAGACACCGTGACCCCAGGCTTCAGAATATGACTCGTTATCTTTCAAGTGCGGTTGAAAGTCAGCCAATCCAACCGATTTGACCTTACCGAAAGAAGAGACCGAGCTCGCTCCGAGAGCTAAATCCGGCAGGGCAATCAACATCACAAAAGCAATACCTGGCCATAATTTTCGAGTGTTCATTTAATCTATCCTTATGTGTTTGACGAACTAAGTTTGCTATTCTTCACTAATTGACCCTATCGGGCCCACCACTTAGTTGCCAACCCCACTGAATAATTCCCAATACAAACAGAATAACGGCTGCACCGATCGATATCCAAAAACCTATGTACAGCCGATCGAAGCAGGCCAAGACCAGCAGTAAAAATATGTAGAAATCTCGCCGCACTAGTTGCATCGCAAATTCGGCCAGACTGCGGCGAGACGGATAGGCGGTCGGGTCTTCAACCGGCTTGGTCTCCTCACCCTGAAAGAAATATCGCATCTTTTCAATGTTTCCGGTCCCCCCCCGCCAGCGAATCAGTTGATAGAAGGTCGCCGAATCTAATATGGTTACTGCCGCGAGGTGAAAAAGAGAAGCCCACAAATAGATATCATTTCCACCCATGCGCCAAATGCCTACTCCAATCCCGGCTATAAACAATGAGTTGTTGACCTCGTCCAGAACATTGTCGAACCATTCGCCAAACCGGCTGAACTGGAAACGAAGCCGGGCGACTTCACCATCACAACCATCTAGCACCGACGACACGTGAAAAAGAAAAGCGCCCAACAAAACCCACCAGTACCCCGGCCATAGGAACATCAGCAAAATGGCTGCCCAGCCGATCAATCCGGCTATGAAAGTAATGTGGTTCGGGGTCAACGGTAACCGACAAAATATGAATCTTGAAAGCAACAAACTAACCGGCCTGTTCAACCAGCGACTAATCAGCCCGTCTCCGTTACGGCGCAAGGCACGCACCTGCCTGCTTTCGGCCCTGGAGACATCGGCCGGTTCCATGATGCGCCAGGTGAAACTGTTGTTCATCGAACGCAAGCGGACTTGTCCCTGGGCAACCATCCGGCTCAGTTCATCCGGCAGAGTTTTGCCCGGCGGCAGTTCTTTGGCAACTTGCGCATCAAGCAAAATCAGCCCGGCGAATCGATCCCCGGATGAGTTCAAGGCTTTGTGAAACTCTTCCCGACCGGGAAACCGTTCGGCCTCACCTGTGGCTGCCAAGCCGGCACTATCCTGCAATCCTTCGTTAAGCAGTCCCTGGAGCAAGTTGATCGAGAAAGCCGTGTCGGCAAAGAATACAACCAGCTGTTGATCTCGGTCATCACTTGCTGCCCGAATAGCATCTGTGTGCGCACAGGCTTTACCTAACTTGATGATCGTAAGCCCCGCCTGACTGCCCCAGGCCACCTGGGCTTCTTTGCCCAGAGTCTCAGAATCTTCTTCCGACAATACCAGACGGCATGCCCGGGCCTTGAGATGGCGGACACATTTGATAGTCCGGGCCAAAACTGTCATTCCGGCAATTCGAGACAGGGGCGCCGGGCGACCTTTAACCATCTTGGCGTGTCCGCAAGCGATGATTACTGCGGTCCAGTCGTTCAAGGCCCTGCTCCTGTATTATCAACAGACAGACTGGTCATTGTTTTCTCCGGAAACGCCCCATAATGCGTGACACGATCTGTTTATCTTCTGGCGTTGCTCCCAGCGCCAGATAAACGAAGAAATAGACTACCATCCCGATCAAAGTGGCAAACAAAAACACAATAAAACCCGGCGGCCCGACTACCAACACGCGGATTCCAATCTGGACCGCAACCGCCAGGCCGACGGCCACTAAAATACGCAGCCAGTAAATCGAAAACGCGTGAATGCGAAAGATAATTCCGACCTGGATGGCTTGCAGGCTGCGAAACACTATATTACCCACTAAAGTGGCAGTCGCCGCCCCGGCCAAACCCCAAATCGGTATCAGGACGATGTTCAGAATGATATTTATCGCGAAGGCCAGAGCATTGTTGAACAGGTCCAACTTCGATCTGCCCGACATGACAATCGGCCACTGGTGTAATCCCAAAACCGCATTAACCAGGTGTCCAATCGCCAAGATAATCAGGGCCGGAAATGCCTCGCTGTAACTCGGCCCCCAGAGGGTCAAAAGAACATCACCAAAAACTATCATTGCCACAAAAAGAGGCAGCCCCAACAAGGTCACCCACCTGACCATCATTTTCAGATTGTAGCTGAGTCGGGCATTGTCTTTGGTTACAACAGTCTCGGCCACAACCGGACTCAGGATCGGATCGAAAGCGTAACGAATTGAACTAATTGTATTCGACAGCAGGATACAAGCCCCGTAGTTGGCGACCTGCAGCGGGTCTCCCAGCAGTATGCCAATCATTATTACGTCGACCCGGTAGATTGCCTGGTTAAGCAGTTCGGCCAAACCGACCGGAATGCTGAAACGGATCAGATCGGAATCAGTCTTTTTGCGAAACATACCTTTGAATATTCGCCGGGAGTCGAACAGTTTACCAAAAGCCCTGAAGGCCAATAACATGGTAGCGCAGGCGGCAGTCACGTGCGCCAGCGCAATCGCAACACCACCTCCCGAGTCCCAAAGAACTGCATAAGCTAAAATTGCGCTGATCATCAACAGGGGATCGGCGATCCCGCGCACCAGCAAGTTGTAGCGCATGGTTCTGGTAGCCATGGTGGCATTAATCAGCACCATCATCACGCTCCACAAGACGACTAGCGGGGCAAGTGCTCTAAGCGCCGGGGCATACTCGGCAACTTCTCTCAAGTCTGCAATCGGGCCGGCCAGGAGCAGAACCAGGGCCAATACTGTACAAGACACCAGGCCCACCATCCGTAATGCAGTCGCCAAGGCACGCAGCTCTGCCTGGCGATCGTGGTTGGCACGGGCGGTAGCCACACTGCGCATGATGCCTTTATCCAGTCCGGCCACGGCTAGTTTGTTGGCAATTTCGATTATTGACCAGGCGAAAATATATGCGCCATAGGCCAACTTTCCTAACATGCGGGCTGCCAGTGTGTGAAAAACGAAAATACCCAGTTGAAGCAAAGCTGCCAGATAGTTGGTTCCGGAACCCCGGATGGCCTTGCCTAGATCTTTCGATTGTTCCGAGGCCACTTGGCTCATCCTCGGCGTCGACGCATGAGTAACTCGTCATACAGCTTCGTTACTTGTTCTAAGGCGTGCTCTGGGTCGAACATGCTAAGCACTCGCTGGCGCCCCAACCTTCCCATTTCCAAAGCCCGCGGGCGGTCAGTTTCGAGGGCCCGTTTGATCGCCGCGGCCATCGGTTGCACCCAGCCCGAGCGAAACTCGAACCCGGTTACGCAGTCTTTAACAATCCGATCAAGGTTGGCCGCATGGCTGACCAGTAAGGGCCGTTCACAGGCATGGGCCTCGAGGGCGACATTGGGCAGGCCTTCCCAAAGAGACGGAAGCACAACCCAATCGACGGCTGAATACAGATCCGCCATCTGTTTTACCTTGCCCAAATAACGGAAGGTATCCTGCGTGCCGGTATAGCCCAGCCAGGCCGGAAGAACTCGTTCAACCGAAGAGGCATATACCCGACCGGCCAGGAGAAAAGTGGTATTATCGGGAAGTAGCCCGCGTTTTTTGAGTCGCCCGACTGCTGCGGCCAATCCAAATTGATGCTTGCTGAGACTGATCCGACCAGGCAACAAAAAAGTAGGCCCGCAAAGATTGAGCTCTTCACGCAACCTGGTGCGGGTCTCTTCGTCCCGCGGCCCGAATCTCTCGAATGCCACAATGTTGGGAATAACCCTCACCTTGTCGGCCGGCACCCGCTGCCACTTGATCAGCTCATCACGAGTTCCGACACTGTTGACCACGATCATGTCACATCTACGGGCCAGCCAGGCCTCGATCAGCCGGTACTTGGGATGCATCATCCGGCTGCGAACCGAGGTAATCACGATTGGATTGGATGGCCCGGGTGAAACCAGGCGATTGAACAGGCTCGCATATTCCATGAAACTGTGCACGATGTCGGGATTTTCTTGCTCAATCCAGCCCCGGACTTGCTTGAAAAGCCCAAGACTCAATCGGCCCTCGGCTACATAGCGCGGCTGGCCGGCGGGCAGCAGGTTGGGATACCCGTTCTCCGGGCCCAATGAACAAAGTACTGCCTCGAATCGATCTTTCGGAAGACGTCTGACCAACTCGGCCATTTGCCGTTCGGCACCACCTAAAGCCATGGAGTTAATCAAGTAAAAGACCTTGATCTTCTTCCTGGTCACGACGAGCTCCCGTCGATAAACCTGCGAAACCACTGTTCCAGCATTAGTAAGTTCCAGATTTGCAGACCGCGAGACTCTCCTCTTTTATGATCGTTGAGCAGTTTTTCAACCGCAGCCGGCTTGAACAAGCCACGCTGCCTGGCTGTGCTGTCTTGCAAGACGTCATGTGACATAGCGGCCAGGTCCTGGCGCATCCAGCGATCGATCGGCAGGGCAAAGCCCTGCTTGCGTCGTTTCAAAATTATGGGCGGAAGAAGATCGCGGACCGCTTGACGCAGTAAATACTTGCTCGAAAACCCGCGCATCTTCAGTTTGGACGGAATGCTGGCCACAAAGGACATCAAGTGATGATCAAGCAGCGGACATCTAGCCTCGAGGCTGTGGGCCATCGAAGCGATATCCACTTTCACTAGAATGTCGTCGGGCAAATATGTCTGAATGTCCAAGTCAAGCAAGCGACCGACAGCGTCCTGAGCAGTACTGGCATCCAGGATGGCTGAAAAATGCTCGGCAATGAAATCTCGATTGAACTTCTCTGCCATCGACTCTGAATACAGCTTTTTTCGATCATCCCACGGAAAATGGGCCACCAGTCCGAGATAGCGCACAACCTCGGGCTGCATTAACCGGCGCCCGAAATCACGTACCGGCTGGAGGGCCGGAATGGGTATCCGGCCGAGTGTCTCAGCCAGTAAATTGGGGATCCGGCCGGGCAAGCTACGCAACAGGCGGGCAAGCTTGGCATAGCGATAGCGATTGTATCCGGCAAAAGCTTCGTCGCCGGCATCTCCGCTCAAGGCGACCGTAACGCTTTGGCGGGTGAACTTGGACAGGTACCAAGTCGGGACTGCCGAAGTGTCACCATAAGGTTCGCCGTAGTGTTCGACCAAATCCGGCACGACTGAGACCATGTCCGGTTCGACAATCATTTCATGGTGTTCAGTCTGGTAGAACTCGGCCACTTGACGGGCATAACCCAACTCGCTGTGGTCCTTGCTCGGAAAACCAATTGAAAAGGTCTTGACCGGCAAATTCGATGCCCGGGCCATTAGGGCAACAATAAGAGACGAGTCGATCCCACCCGACAAAAAGGCTCCCAGGGGCACGTCCGAAACCAGTCGAATCCGGACAGCCTCTTCCAAGCGACTGCGCAATTCACTAATCAAGTCGTCTTGCTTGCGACCATCCAACTGATCGAAGCGTAATTGGAAATACGGCTCGGGATCGGGAAAGTTACCCGGGCTACAGACCATGCGATGCCCCGGCGGAAGTTTGTATACATTCCGATAGGCACTTAATGGGGATGGTACGTATTGCAGGGCCAGATATGCGTCGATAGCATCGAAGTCGGGTTCGCGAGGAAACATCCCCGAGGCCACCAGGGCTTGCAGTTCTGAAGCAAAGACGAGGCCCTGGGGACCGACATGATAAAAAATCGGTTTTTGTCCGAAACGATCCCGGGCCAGCACCAGGCGTTTTGTATTCGCATCCCATAAGGCCAGGGCGAACATGCCGCGCAATTCATCTAAAAAATCCACTCCGCGCTCTTCGTATAAATGAATGGCTACTTCAGAATCAGAATTGGTACGGAAACTATGTCCGCGAAGCTCCAAATCTTTACGCAGTTCGGCGAAGTTGTAGATCTCGCCATTGATTACCAGCATGATACTGTCGTCTTCGTTGGACATCGGCTGGGCGGCCTCGGGACTCAAATCAATTATCGAAAGGCGTCGATGCCCAAGTACCATCGGCCCTTCAACCCGCAAACCGCTTTCATCAGGCCCGCGATGGGACATCTGTCGGCTGATCCGCTCGACCGCTTCGACCTGCGCGGGGTTCAAGCTGTCAATGGATAGAAATCCCGAAATTCCACACATTTATCCAACCAGTCGCTCGAGTACAGGTTATAGTCTGTGGTTTTTGATTCATGGCCACAGAAAATTGATAAAACAGCTTAACCAGCCGCCGGATGCAAATCAAGCGGAATATAAGACCTTGAATCGGCTAAGATTGTTGAGTCCAGCCAACTCTCACAAGCTCCCCCCATTGACGAAAAATAGCCGTTTGCTGTACAATTTTCTATTGGGAGGTGTTGTATGATTTTGATTCCTGATGGTACCAGTTTTCTTTTCGTAGGCAAACTGATGACAATGACCCGCGAACAGGCCCGTTTGCTGGTAACTTCGCTTGGCGGGCGTTGTCCGTCCGGGGTCAGTAAAGACCTCGATTACCTGGTGGTTGGCAACGAGAACTCCCCTATTTACGGCAAAGGGGAAAAGAAACCCAAGCAACTAAAAGCCGAAGCAATGATTGATGCCGGCGCCCGAATCGCCATCATCAACGAGCAGGACTTCCTAAACATGGTTGGAGAGCAGCAAGCCGCAGTAAACTGACGATAGCACTACAGCCAGCCGCCCCAGGCCAGTGAAGATCAAGACCGATACCGAGTCAGATATTCCTGAAGGCCGTCAATCGCCGACGTTTCGAAACCAATCACTGACCAGCGGATAGACTTCTTCGGGGGAGCGCTTGCCCATTACCAGGTCACCGTGGCCATAGTCGGTCACAAACCCGTTCTTCTTTGACAGAATTATCTGCTCGACTTTTTTAGAACCCAGGCGACCGATGTGTTTCGAGATTCCCCTGGAAGGCGCCATCAGATCGGTTACCCCGCTGATAAAAAGCGCCGGGACCTGCACCTGGGCCAGATTGTCGGTATACGAGTATTTCTTGTCCAGCGAGCGAATCTGACCAGAGCGGACCCAGTCGGAGAACTGCAGAGTAATACTCGACGACTCGTTGGTCACCATTTTAGCAAAGATGTCCATGACAGTATCCATGTCGATATTGTCGGGGTTGGCCAGATATCTTAGAAAAAACTTTAGCGACTTGCGATTGTTCTTCATGATCGGCAGCATCCGGCGGCCCCAGGCCTCCTGGTCCATAGTGGGCAAGAAACGATGGACCTGAGCCAGGGTGCCCCAGATCTTCAACATCCACTGTGAATGGTCGAAAGCCAAGGGTGTGCCGAACAAGACCAGCGAGGCTAAATCTTCGGGCTTATAGCATTGGGCGTAGGCGATACCGAGAATCCCACCCATGCTGTGCCCGACCCAATGAAGCGGCTGTTTTGTTTTAGCTTTGATGAAATTTATCGTGGTCCGGATGTCCCGGTGAAGGAAATCTTCGAAATTCCAATCGTTGCGTCCCTGGCCGGAGTGTTGGCTCAACCCTCGCCCACGCAATTCAATTATCCACGAGTCGTAGCCCTTTTGGGAAACCAGACGGGCCATGCAATAACGTTCGTTCAACTGGAAGTTGGCGCTATTGGCCCCCATTCCGTGAACGAACAAAACCGGTTCTTTTCCGTTATTGAATCGTCTGAGATGAATTAACCAACCGTCATCCGTTCGCACTCGATGTTCTTCCATTATTCCTTGCCCAGAGCCGCATCGTATATGGCATCCACGATAATTTGTGCCTTGCGTTTTTCGGATTCGTCGGCGACGGTACCTTCGATTATCAATTTCTCGGCAACCCGGTTTACCTGGGCGTTTTTGAGCCCGTTGCGCTTCAACTCCTCGTTGATTACCTCAACCAGGGCGTCAAGCACCCGGGGATTCACATCGACCAAGAAGACCACGTCGGGAAACGCTTTTTTGAGCTTACGGACCTTGTGATAGGTCTCCAGATCGTTGGCCTGCCCACTCAGCACGACCTTGCCCGAGGCACTGTGTACTTTCAAATCAGTGCAGGGTGAACCCATTAATTCGGCGCAGGACACCTTGAATTCAGCAACACTCCGGCCGCGGACCGTTACCTGCCAATTCTGCGGCGGCTTGCCTTTGCGCAACACTCCAAATGTGGCCCGGCCTTCTTTCAGGGCATAGATCACAAACTGGTCCTTGCCGACTACCTTGACATCGGCTGCCTTGGTGCCCGAGGCGGTCAGCTTGGTGACGCCTTTGACTGTGAAAATACGTTGTTCCCCAACGGTCATGTTGATCTTGATTATTTTTTCACTTTTTGCGGCAGCAGCCAGCCCGCATAAGGCACCCAGCAGACCACACACAATAATTGCACAGAGTGGCTTTTTCATGGCCTGATATTAGCACACCATTTCAATGATTGCACAAGCCGGTCACCGGAGTTAGCATGGTCGCCAGCATGAATCTCGAAGACATTCGGCTCAATTGCCGAGAAATAATGAACAGCCTGCCCAAGCATGTCAGCCTGGTAGCCGCCGGCAAAACACGAACCCCGCAGCAACTTAAAGCGGCTATCGAAGGCGGAGTCACCATCATCGGCCATAACTATATTCAAGAAGCAGAGCAAAGCATCGCGGCCGTTGCCGATAAGAGTGTGCACTGGCATTGCATCGGCCACCTGCAACGTAACAAAGTCAAAAAAGCAGCCGGTCTGTTCGATTTAATCGAAACTGTCGACAGCCGGCGATTGGGCGAAGCCCTCTCAAAAGCTTGTGCCCAAATCGGCAAAGTCATGCCGATCTTCGTTGAGGTCAATAGCGCCCAAGAAGACAATAAGAGTGGTGCGGCGCCGGACGATGTCGAAGAACTGGTTCGTTATCTTTCACAACTCGAAAATCTTCGGATCGAGGGCCTGATGACCATGGGTTTGTTCAGCCCCGAACCCGAAGTTTGTCGTCCTTGCTTCGAGCTGACCAGGCGCTTGTTCGACCGACTGACTGAAGCTAAAATAGCCGGTGTGAATATGCGCCATCTATCTATGGGCATGAGCGATTCCTACCAGACTGCCATTGAACAAGGTGCCACTATGGTGCGCATCGGCACGAGCCTGTTCGGTCCGAGGTAAGTTTTGAGTTCGATCAAGACCCCGGTTTCAAGCCGGACCTTCTGGATTTTCTGGATTAGCGGGTTCGTTATCTGGATGTTGGCGATGTTCATCGCGTCCGGCTGGGACTTGGAATGGTCCCAGGCTCAAGCCAACCCAAAACTCCTATTCGGAAAAGTCGTGGCCTGGGGCGGTGAGTGGCCATCTTGGTTACTGGTTGTTTTTTGCGTCACCACAATTGTGCTTGCTCACCGGCGTCCCGATTCACGCTTCAAAGCGCTGATGCCGCTGGCATTATCAGTCGTGCTCCTGGCTGTAATCGAACCGCTCTTGATCACTCAGACGCTCAAGTTTTTCTGGGGGCGGGTACGTTTTCGGGATCTGGGAGCTGATTTTTCAGGCTTTACTCCGTTCTACGTGCCGGCCGGCCCCGGGGCCGGCAAATCATTTCCCTCCGGGCATGTGGGCATGGCTTGCGTATCATTGGCAGTCGCATTTTTCGTCACTCGCACTTGCAGCTACAAGGCCGCTATTGTGGCCTGGATCTTGGTTTTATCCTACGGATTGTCGGTTGCCTGGGGGCGCATTTTGGCCGGGGCTCACTACCTGACCGATTGCTTGTTTTCAATCGGCCTGTCTCTTTTGCTGGCCGCCTGGCTGGTTAGAGTTATTGCAAAAAACGAAGAGCCTCCCTCGTAAAACACGACGTGCGTAAATGAACGCAATTAGCCTGCAGGTGTGAAGATGCACATTTTTATCGGTGCTATTTCCGATAGAAATGAATAGATATTCCGATCAGCCGCCGTGCCTGGCGGGGTGTTGTAAGTTGACTCCTTATTTCGGGAGGTTAGTCGCCGCAAGCTCGACTGCTGTTTTGAGAAAAATGAGATTTAAGGGCCGGCTGGCATCATATTTGCGAATAGAGTCCTCGAGCAACTTTACGACAAAATCGGAGGACAAGAGCTTGAGCAAGCAAATTGAAGTTGGTATCGAATCTATGGCCGTACATATTCCGCGTCACTTTGTTGATTTAGGAACACTTGCCCGGGCAAACAATGTAGATCCGGACAAGTACTATATTGGCCTGGGCGTCAAGCGAATGGCCATACTGGCGCCCGATGAAGATCCAGTAACGATGGCGGTCGAGGCATGTCGAGCCCTCCTGGAAAAAAGCGATGTAGATCCCGCCAAGATCGGCCTGCTGATGGTCGGAACCGAGTCCGGCGTGGATGGAGCCAAACCGATTGCTTCGTATGTACACGGTCTACTGGGTCTTTCAGGCAACTGCCGCACTTTCGACACCAAGCACGCTTGTTATAGCGGAACGGCGGCCTTGCGAATGGCGGCCGACTGGTGCAGTGTCCACGCAAATCAAGATAGAAACAGGGCTTTGGTCATTACAACCGACATCGCCCGATACCTGGTCGGGTCATCCGGCGAACCGACTCAGGGAGCCGGTGCGGTGGCCTTCTTCGTCAGCGATGAACCACACGCCCTGATACTCGATTCACAGCCAGAAGCGGTTTTTACTCGTGAAGTGATGGACTTCTGGAGACCGCATTACAGAGATGCAGCAGTTGTAGATGGGCGTACTTCGATAGATAGCTACCTTCTGGCGCTGGAACATACCTATTCGTCCTACAAGGAAAATTCCAAAATGGGCTGGGACGACTTTGATTATTTACTGTTTCATGTGCCTTTCCCAAAAATGGCCTATAAAGCCTTCAGACTGCTATATGAACGTGAATTTCTTCATGGTCAGGGTTGCAAAGCATTGCCCTTGAGTCGGGAGTATGAGATCAGGACCAAGCCCGGTCTCTGGCCGAATGTCGAGCTTGGCAATATCTATTCCGGCTCGTTGTACCTCTCGCTGGCCGGACTGCTGGAAAGGGAGGTCGACCGGGTAGAGGGAAAACGAGTCGGCCTGTTTTCATACGGCAGCGGAAGCTGTGCTGAATTCTTTAGTGGCCGGATTGGCTCCGACTCGTCAAAGTGGCGGGACAAAATAGGAATCTCGGCCGGGCTGCAAGGCAGGATCGAACTATCTCACGACCAGTACATTGGCTTCAGGCAGACCAGCAAGCAGCGTGCAAGCGAAGGCTCCTATTGCCACGATTTCCTGCCGCGTTCGAACGGGAACGGTCGTAAAGTCTCATTCTGTGGTATTCGCGACCATCACCGCGTCTATGCCATCAGTAAAGAAAAGAGCCCGCAACCATCACCATCGTTCAACCTGAATCAACAAGTCTCCAGCCGCCCTGAACGGCGACCATAGCTATATCGGTAGAATTCGGCTAGCGCCCAAGTCGGAAAGTAACGGCGATAGTTATCGTAGTTGATCAAAGACGTTTTGTTGAAAACTCCGACTAACGGCTCTGGCGGCCAGTCGCCGTTTTCCAGCTGACGC
>JAFDKH010000461.1 GCA_019307065.1 Deltaproteobacteria bacterium
TTGTGCTGAAGAATGTTCTGTTCGATCTTTTTGACTTCGTCCAGGAAGCCCAAGGTATCGGCCACTTGCAGAGATCGCCCGCCACGAAGAGCTAACGCCTTCACATTTTTGGAACCCATGACGGCTCCCATGCCGGTGCGGCCGTTGACGCGGTTGCCGCTCGAGACGATGGTGGCGAAGTGGACGACATGTTCGCCGGCCGGTCCGATGGCAGCAACCTGGATGGCGTAATCATGTTGATCGGCGCGGATAGCGGCGGTGGTCGAGACGATGTTTTGGCCGGACAGTTGCGGGCACTCGACAAATTGCACTGCTGAATCGGTCACCATCAGATAAATCAGTTTGTCGGCTTTTCCGGTGATTATGATCTGGTCGAAACCAGTAAGTTTCATCTCGGCGGCGAACTGGCCTCCCGCGGCGGAATCACCCAGGATGCCGGTCAGAGGCGACTTGGCAGTAACCGTGTAATAGGCCGAGGCTGGCAGTAAAGAGCCGGTGAGAGGACCAACCCCGAAAATCAGCATATTATCCGGCCCGAGAGGGTCGCAGGTCGGGTCCAACTCCTCCGCGAGTCTTTTTGTGTTAGCGGGTCGGCCCCCGATAACGTCTTTGATCCAAGCGGGATCAAGATCTTCGATGTGGAACCGGCGGTGGGTCAGATCTATCTGGAGTATTCTGGAGCCGTAGCCATATTCAAGCATTCCGTTTGCTCCATTTGTTTCTGACTTCAGCGCCGAGTTTAGCGATATAAAGCTGCCGTTTTTGGCTGGGGTTCATTTTGGCGGTTTGTTTTTTGATGTTTTCGAGAGATACTGTTTCGGAAGACTGCGGTTCGTAGGTTATAGCTCCTTCCGTACAGGCCGAAACGCATTTGGGATTTCCTCCGCACAGGTCGCAGACATAAACAAAGCCGTCGAATAATTCAATGGCGCCGATGGGACAAGCCTTTTCGCAGGCGGAGCAGAGCTGACAGACAGTCGGAGAAACAATCACCTGACCTTCGGACCCGAGAGTCAACGCCCCCACGGGACAATTCATACAGTAGCGCTGCCGGCACTGCTGACAGACGGTTGGGCCGTCGATGCCGGTTTCATACAGATTTGTGACCTTTATGCGAGCCTGGCGGTTGTTGATTCTGCCTGTATGAAAAAAGGCGCAGGCGGTTTCACAACGTCGGCAGCCGGTGCATTTACTTATATCTACTTTGATCACCCCGGAATACCTCTATTCAACCAACTCGAGTCGATATTGAACGAGTCCTTTGGGGTCGGGGCAGGAGAAAGTCTCAACGGTTTTTATCCAGTGGGTATCGTCCAGTTTGTCACGCTCGGCCAGGATGGGGAAAATGGGCATCATACTTTGCAGGGCCCAGGTGCATATGAATTTGCCGTCGGGGATGTGCAGACGGGAACCCTCCACAAAAAAGTAGTCACCCACTTGCACGGGCAAGTTGCAGTAGCCGTCGATTCTTTCAACCGTAACTTTTATTTTAGCCATGATTATTACTCCGCATGAACACGCCTGCAACCATCGCAGGTGGATATATAGCTATCTCAGTCGAGTCCGCGACAACATTGTTTCTATAACTCCAACTTTTCAGACACTCTAATATCCGAGGAAGAACTTCCTGCCATAATGTCAAATGCGCCCGGTTCCACAACCCAGTCGTTCGTTGTCTCATCGTAAAATGCAAATGCATCTTTTTGAAGATCAAAGGTTACAGTCTTTTTCTCGCCGGCTTTCAGAGATATGCGTTGGAACCGTTTAAGCTCTATTGCCGGTCGAGCGACTGAAGCGTATTCGTCTTTGACATACAACTGCACGACCTCATCACCGGCCACGTCCCCTGTATTTGTTATAGTGACACTGGCTGTACCGGAAGTTGAAGATGTACGGGCCACCTTCAAACTGTCGGCATTGCATTGTAATAGATCGGTGTCTGTCCGACATTTCTGGGGGTGGTCATCGGGAGTTTGCCGCCCGGATTAACTTCGCCGAACAGTACATCGGCAGCAGCGTTTCCGGCTTCCTGTCCCAAATACCAGCCGTCAAGAATTGCAGGCACGTTTTCTTTGATCCACGGTATCGAAAGTGGCCGGCCATGCAATAGAAAAACGACAACAGGAGTTCCGGTTGCGTAGACCGCTTCAACCAATTCCTGCTGTTTGCCGACAAGGGCAAGGGAATCACGGTCCTCATTTTCCTTGGTCGTGAGTTCATTACCGCCGAGTACAAGAATCACGACATCAGAACGCCGCGCAATCGCAACAGCTTCTTCGATATTCTCTCGTT
>JAFDKH010000255.1 GCA_019307065.1 Deltaproteobacteria bacterium
TTTCTTGCGGCGCCGATGTGGGCGTCACTCGGGTGGATTTCTCCGACTTCGACGATGGGTCCGGGGTTTGCGACCCGGATGGATGGTCGCTGGTACCGGCCGCACCGAATGCCTGTCGAACAAATATCGACGTCTGCGGCCCGGGCTCGCCCCCGACCCGAGCGTGTTGTGACGATTTCGCCACCATCTGCGAGACAACCACCTTCGGGTCGCCCGTTCTGGTGACCAACAAAATTACAAATTGCACTAGCGGGGAAAGGCAGTGGAGGCTGTTCAAGACCTTCAACCTCAGCGGTCTGACCGATAACTGGGTCTGCTTCGACAGGGCCGAGGATCTGGCCGGCAACAATTCCGGGCTGCTAATTTCCGCCGAGGATGCGAGCAATGGTCCGGATTGGCTTGAGTGCAGGCTCGGCGGAACATTCGGCGGCCTGGACGGATTCTTCTACCGGCACTGCGTAAATCTGCCCGGTTGGGCCGACGACAACTCTGCGGTCACCCTCACTTTCGTCATGCAGTCAGATGCCGACACCGAATCCGTGTTTTTAGACAACATCGAAGTCAAGGGCTGGTCGGGTGGGTGCGCGGCAGACACCGTCACGCTTCTCGACGACAATTTCGGCGGTATGACCTGTGACACCAGCAACTGGACTTTCTCGGGCGGCTCGAATACCTGTGATTTTACCGGCTGTACCAACAACGCCGCCTGGCAGCCAGGTCTTTTCGGCGAGGGGACCGCATTCACGATGGAAACCAGCCTGGACGCCAGCTCTGCAGACGGCGAACTGACGGTTTGCTTCCGAATCGGGGGCGCAGCTTCCCAGGCAAGCGACTCAATAACGCTTCAATACGACTCGGGGTCGGGATACGTAGCTGCCTGGACCCAGACTGGATCTATCGGCACCCTCGACGAGTGTCGCGAGGTATGCGTCGATCTTTCGAACCTGGATCCGGCGGTCAACAACAATGCCAACCTGGGAATCCGTTTCGACATAGAATCTACGCAGACAGTCGGCCTGTACGGAGTGATTGTAAGCGGGGCCCGTTATTGCACCGCCGATCCGACGGTTCTGACGCTGTCGTCACTGACAAGCGCCGGCGGTGGAAACTACGATTTCAGCGCCACCGATGAAGCGGCCGGCCAGTTGACCGCGCAAATCAAGTGTCAATGGGACCCGCAAGCAGCCCTGAACGACCAGCAATCGATCTGGTTCCAGCCCTGACCGAGAAAACCAGGCCCCTAGTTTTATTTCTTTCCATGTAGAAGGGAAAGTCGACCATGAATAAATACAAAATCTTGTTGATCAAACCTAAAGATCAAGCTGATTTCTTAAACAGCTCGATTGCCAACAAGGCACTGGGGAAAGCCGCGCTCTTCCCCAGCCTGTCGCTGTTAACCATTGCCGGGTTGACACCCTCGGATGACTTCACGGTCGAGATATTCGATGAATGCCTCGGGGTGAATCTGGAAGATTCCGGACTCGAGGCCGATATCTACGGGCTGACCTGCTTCGACCCCAGCCGCCATCGTGCTCATGAGATCTGTCGCTCGCTGAAAGAGCAGGGAAAGTTCGTGGTTCTGGGCGGCCCGCACGCCACACAGCACCACGAATCGATCCGTCAGCAGCAACCCTATGATGTCGTCTTTGTCGGAGACGCCGAGCTGACCTGGCCCCGTTTCTTAGGCGATTGGTTGAAAAAGAAACATCAACCCCTCTACCTGGAGACCGAGCGGGTCAGCCTGGAGCACACCCCGGTGGCCCGCTATGATCTGTGCTCGAGCCAAAATTATTTGACGGCGATCGTACAGACCTCGCGGGGTTGTCCCTACAAGTGCGAGTTCTGTGACTCGATCGTGCTGTCCGGCAACAAGATGCGGACCAAGCCGATCGAGGTTGTCATGCAGGAAATCGACCAGGTATACCAATTGGGTTTCCCGTCCCTCTTAATCGGCGACGACAACTTCACCGCCGCGAGAAATTATGCCAAAGAGGTCTTGCGCCGAATCGCCGAGTGGCGAAAAGACAAAGACCCGCTTTTTCAGCTGGCCGCCCAGGTATCTATCGATGTCGCCCGCGATGATGAACTTTGTGAATTAATGGTAAGCGCCGGCCTGGTATTTGCCTACATCGGAATCGAAAGTTCCAGCAAAGATGCACTGAAAGGCGCCAATAAGCTTCATAACCTTCGGACTGATATTCCGGCCGACATCGCCAAGCTTCATTCGTACGGTATCAATGTCATGTCCGGCCTGATTGTCGGATTTGACGAGGACGGTCCCGACATCTTCAGTTCGCATGTGGACTATACTGATGAGCTTCACATCCCGGTTTGTCCCGTGTACCTGCTGATGGCCCCCAGCGGAACCCCGCTACGCAAACGCCTCGAACGCGAAGGAAGAATCGACGGCGAATTCGTGTCTGAGGATCTCTTCGTAACCAACGTCATTCCCAAACGCATGAGCAGCGAAGATCTCCTGGCAGGCTACCGCTGGATGACGACCCAGTTATTCAATACAGAAATCTTCGTGCGGCGCGTTGCAGAGAAGTTTAGGATGTTCCGCACCAGGGGTGTCGCCCCCAACGGGACGAACAACTGGGCTATTCGGTTGAAGCACTATCGGATGGGCTTGGCGATCTTGAGCTACTGTGCACTTCACCCACAAGCTGCCCTCGAGCTGATCGAGCCACTTGGAAAACTCATGCCGGTCATGATCAGGCGGCCCAACTTCACGATCGATATCCTGAATGACATTCTGCTGTTCATCAGGTTCAAGAGCTATTATAAAAAGGCCGACATATTCCAAGACGCCCTGAAAGACGCGCCGCGACCCGAGACATGGATGCAGGCGATAGACAATTCATCTCGGGATCAACAAGCCCTAGGATCTCAGACTCAGCCCAGCCAACCCGAGCAACACCAGAACGATCAAGATACCGCCAGACCCGTCAGGCCCAGCCTGTGATTTAACCGATTTTGACGATGGGGCTAACGCATTTACTCCGCTCTTCCAATCCCTCTATCAAGAACATTATTCTCATCTTTCGGCCTAAGCCAGGCGCGCTTATCATCGCCCCAGATTTCCGATGTCCGCCCCACTATCCAGTTAAGCGGTAAGTCCGTTTCGGGTCCGAAACGTTTGATGTACTCGATGTACGGCCCGCCATCCAGCGCTAAATTCGGCAGCAACACATCATTTCTACCATCGAACTCCACGGTAGGTACACCTGTCATCTCACAGAGTTCTTTATCGAAGGTCGCTGCGGCGCTGATCCAGCGGCCCTCCAATAGTAACTGGTTGTAACCATGCGCAGGAAAAATATTTGTTTTAACTCTTTTGTAGAGCTTTTCAGGTACACGCTTGTTCAGGATCTTCGCGAAGGCAAGCCGAGTAGGTATACCAGCTGCACGACCAAGGGCGCACAGCAGCACCGCTTTCTGGACACAGTAACCCTTCTTCGCCTCCATGATGAACGATGCTCGGAAGTCTTCTTCGAACATGGAGATCATGTAAATGTTGTAGCGGATTTCGTCCCGAACAAAGTAGAAAAGTCGCGTCGCTTTCTCGATATCAGTATTCAATCCTTGGGTAAGTTCCTTTGCCGTGGCCGTAACAAGTGGATGAGTAGCTTCGATGGTGTTCGTAGGCATCAGGTATTGGTCAGTAGTCATCAGCCCTTTCTTTTCCGGGCCTTGGCGGTTTCTTTAGGGTTTCTAGAACTGCTTGAAGATACGTGCTAGTGGATGACCGGGTGCCGCTAACTCGAGATCGTTGAAGTGACCATAGGGAGTTTCATCTACCTGGTAACCCACGTCTTCTATTCGCTTTCTCACCCGGCTAAGCAGTTCGCGGGAAAAAACCGGGTCGGCCTTTTCTTCGGCCAAGTAACTGAAGGTATGCAGTAGCACGCTCTTGGTGTCCCATTTACCTGCCAGCCACTTGATGTTTTTTACCAGCTTGGTTTCAACCTTTGCCGACTTATCGTTATCATCTGGTTCAACGTGAACAAACGCCACTACAGCATCCATCACTTTACCAGCCGAACCGTCTTCCACGTCGTCAAGCACTTTCTTGGTCGGATTCCATGTCAGCCGTTGACAGTACCAAAACAACACCCGCATTTCGACTCTCCCTTTCCGGACCCATACTAGGCCCGCGCAACTTTCAGGTCAATTCATGATTTTTTAAGAGTTGAGATGTTCTTCAGGATTTTTCGGCTAGTTCAGCTGCACCTTTTGAAACTGTATCAATCGAAGATGATTTCTTTTTAAGGATATGACCGATAATCGCAACTCCAAATGTGAGTAAAAAAGCGGGCGCAGAGAACACCAGGTGGGCGACAAAATAGTCGAAGCCCTGGAAAGAAAAAATCAACAAGTAGATCCCCGATATGATCGGGGGGCCAATCAGAAGAAACTTTGCGTATCCGGGTCGGCGTGTATTTTTGGATATAAAGACGATTCCGATGATGCCTAAAACAAGTAGAACAATAGCATAAGGAATACCCACGACCATGCCCACTACCAATACTTCTAATCCGTCAAAACTATTGGCCAAAGCCGCCTGGGGCCAAATGAGGACGAAAGTGAGACTAACCAGGGCATAGAAATTCATGATCGAGCGTGCAGTCATAGTTGTTATGCTATGCCAGATCCGGGTAGCCTTCAAGCTGGACGCCCGTCATTGGTATCGATAGCAGTGTTTTTCTAGGTAGCTGAAGCATTTGGGTTTCACTTTGATTCTGTAGTTATTCCTATATTTTTCAGCCCTCTAAGCCATTCTCTACAAAAAACCTTCTTAGAATATGCGACAACTCCTAGGCTTACTGAAACTTGTAGGTTTCACTTCTACGCCCACGCAGATCGCTCTCTCACAGAAAATCAAAACATACCAAACAGATACATGAAGACCAATCATTGGATCAATTATTGCTTATTAACAGGATCGAGGAGGAAAAGTGATATGAAAAAAAACATTTGTGTTTTCGCGATATTGTTGGTTTTCGGTTCAGCCGTAATGATAGTTGCTTGCTCGTCCACCTTCGACTCCCAGAGCAAATCCGAAAACGACCACAGTCTGGATCCGTGGGACGAGGAGGATACCCAGGACCCGCAAGACGATCCCGCTGATAATCCAAACGAGGCGACCGACCCCAAGGAGGAAGTCTGCGACGGAAGAGACAACGACGATGACGGTGAGACCGACGAGGGCTTCGACGGAATCGCCTGCGAAACCCCAGACGGTGAACAGGGAATCCAGGCCTGCATCGCGGGAAAGCTTCGCTGCAGGATCTGCGAACCCGGCACCACCCGGGAAAGCGGCTGCGGATGCGGCATCGTCCGGCTCGATATCTGCGGCGAAGACGGTGTCTGGCGCCAGGGAGCCTGCGATGCCTGTGACGATCCCGCACCGGTCCCCTGCGGCTTCTGCGGCCAACTGGATGCTTCGGGCATCTGCGTGAACAAGGGAGAATGCATGCCCGGCGACATCATGTACCGGCGCTGCGACGCGTGTCCGGAGAGCACCGGCTGCGGGCCTTCCACCTGCGTTGGAGAGAAGTGGGAGTGCGCCGAAGATTGCAACTGGCAGTACGTCGAAGGTTGCGAAGTCCAACCCAGTGAGTGCGAGCGGGATGCCAGACTGATCGTGCCCTGTGGCCAGTGCGGTCTGCAAATCCTCGAGTGCGACGGCTGCTTCTGGAACCGGCCTGACTGCCGCGAGCAAGGCTCTTGCTTCCCCGGCGCCAGCGAGCAGATACCCTGCTTCGGCAAGAACTGCCGGGATGGCTGGGGCAACAACATGTACTGCAGTACCGACTGCGAGTGGGTCATGAGCGATCAGTGCATCGGTTGCGAACCGGGCGTACACACCGAGATGGTCAACTGCGTCTACAACCACCCCCGCTGTGGCAAACGCGAGTTGCAGCACGAATGCGTGCTCACTCAAGAAGCCACCGATTGCCTGCCGGCCATCGGCACCAAGATGAACTTCACCTATCTGTCCGACTGTCCCCCGATCGAGTGCTACCCCGGTCAACAGGGGTCCGAATACTGCACCCTCGACTCGGGCGAGGGCGGACTGAGCACCCGCCAGTGCACCCAGGATTGCGAGTGGCCCCAGGACTGGAGCCCCTGCACCGCCCAAACCTCCAGCTGCGTACCGGGTGCACAGGAAATCGAGGAGAAAGACTGCGGCTGCGACATTACCTACTCGATCGTCAAGACTTGCCGGGACAACGGGTTGAGCTGGGATCAGCAGATCACCGGCAGGCAAGACTGCCCGGAGTGCGAGGCCGGCGACTCGTACTCCCAGGGTTGCACGACTTCAGACGGACGCTGCGGCACCATGACGGTCGACTGCGACGAGGACTGCGGCTGGAACACCAACGAATGCCAGCCCCGGTCAAACTCCTGCGTCGCCGGCTCGACCGAATCAAGATCCTGCAACCACATGTGCGGCTCGGGCACCGGGACCTACACCTGCATCGGCTGCAACTGGTACCTGACCGGCGAGTGCGTACCAAACGAATCGGTCGATTGCGACCCGGGCGAGACCCGGACCGTCAACTGCAACCCCGAGGGTTGCCCACAACAGCAGGATGTCTGCAGTGGCAGCTGCCACTGGATCGATTGGATTAAAATTGCAGCCATCGTCGTTGCGCTCCTGTTTTCCGGATGTACGGATGCCAATCTTTACATCGAACTGGATCCCGACTCGGCCGTCATGCGTCTGCAGATCAAAGCGGACGTGTGCTCCCCCGACTCCCTGGAGGAGGAGGTGCCT
>JAFDKH010000462.1 GCA_019307065.1 Deltaproteobacteria bacterium
CGGATTTCTGAATACCTTTAAGTACGAGAAAGAAAAGGTGGTTCTTGACAAATATACGCTTATCGAAGCCGGTCGCACACGAACCGTCTATAACTGGTTGCAGTATTTCAGCCCAGACGCGATAGAGAGAGAGTTTGCGGAGTGTGGGTTAACTGTCGAGGAGTTCTATTCCGATGTTGCAGGCACACCATTTGGCTCGGCAGCGAACGAATTCGCTGTCATCGCCAAGAAACTATAGAAAAGGTAACAACATAGAATCAGGGGGGTTAGCACCAAGCGCCACGCGGATCCCTTAGCTCGGACGGGTCACGAGAAGGGTATTGCTTGACTGGTTATTCAGGAAAAAAGTCGTAGTAGTACCGAATGGCGTCCGACCGGGTTATGATGCCCACAAGCTTTCCATTCTCAACCACCGGCAACCGACCGATGTCGTTCTTGACCAAGAGCCGGGCGGCCTTGCCCACGCTGCACCCCGGGCCAATGTTGACAACCGAGCGGGACATATACGTCCTGACCGGAGCTTCCAAATGGGCGGGCTTGGACACCCTTCCGAAATCCCTTCTTGAAATAATACCGGCGATCTTTTCTCCTTCCACCACCGGAAAGCCGGTGCACCCCTTGTCCCGAAGCATGAGCGCCACGTCTTTCATGGGCACATCATGTTGGACGGTGATGACCGGAGACGTCATGAGGTCACTCACGACTACCGAGGCATGCTGGTTGCCTTGTATCAGTTCGACGATCCACTCCCGCAACATTTCCGGAGCGGAAGATTTAATCATGGCCGACCCGGCCCGCGGGTGACCGCCGCCTCCCAGAGTTCGCATCATTGCTCCGATATTGATATCGTCAACTGCGCTCCGGCCGATCACCATACTGCGGTTTTTTTTTGCTTCCGTAAAGATCCCGAAGGCGGCATCCACATTCAGGATATCCTCGTACATATCGACAACAATCGCCAAGCCCGGTGTATGCCCTTCGATAGTGGCATTGTTTATACTTACCAGGTATCCGTTGATACGTTCCTGTTCCTCGTTTTGCAGCATTTGAAACAGGACGTCTTTCTGTTTGGGTCCGTACGCCGGACGCAAAAAGGAGCTGATTAAGTGCAGGTTTGCTTTTCGGTCGAGCAGAAACGCGGCCGCTCGTGCGTCGTCGGCAGTAGTGGAAGGAAAGGTAAGATTGCCTGTGTCTTCGTAGACTCCCGCAAGAAAAAGTGTTGCCAATATGGGGGAAATCTCACACTGCCGCTTTTCCAGCTCCTTGGTCAAAAGGCTGATCGTTGCCCCGATAAACTCCCGGCATGACCAGTTGGCGTCAATATCCGGTTCTTCCGGGTGATGGTCCCAGAGATGGATTTCCAAACCCTCTTTTCCGCGCAAGGCATCCATCTGTTCCAGGCGGTTCCACTTGCACACATCCACGACGATGAGCTTTCCTATCGTACTCAAGTCAACATCCGACACCTTCGGAAGGGCGAACAGGTCCTTATGCATGGACAAAAAAGCGCGAACATTAGGATTGACCGATTTTGGCAGAACCGGGGCAGCTCGGAGATAAATTTTTGCCGCAGCCAGTAAAGAAGCGAGACCGTCAAAATCGACATTCTTGTGGGTGGTAATTATTTCCACGCGCTGATTCCCAAACCTTCCTTTCGAATATCTGTCTTTTCAGGTCTTACGCACCTAATGAATCCAGAAACTGTCTTTGGATTTTTGCAGTCACTTCGTTGAGGGCATTTACTCCTTCCGTACCCATGGTTCCTACAACAGTCCTCAAGGGTCGCACGCCTGCCGGGGTTGCAATCAGATCCTTAACGGCATCCGCGATTTCCTGAGGATCTGGTGCTGCCGGCGAAGATAGGACCTCCGATAAATCTGCCGACATCTTCTCAGGGATCTTTGCGCAAGCTCACCATACCCTGACAGTCTCGCACTATCGCCGGGCAAGTGCGTCTTTTGGTGGACTGGGGTAGGATACACCCCAGGTTCAATGATTGCAGTTTCAACGCCAAAAGAACTCAATTCGTAACTGTATGACTCTGCAAGTGCTTCTAATGCAAATTTCGACGCACTATAAATGCCCAAAAATGGCAAAAACACCCGACCACCGGTACTACTTATATAAATGAGTAAACC
>JAFDKH010000256.1 GCA_019307065.1 Deltaproteobacteria bacterium
TCGTCAGAGTCATCACAACTTTTTGTATTATTTGTCCAGAAGCAGCCCGCCGCTTGGTCTGGCATCGTCGGTACACTCATCATTGTCATTGCAACTGATTTGACTACCTGCTTGGCAAATGCCGCTTTGACAAGTGTCAGCATCGGTGCATCGGTTGCCGTTGTCACAATTAGTGTTGTCGGCCAGCGGCTCAAGAGTGCACTGATCCAGGTTCTCGTCACAAACACCGTAGTTACATTCAACGCTCTGGCTGCAATCGCGCTGTTCGTCGACCTCACACGTTCCTTCCGTACAAAGATCGGTCCGGCTGCAGTAAAGACCGTCATCGCAGCCCAGGCCTTCATTGGTCGGCTGTTTCTCACATCGGTCGTCTTCTTCGTTACAAATACCCAGATTGCACTGGTCGTCCTCACTGGTACAATCGTACGGCGTAGTCATGCAGACACCGGATTCACAGACTTCGTCGACGGTGCACCATTCACCGTCGATACATTGAGTACCGTCGGTCGAAGGTTCACAACTTTCGGTGGCCTCCCTGCAAGTTTCCAGGCAAGGCGCAGTACATGGGTTCCCAGTGCCGACACAACTGCCGGCATCGCACAGGGAGTTCACGGTGCAATACAAGCCGTCGTCACACGGCAGACTGTTGGGTGGATATTCACAGCCATTCGCTGGATCGCAATTGTTGTCGGTACATTCATTTCCGTCGTCACAAGTCAACGGTGTGCCGGATTGGCAGGTACCGCCGGCCAGGTTGCAGGTATCGGTACCATTACAGACGTTGTTGTCATCACAGTCGGAGTCCTGGGCACACTGCTGGCAACCTGGATCATCACCGTCAGTCAGCAGGTCGCAATCATTATCGACTGTGTCATCGCACATCTGTTCACCATAGGCAGCCTCGAAAACCCCGGGATTGATGTTTTCGTCATCGTCGTCGCAATCGTTACCGCCACAAAAATCCCAGACATATCCGTCACTGTCGACATCGGTCGGCGGCCCGCCGATACATACGCCGCCGGTACACACGTCGTTCTCCGTACACGGGTCAGCATTATCGCAAAGCGTGCCATTGACAACCGGATCTGCATAACAGGTATCACCTACTTCGTCGCAAAGCCCGTCGTTGCACTGGTCGGTCTCCGCACTACAGTCTTGTCCCCCTCCGGCAGTGCACACTCCCGCCTGGCAGGTATCACTGACTGTGCAGTATTCCCCATCCTCACAGCCGGTACCATTTGAAAACGGTGAGGCTTCACATTGATCGTCACCGTCGTCGCAAATCCCGTTGTTGCAGCCATCATCCAGAAATGAGCAGTCACGGGCGGCGCCATCACATACTCCTGCCGTACAGATGTCAGTGACAGTACAGAAAAGGGCGTCGTCGCAGAGGGTACCGTCAGCGACAGGATCTGGCTCGCAAACATCTAAGTCGTCGTCGCAAACCCCGTTGTTGCATTGATCTCCTGCACCTGAGCAATTCCGGGCCGGGCCGGAACAAATTCCGCCGGTGCAGGTGTCGGGATCTGTGCAATAGAGTCCATCATCACAGCCCAGGTCCTCATTGGCCGGCACCTGATCACACTGGTCGGAACCCTCGTTACAGCTTCCAGTGTTGCAATCGTCATCTAAAAACGTGCAATCCCGAGTTGGCCCGGAACATATCCCGCCAGTACAAGTGTCGGGATCGGAACAATAAAGACCATCGTCACAAAGGGAAGCGTCAGGATCTATGCAGTTGGTATCTGCCTCGTTACAATGCTGACACTCGCTCTCGGGCAGACAGGGGTTACCATCTCCGGCGCAGGCACCGACCCCATCGCAAAATTCGCCGCCGTTGCAGTAGGTGCCGTCGTCTGTGCAGACTGTTCCAGCGTCATCGAAACAATTACCCTGGCCCTCATTGCAAAAGTTGCACTCGCTCTCGGGCAAACAGGGGTTGCCGTCGCCGGCGCAGGCACCGGCCCCATCGCAAAATTCGCCGCCGTTGCAGTAGGTGCCGTCGTCTGTGCAGGCCGTTCCGGCGTCATCGAAGCAATTACCCTGGCCCTCATTGCAAAAGTTGCACTCGCTCTCGGGCAAACAGGGGTTGCCGTCGCCGGCGCAGGCACCGGCCCCATCGCAGAATTCGGCTCCGTTGCAGTAGGTGCCGTCGTCTGTGCAGGCCGTTCCGGCGTCATCGAAGCAATTGCCCTGACCCTCGTTGCAAAAGTTGCACTCGCTCTCGGGCAGACAGGGGTTGCCATCTCCGGCGCAGGCACCGGCCCCGTCGCAAAATTCGGCTCCGTTGCAATAGGTGCCGTCGTCTGTGCAGACCGTCCCGGCGTCATCGAAGCAATTGCCCTGACTCTCATTGCAAAAGTTGCACTCGCTCTCGGGCAGACACGGATTGCCGTCACCGGCGCAGCCGCCGACCCCATCGCAAACTTCGGCTCCGTTGCAGTAGATACCGTCGTCTGTGCAGACCGTCCCGGCATCATCGAAGCAATTGCTCTGGCCTTCATTGCAAAAGTTGCATTCGCTCTCGGGCGAACACGGATTCCCAATCGAAGTGCAGATTCCACCAAAACACTGCTCGGGGCCGTCGCAGAATGATCCGTTTTGGGTACACAACGTCCCGTCGGTCTCCAGGGGATTTGAGCAACTTCCGGTATCACATAGATCCTGGGTACAATCGTCCCCGTCGTCGCAATCAGCCGCGGCCTGGCATCCGCGCACAAAAATAGTACCATTGTCACCAACCGCAAACGCAACCAAGCTGTCAAGGGCGTAGACACTTTCAAGGCCGATCCCGGCTGTCGGCGCCGTTTCTTGCGCCCAAGCAACAGCGCCCTCACGATGTAAAATAAAGCTGTTCAATCCAACCGCCCAGCCGTCGTCGTCTGTTGCACCGGCGAAATGAATGTCGCGCAAGTCATCTGTTCCGGGGTGGGCCGAGTTAGTCCAGTTGGCCCCGTTCCAGTTGTAGATTCCGGCTGTCCCGTTGTGGTCGCCGGCGGCCCAGACATTGTTGTCGGCAATGGCGGCCAGTCCGTACAGCTCGTTTCCAGAGGGCGGGGGGGGAAACGCATAATCCCAGGTCGAACCGTCAGTAGTCTGATGTATACAATATGACAAACAGGAGGTCCCAACTGCCCAACCATTGGTGGCAGTCGTAAAGACGATGTCTTGAAAATTAGAGTTATTGAAGACGAAATCCTGTACCCAATTCACACCTGCATTTGATGTTCTGTATATCTGTTTTGTCAATGAAACTGCCACCCAGCCATTGTTAACGTCCTGAAAATACACGCCCCGCAGCGAAGCAGCGACCGGCAGATTACCAGTTGGAAATGCCGACCACGAATCACCGCCATCGGACGTATACATAATAGTCGTGTCGTCTCCGACCGCCCAACCATTCAGACTATCCAAGAAGAATAGCTTCCAAAGAGCGGCGCCGGTAGTTGTCTGTTCGGTCCAGTCTCCGTTGAGGAATCCGCCGTTTATGGTCCTGAGAATAATGCCCCCGCCGAGGTTCTCGCCGACAATCCAGCCGTGATTGGCATCGGTAAAATAAACGTCGTGATACGTGGTCAACGGATCACCGGAACCGATATCCACCCATTGGGCAGCCTGAATCGGCAGGCAGACAAGCAGCGCAAACAGAACAAGCCAGAGAGACCAAAAATTGATTCTTTTGGGATACATTATCTAGTCTATTTTAGCTTTCTTGTGTCCTTTGGGCAACAGGGTCATAACATGCCCTCGAGACGAACGAATACGCCTTTTCGACCGGTTCTGAGATCAGGCAGTAAAAGCACCGGATCCGGGATGTCCGAAAAACTGTAACCGACACTGAAACGAAGCGCCCCAATGTCACGGCCTTCGAGCAGATAGAATATTTCGGCCCCGTAGCCTACCTCGAAACCTTCGCCTGAGATTATGGGCGTGGTTTCGTAGTTGCGATCAAGCAGTCCGCAGCGGACTTCTCCGGCCACTCCCAGACCCCAGATTATCTGGGAACCCAACCTCAGCATTCCAAGCAAGCCGTATTCTTCGGGATTGTCGATGGGGGTAACACCCGACTGGCGCATTTTCTTGTACCAGGGTGTCAGCACTAGTGTCGGCTGAAAATATTTAATTGGATCAAGCATCAGGGCAACTGAACCGGTCACCCATGTATCGAGTTGTACCGGCAGGGCATTCGGCCCGGCCAGCTCGGGCCGGGTATCCTGCCCGACTGCCGTACGAACCATCAGGCGCAGCCAATCGATCGACTCGGGCCGCCAGGCCAGACCGACCGAAGCCTCGAGCATGCCGCCTTCGGCTATTCCCGGGCCGCCGACCCCATTTTCGAGCCCGAAGGTTTCTGCCCAAGCTACCCTTCCGCCCAGAGTCAGCCCGTCGCTGATATTGAAGCGCCCGGCCAGGCTGAGGACTGTCTGCCGGTGAGTGGTCCGATTACTGGTCGAATTGGCCAGGGGTAAATGCTCGTCGACCCGGTATTCCCCACTGACCGACAGGGCTACCGGCTGGGTTACATAAGACAGGCGTGTAAAAACCGCGTTGCGCCTGCCCGGACCGGTCAAGTTCCAGATGTTGCGATCGAAAAATGGATTAGTGAAATGATCGCGTTTGAAATCAGGGTTGCCGGGGTTTTCAAGTTCACTACGCTGATATCCAAGCTTCAAGCGCCAGGGGTCTGAGATTGGAATCTCGACTCCTAGCTGTTGCCCGCGGGCGGATTGTCCGCGCTCGACAGCTACGGTCTGCGAGGTGGTCAGCAAGACACCGCCCCCGGCGGGTACGGCCTGGCCGCTGGTCAAGCTACCCGAGCGGATTGCATCCCGATCTACTGAAAAGGTCGTATTGGCAAAGACCGACCCGCCCTGCGGCCGATCTTCACGTAGAGAAATCGATATCAGATTGCCGATCTCATGCCCATAGCCTGCCTCGACCCCAATCTGATACTGTTCCCAGAGCCGTAACTCTGTCCCAAGTGTGCTCAGGGTCATATCGCGTGAGGTCGGACCAGTCCCATCGGTAACCAGGCTGTGCTGGTGACCGGCTGTCAAAGTCAACCAGGACAGTGCTCGATAGGCCGCTTTCAGCCCAGCTACAGACCGGTACCCGTCTCCGAAGTTTCCTCCGTCCCCATAGTCAAATGCACCTTCGCCGGTTAAAATAAGATCTTTGATAACTCTATAGCGAATCCCGAGCGAACCTTCATAATAGCGTCCGGAAGCTTGACCGGTCCCCGAAAATCTCCCAAGGATTTCAAGGTCATCGAGCGGTTTAGCGACAATCGTGGCCATTGCCTGGGTCAAATCGGTGGTGGCAATCAGGGCGCTGTCAGCGAACCCGGTCTGAAAGCGCCTGAAGAACAGCTGGCCCTTCAGGAATGACAAGTTCAACCGGGCCCCGGCCTCGTAGGCTTCGCCGGAACCACTGACCGGTAAATCGGGCCTGAGAAAACTTATGCCACCATCCACCGAGTAAGCCGGATTGAGGACGATTCCGTCACTCAACCCGTATCCAGCCCAGAGTTCGGCGGCGTTGCCAAAACGCACTCTGGTCTCGCCCCGGTACAGCCTGTAGGACTTGCTCTCTAGCCCCTGAGCAGCCGCTGTAAACGCCCCGCTGATCGATATGCCCGACCCGGCATTGACTGTTATTGCCGCTTGTCCTCCAGCCACACCATCAAGGTCAGTCTGGTCGACATCCAGATATTCGTAGTCAACCACTAAGACCGTCGATGTTGTTCCGCTGGGCGTCAGCCGAACGGCTGCCCTGCTCGAGAAACCGGATTCTAAAGGCTCACTTAGCAGGACCCTGCCGGCAGCTACATCAACCTGATAGTCGATTCCGGGTCTGAGAAGCAGATGTTCCAGTGTAAAACCGGTCCTCGAGTCTCGGCGGTGAACAGCTACTCGCGAACTGCCTTCAACCAGCCAGTTGTGACCCAGGAAATACAGGGTGCCTCCAGTAGCCAAGAACTCTTCATGCGCCGGCATCTGTCCGAGTTGGCTTATATCCGGTGATGCCAGCGATGGAATTGTGCCGGCATTGTTTTGTGAGGGCCTGGCGTAAAATCCCTCCAATGCCAGATCAAAAACCGGCTGGTTGCCTTCGATAAGGTCTTCAAAAGGATTGATTCTGGCATGGGCTCCAAGCAGTGTCCTTTTGTAACTCCCTATTTCATAACGAGTAGTGGCCTGGGTCTGGAAAGTCCCCCAGCCAAGAAACGACTTCTTGCGTTTGAGCCTCAAGACATATCGTGAAGAGGCTGGATTGGAGTCTCCTACCAGCGAAGAGTCGCCGGCTACCGGATATGTAGATTCTGGATCCGGGCTTCTTTTTAGAATCCAGGGGTCCCAAGCGGGCTCAAGAACATCACTGGCACTTATTCCTTCTTTATCCGAAAGGTCAAGGCCCCCACCTAGAATCAACTTGAAGTCTTCAGGGAGCTGCGCCTGCATATGACCGCGTAATTTGCCTCCTAAAAAACCTAACCCGTCCCCATAGGAGAAGGACAAGCTGCCGAGGACGGCGCCGGTAATGCTTATGCTGCTGACCCGCCAACCAACGGCTGTTTTGTACTCACTAGAATGTGCCATCCAGGTTTGACTACCAGGTTTAAAGCCACACCCATGGGGCTTGACGATTCGTTCTCGGCTCGCCGGCCGCCGAAATTCATAGCCACCCCTGGTTCGAGCCTGCAGCTCAGGTCAATTGCTTTAGTCAATGGAATTTCATCGATCCCGGGCGCCTGGCAGACAGCCAGGCTTTTAGGGTTCGCAGGAAAAATCATGTCACCGCCTTCAGATCTGTGAACCCAGTGGATTTCAGACAACAGGAATTCCAAGTGACCGTCTTGACAATGGACTGTCACCAGGTGGGAGTTGACCCCCGGCTCAATAGTGACCTCAGTCTTATACAGACCTCCTTTACCTACTTCGGCTTGACTTTCGTCAACAAAAACTCGACAACCCGGTCTGGTTCTACCGGCCAGAAGCGTGGTCATTCTTGCCCCGTCTGCAGCCGGCCGCAGCATTGACTGAACCGCCCGGCCCGCAGATTCGATTCCCCGACTTCGGGGTGCTTCGCTTGCTTTGGTTTGAAGCACGAAATCTACTCGAACGAATAGCTGGGGAGTCAACTCTACCAGGCGTCGATGAGAACCCAAGACAATCGTCCCGGCCGGGATAGTTGATAAGTCAAGCTTGATTACCTGACTAGCTAAGACTTCATAGCCGCTAAAGAGCTGTAAAAGATGATAGCGCCCGTCACTATCCGTAAGCACAAAATCACCTGTGGCCGTGTAGATTCTCGCTCCTGCTAGGGCCTGGTCTCCGGGCGACCAGGCTCCGTCCCCGTCGCGATCCAGAAAAACGCGCCCAATAATACCGCCCTGCTTGCGGGTCTGGTATCCCCCAAAGGACCCAGCGCCTACAGCCGAAAAAGCACTGGTTAATACGAAAAACCAGGCGACGAAAGCGGCCCGCCAAAATCTCACCGAGGCCTCCGAGGTTCGGTAATCTGAATTACTGCTCCCACATGATGAACCGACTCACTGGCCGAGACGATGATGCGGCCCCAACCAGCCGGGCCGGGGTCCAGCCGGGCTTCGAACACGTTTTGCCCGACTCTTTTCATCTGACTGAGCTGCCCCGAAGATGACGAAAAAACGACATCGGTCTCGGCTGGAGATTCACCGGCTGGGTTGGTTAAAGTCGCCTTGATCAACCACAATTTCGATGAACTGGTTGGTGCCTGAGCCTCAATGCGCAAACCGGCCGGTGGAGCCGGATACAGCTGGACCTTGGCGCTTTTTATAAGCGGCATATCAAGCGGCAAGACGGGATCCAGATTGAAGGCCAGTAATCGGGTTGTCCGGCTTTCGTCAACGCAATAGACCTGTCGGCTGACATGACCCGATTGGGTACTCATCTTTACCGGGCGAAATCCGGTTGCCGATATTTTTACTGATCTCGGCGAAAGCTCCAGGCGGACTCGACCAAATTCATTGGTCCGACCGGATCGCTCAACACCGCGATCTTCCATCTGTACGACTGTGTTTGCCACAGGCCGCACAGTGCCATCAACCAAGGCAACTTCTAAAAATGCAGTCTTGTCGGCGGCTATCAAGCTTTGGGAGGCTACCAGTATTCGGGTTGGGTTTTTACCCAGCTTGTCTGAGACAACGGCTTTGAGCTCGGTAACCCATCTGATCGGCGCCTGTTCGACTGTCAAG
>JAFDKH010000257.1 GCA_019307065.1 Deltaproteobacteria bacterium
GGCGAATCTGTGTTCAGGCTCTTTTTGATGGTCACGGCCGGATCGCCCAGCAAGTTACTCTCGAAGCCGACCCAGCGGATGTAGTTGTCGGTGAAGGCCGAGGCGTTGTCCTCCTTGCTGTCGATCAACGCCTCGCCAATGGTGCTCATGCCTTCGCCGAAGACGGCGTCCCAGTATTGGCGGTGGAAGGCCTGGCTGGGCGAGTTGGTTCCGACCAGGACACCCCAGCCATAACGGGCGTTGGCCACGGCGGCGAAGGCGCCGTGCTTGCCCATGACGAAATGCTCGGCGATGCAGTCGGTGCTGTAGACGAAGTTGCCCTCGTCGGCCGACGACTCGTTGTCGAAGGAACCGGGCAAGCAGCCCTGTGTGTAGAGCAGGAAGGGATGAACGTTGATCAGTTCGTCGGCGTCCCAGTTCATCAGGCGCATGTTGTAAGTGACGTTGCTGTGTCCGAGGTGATTTACGATGTGGGGGCCGTCGTTGAGAATCGGCACCAGTTCGGATGCGCCCCAGGAGTTGGCTTGGCCGGCAGTGCGGTCGTAGAGTGTGGCGCATTCGAAGAAGGGCAGACTGTCGAATCCGATGGTGGTGTCGCCGCCGGAGTCCTTGCCGTGGATGATCTCGTCCATCGAGTCGGCGCCCCAGATATTGCTGGGCTGATCCCACAACAATTCACCGACCATCAGCACTTTCTTGAGCTGCGCGCCGGCCGCCTGCTCGTAGGCCAATGTCTTAGACACGAAGTTCTGCACCTCTTCGGCGCTGTCGGCCGGCGCGCGGCCGACGTACAATTCGGCCATCAGGTCCACTTCGGAGCCCGAGGGGCCGTCGCCGTGCTCGCCGTAGACGCCGTCGGCGTCGTCGTCGAAGGTGCCGTCGAGGCAAGAGTAATAGAGATCGGCGGGGATCAAGTCGCCGACCACGTCCGGGTTACCCGTATCGACCCAGAACTTGCGTACCTGGAGAAGATCGTCGCCACTCTCGCCGCCAACGTCGGCTGAGTCGGCGTCGCCGACCAGCAACACGAAACTGGTGTTCCACTCCAGGTAGGCGTCGGACAGGAAATCCCGGATGCGGGTGGCGTCATCTTGCCCCCCATCGGGGCGCGTGCCTAAGTAGTTTTCCCGGATCCACTCCAGGGTTACGATATTGGCCGCAAGGCCGTCGGCCTCGCGGTAGTCGCGCAGGGCCTCCAGACTGTTGTCGGAGCCTAAGTCGACGAAGGCCTCCGGTGTGACGATCAGGTAGGGATAATCACCTGGGTCAAGGCGCACCGGGCCGCGGGGAGGTGTGGCGGGATAAGTCGCCAGGGCTGTGGTTTCAACCGCCCGGGTCTTGACGAGCTCGAGATCGATCTGCCTCACCCGCAGGAAGCGCGAGACCATTCCACCGGGTTTGGTTGTCACCACGATCTCGGCCGACACCAGCCGGTCGATCATGCCCGAACGCGGCCGGAACGAAAGCGGATGCAGCGTCACCGGAAAAAGGGCGTAGCCGTGCTTGAACTGAACCGTGCCGGCCTCGATCCAGACTCCCGGCAGGGGATCATCGGAGCCGTAGATGCGGGGGTTGGCCGGGGTGATCAGCGAAGGTGGCTTGCGATCGAGTGGTACCGGTAGCTGGGCCGGAGCGATGTTGTAAACACCACCGAGCGGTTCGATATGCGTATTCTCGAGATGGAAATCGACCGGCTGGTGCCCGTAGGGCAAAACGAAATAGACCGTCTTGTATGGCAGCAACGGCGCGCCTGGTTGGGCCAGCAGTTCTGTCCCGGGGATTCGCAGCACCTCGCCCACCGGGGTGAGGTAGCCGACTGGCGGGTCGAACTCGATTGTCGCACGTAACTCCTCAGCCAAGCCGTTCGCTGGCGTCAGAATAAAGGTTGCCATAATGATTGCAGCAAGAACTCTCATGTGAAGTCTCCCCTTAGTTTTTAAGCGTTCCAAAATGCCTTGAAGCGAGTGCCGAAGATACCGCATATGGCGCCAAGAATACCAATCCACAAATAGATTTCATCGATGTCCGCCAGCCAGTCGCAAGCAAAACCGGTCAAGATCATACTCAGCGCAGTGAAGCCGACTACGGCTACATTGACCAGCGCGAAGATACGGCCGCGAAGATCATCCGGAACTATTTCGTGAATCAGGGTGGTTCGCGGAACCGTGATAAGTGGAACAGTCAGGCCGTGAATAAACATGGCCAGACAAGCAATTGAAAAATCACGAATGAAGAAAAAGGGAATAAAGGTAATCCCATCCAGGATCATGCCAATCACGATCAACTTGCCCTTCGGCCAGTTGCGGCCTTTTACTCCAATAATCAGGCTCGATACGATCATACCGATGAAAAAAGCGCCGATAATCAATGCATACGAGTCGACATTCAGCTTGAGAATCTCGCGGACGTAGATTGGTATGCCAAGCATTGCAGGACCCATAATTATTAAATTGTCTACGGCGGTGATAAACAGCAGCCCTCGCAAACGAGGATCGTTCATGGCTCTGTGCAGACCATCCTTGATTTCGGCGATTGTGCCCCCGGCCACCGGAGGGATCTGCGGAAGCGGGGCCGGGCTGGCTTCCAGTCGAGCAGTAGTCGTCCGCGGCATTCTTATCAGCATCAAGGTAACGGCACTGAAGAGAAAGGTTCCGGCATCAATAGCGAAAAGCCCGATCGTGCCGACAACGGTGACAAGTATTCCGGCCGCAGCCGGGCCCGCCAGAAAGGCAATCTGGGCCGAGACCTGAACCAGTGAATTGGCCCGGTTCAGACGATCGGCCGGAACGAGATGAGGTACCAGAGCATCTCGGGCCGGATTGAAAAAAGCTGCTCCGGTGGCTAGCCCAAAGGCAACCAGGGCCAAGAAAAAGCCCGACAGTAAATTGAAGTGGTCCAGTAAAGGAACACAAGCCACCACCGCGGCCTGGAGAAGGGCGCAGAAAATCATCAACTTGCGCCGATCCACTCGGTCGACGACCACTCCGGCGAAAAGCGAAAGTAAGATGGCCGGCATAAACCCGGCTGCCACGATAATGCCTGAAATTGATTTTGATCCGGTAAGCTCCAAAGCCAGCCACAGCAAGCCAATGTGAAAAACCGAGTCACCGAATTGAGTGACCAGCTGTCCGACACAAAGAAGTGAGAAATTATGGCGGGCTGGTCGTGCGGAACTCATAGGAGATGTTCTATCAGAAAATGGCTGAGCAAACCCGACTTTTCAGGCTGATGCAGATTTTGAGCTGGAGTCTGATTTTGATTCGGATTTCTTCTTAGTGTCGGTTTTGGTTTTATCGGTTTTGGTTTTCTTAGTGTCGGTTTTGGTTCTATCGTCTCTGGGTTCGGATTTCTCGGCTTTCTTGTCGTGGGTTGCTTTCTCGTTGCTTTTGTCGGTTTTAGCGTAATCGGTAACGTACCAGCCGCTGCCCTTGAGGCGAAAAGAGCATTCCGACACCAGCTTGCGCAGTTTGCCTCCGCACTTAGTGCATTTTCTCAGCGGCTTGTCCGAGAAGCTCTGGAGCGCGTCAAATTTATCGCCGCATTGGGTGCAGATATATTCGTAAATCGGCAACTAACATGCCTCCTTGTAGCAATCTTGCTCAGAGAATATAAGTCTGCATGAAAAGGCTGTCAAGCTTGATCCAACCACATGTAATTGCGGGTTTTAATCGCTGCCAAGCAGATCCTTGATGGCGTCTAATAATTCCTCACGTTGAATCGGCTTGGTAAAGGTACGATCGGCCCCCAGCTTAGCGGCCATATCGAGGTAATTTTCGGGCAGGTTGCGGCCTCCCCCGGAAATGGCGATGATCTTCAGGTCGGGGAATTGATTGCGCAATTCGATAATCGTTTCGATTCCTTCTTTTTCCGGCATGACAATATCGGTAATGACAAGATCGGCCGGATTATTTCGCAACAATTTGATTCCTTGCTGACCGTCGCGTGCATCCAGCACTTCGTGGCCGGCCCGTTCAAGAGCTAGTTTCAGCCATAAGCGGACTTGTTCATCATCATCAATTACAATTATTTGAGGCATTCAGATCCTTTAGTGTTTTTCTGATAGTGAACGAATCCTGGGTACCAAAGCAATAGCCCGATTAGAAGCCACTATGATTTCATCTAGACATTTTGCGACCGGGCTGTTTTCGTCGACGTCGTCCATGGCCAATATAGCGAATCCGTGTATGACTTGTAGAAGATTGTTGAAGTCATGCGCAATACCACGGGACTTGACCTCTACCGTTTCATTTGTAGTTGGGTTTTTACTGGTCATACCAACACCAAGACTGAAGTTTCTTTGAGTCGGCTATTCGGCAGGAGCTTTCTCTGGGTCATGCGTGCCGGCTGGTTCCTCTTCGTCTCTTTTGTCCATTTTTTCCACCCAGTCCTTGGCCAAGCGGCCGGCTCTTCCGCCGCTTTTGGCTTTGGCATAGATGAATTTATAGAAACCGGCCTCTTTTTCGCCGTGGATTGCACCGACCACAATGTTTGCCACCGGGTCGGTTTCATACTTGTATTTTGTTTTCAGTGCGGCCTGCAGGATGTACGCGGGTTTTGCGTTGGCCAGAGCCACTACCATATCGACATATTCACTCCTGGCGCTGCCTTCGACCTTATAGCAGCCCCGGTAAACCTTTAATGCTGCGCTCATTTTAGGTGATTCGGCGGCACACTCGCCCAGCCCTTTAAGTAAAGTGCGGTAGCTTTCGGTGTCGGCATCGTAAAGTTCGACCTGGGCCTCGCCATCTTCTGGAAACGCAGCCGCGAAGGGCGCACAATTTCCACCAGTTTTCCAGGCCGCATAGAGCAGGGCTGTCTTGGGCCAGGCTTTCTTCTCAGTCGCCGCAAATTTTTTGCAGGTCTCTTGGTCCTTGGCCGAAGACAGGCCCAGGGCGGCCTGGACCCGATCGGTTTCTGAAGATTGCGGGTCCTGAAGGACGGAGACTGAGGCTAAAATGGAAGGCGGCGAAACCGGCATGTTACCCTTGAGGTTGACTTCGGTACTGAAGTCTCCAAAAGCAGGTTTGATTTCATCCATTTTCCAACCGTCCGAGCTCTGGACGAAAGGTATTACTCCCTTGCCCTCGGAGGTCTTTATCAACAGGACCCGAACCTTACCCGGTGAGCGGGCTCCTTTTATTACCAAGTCGTCGAGTCCACCCGACCCGGCCGAGGATATGAATTTTGCAGCCATTGTCTTGAAGTCGCCCGGAGACACTGCCGTCAGAGCAGCATGGCTGAAGTGATGGAGCAGGGCCAGTGAATCATCAGGCTTGATTTTCTTTGCCTCATCGAGGAATGCCTGGAAACGTTCAGTCAGGGACTCGACTTCCTTGGTGGTTGCTTTTGGCAGGCGCTCGTATTTATCCGAGCATCCCATGTTGATTGATAATCCCAATAGACACAGGCTAAGTCCAATCAAGCGACTGGTCAGCTTCAGTTTCATGTCGTTTCCCTCCTGTAACTTCATTGACACCGGAATAAATGTTAATTACTTGATTCCGCCCACCCATTGTAAAGACTGACTAATCTTTTAGCTCACGCAAGAACTCTTCCTTGGTGACCAACCCCTTTTTGGCGATAACCCGCATCAAGGCCCAGAAATATTTCTCCATTTTGTGCAGGGCCTCAAGTTCAGATGTTTGAACCTCTTTGAGATAATCTTGCATGGCTTCATCGGAAGAGATTCGTTTCTGTCCTTTGTCGGTCAGCCGCTTCGCCCGACGGGCCTTGATCTTGGCTACCTCGCTTTGCATCTCGGCACTCTCAACCTGGCTGTCGACCTGGGCCTGACCATCGACCTGGTCAACTTCTTCGACCAGGTTCATGATTTTTCCAGTGTCCGCGTAGGTCTGAGTGTCTACTTTTTCGACATCTCCACCGGGCCTGACGAGTTCCATGTGCTCGGTTTCCGGCAATTGGTCACGATAAAGAATCAGGGGTTTGATTACCGTGTTTTGGCCGCGATAGTATTTACGGATGGCCGAATTGATAGCTGAGATCATTGCCAGGACCGGTCGGACCTTACACCCGGTTGTGAACTCTATTTCGTCGATAATAGGCACGTTCAGCGGATCGGCCATGGCAACCGTCAGAACCCGTGATTTGCCTTTGTATTCGAGCGATACTGGAATTACGTCGTTATTTTCGCAAGTGTTATAGGGAACCATCCGCATCGCTTCGGGGTCGATTTCTCCCTTGGAAAGATCGATCGTTGGCAACGACATGACTTCCCCGAGTACTTTTGCCAGCATTCCTTCGGTGACGAAGCCTTTGGCCACCAGGGCGACGCCTAAACGATGTCCCCATTGACGCTGATAAGCTAAAGCAGAATTGAGTTGATCCTGGTCGATTAGCCCTCTTTCTAAGAAGACCTCACCTAGCTTCTTGCGTGCCATCGTTTTTCCTAGTGATTATTGACATCGCGATGCTATCAAACACCTATAAGATCGTCAAGAAATGCTGTATTGTCAGCAGGTTTGATCGGTTCAATTAAAATTTCACGGGCTTATTATAGATGGCGGTATTTGACACAGCTCAAGACGTGATTTCGCATCCACGGTGGCCTGCACCACCGTCGGTTTGAA
>JAFDKH010000463.1 GCA_019307065.1 Deltaproteobacteria bacterium
AGGGCTGCCGGCTGAGCTGCACCTGAATTTTTTTTCTTGGGCTTTTTTTTCGCCGGCTGCTTTTTCTTTGCGGTTTTCTTTTTGCTCATCAGGTTTTCTCCTGAATCACATAGGTTACTTTTTCTTATACAACCCTGGCCGGGCGGCCTTTATTCTCTTGACAACCATGAAGGCTTCTTCGTCATTTTTCCGGGCCAGCACCCGGCCAACCAGCTTCTTGGCTTCCTCCCAGCGCTCAAGATCGCACAGGGCCGCTGCCCGGGAGGTGAGCAGGGGAGGGTAGTTGGAATCGGCCCACTTGTCGGTGAGCGCAAGGGCTTGATCCGGCTGTTTCATCTCGCGGTATATGGAACACACTACAGCGCAGGTTCCAAGGTTGTCGGGTTTGAGCTGAAGAGCCCGGGAGGTGAGCTTGAGCGCCAGTTGATAGTTGCGGCTGAGGCGGCACTGCTTGGCCCTTTTCATCAGCTCGTCGAAGTCGGTTATCTTGGCCATGTCTTCTTGCTCGGCCAGGAGGTAGTCGAGGCGGTTCTGAACGGCTAACGGCGGCACCTGGAAAGAAACCGTGTCTACCCACTGATTCCTGTCGAAGGAATACTTTCTCCCGTCCAGCTCTATCTCGGTTTTCATGGTTACCTCCACGAGATTCGCAGGATCTTAGCATAAGGGTTTGACAGCGCATCAATAAAATTCCGAGCACGTCCTTATGATTCGTGAGAAGAAAGTCATTATCTGCAAAAAACGCTCTGAATAGATCAGTCGTCCCCGAAAGTTTCTGTCGGAGATCCAGGGGTTTAGGAATTGTGGATTCCCGACAGAAACTTTCGGGAACGACGAATGTGGGGTTGCTTCTCACGAATCAGGTGAGTGTCTATAGTTGCAACCTCACTAGCCAGACTTAACCGCACTCCCGGGACACACCTTGCGCATGGCGCACACCTTGCATCCTTTGAATCTAACCGTGAAAGCAAGCAGGTTGAGAGCCACGTAGACTCCAACAAGAACCCAGTGCCGCATTCCCAAATCCATCAAAATCCCCGAAAGGATGCCGGCCGCCAGGAAAAGCGGGGGAGAGACGATATAGAACAAAGAAAGCCGCATGCCGGTCTTTAAATTGCCCGAGTCTTGCATGAATATCCAGCGCGCCAGTTTGCCCCAGCCGAGGTGGCAGGCTTTGCCGTAATAATAGCAGCCCGAGCAGTTGTGTTTTTTGAGCAGTATCTGGACGACTAGTACCACGCCGGCCCATGCAATTGTCAAAACCGGCCAGCCCTGCAGTTGAACAGGCCAGACAAGCCAACCGGCCAGCACCCAGGTCGAGATGTGCAGAAAGTTTTCAATGAGAACCATAAGGGGCGAGTAGTTCTCTTTGCAGTCTTTTATGATGCCGTCTTTGTATTCGGGGTACATGGAAGTCAGGATATCAGGAGTGACTCGGGGGATCAAAGTGGGGCAATGTCGGCCCTGCTTCCGACTACTTACGCATCCTTCGCCTCCGCCGTCCGGGTACCAGGAATACGCCCGCTAGAACAAAATACAAACCATTGCTGGAAGTTACGTATACGTCTTCACAGCCAAAGCACCCGCTACTATGAGTTCCGCAATTTGATTCGATTCCCCATTCTCTTACAATCATCGAACAATTATCATCAAGAACCGCCGGGACGAGCTCGGCCCTGGTCACACCGGGGAATTCAGGATCAGTAATACACATGTAAAGCCCATCTATCTCCTCGGCTACGAAGAAATAAATGGATGTTTGAGACTGATCGCATACTCCTTCTGGACGGATACTGAACAAGCCCGTCCATCCAACTCCAAGATCGCTGGGCGTATATAGGCTAAATTCGACATCTTCAATGATCTGGCCGGGCGTAAAGATGTTATCCGGGTTAACTCTCAAGGATGCATGTTCGCTGGTCAATTCGGTCACTTCGGCATAAATCAGTGCTTCGCAATCCCGTTGGGCAAGAGTGCAATAGCAAGAAGTCGGGTCAACACACGCTGCCCTGGTCTGTGACTCAGCGCAAACCAATGTAATCAGTGCAAAAATCGATATTTTGCTTATTGCATTCATATCAAATCCCCTGTAATTGTCGCTATTATATCATTAGTACCCGGCTAGCCGGGATTTTATTCTTATTCACACCCATCCGGGGTCGGATTGCCGGGGCCTCTAAGGACGATGTCGGCCATGCAGACCGAATCGGCGAAGCACATAACTTGTGTATTGCGGACCTCGGTGGATACCGGGAACGCCGTCACCGTCGTTAGGCCCGGCGCGACATTGGCAATCATGAAGTAGGACACCATGGGGTTGGTGCTGTCGCGCATATAGCGAACCTCTCCATTATCAGGGGTCACTTCGATCGTCGCACAACCGACATCCTCATCGTCGCCTGTAGCGCTTAGCCAGGACAGCCTGCCGAAAATCAGGGCATTACCCGCTAGCTGGTTGACGCCGGCCATTAGCGGGGCGCCGACAAAGTTAGTCTCATCCACAATCCAGATTCTTTCGCCAACAGAAGCGGAAGCGAAGTGGTACTGGTAGGTATCTACAAAAGCATCGGGGACTCCGACAGCCCTGAAACCCACCGGGCCGTCGGGCAGTTCTTCAAATGCGACCCAGCCGTTTGTGCCCGAGACCGCATTGATGCCCAATTCGGCCCCGGACGTATTGTCCAGGGCGCGAATCTCAACGTTATATATCAGAGCCTCTCCACCGAATTGTTGCACGCGAGCGCTAAAGCCGGCCAAAACGCATTGGTTATCCTTGCAAAGGTATTTCTGGGCACATGTACCGCAAAACTCGCCGCAAACCGGGTCGAGGCCGCATTCTAAGTCGTCGCACTGCGAAGCACAGGGTTCGCAGTTGCAGTTAGTCCGATTGCAGGCCCAGTCGGCGGCGCACTCGTAATTGCAGTCAGTTCCGGTTCCACAGCCATCGTCACCGCAGCACTTGGTGCCACACGTGATATCGTGGCAATCGATCGGCGTGCATTTTGCATTGGTCAAATCGCAATATTCGTGCGCGTCGCAATGCCATTGAAAAAACATTCCTTAACGCCGGTTACATTATCCGGACAGGCGCAGTCGGAATAGCTACCGGCTTCGCAGGAATCTTGATTATCACAGCACGGGCAGCCGAATAAAACGGCCGGCAGCATAAAGAAGAAAAATCTCTTCACTACTCACTCCCCAGATAGATTAACTTGTCTGCGCTAATGATTTTATTGTAGGCCAGCGCTGGAGAATGAGCAAGGGGGGGCCACTAGGGAGCACGATCAGGGGCGAGAAGCTCTCTTTACAGTCTTTTACGATCCCGTCTTTGTATTCGGGGTACATAACAACTCGTGCCATTATGTCGGTGGACTTATCACAAACCACTTTCCGTCGATAAGCTCAACGGAGGCTTCGTCCTTGCCCCCGTCTGTCTTACCCTTGACCTCGATTTCCATCTCGATCTTTATCCAGAACTTGGAGTCAGAGATTTTCTTGCGCTTTAGCAGTTGCACCTTCTTGAACGTCCAGGCGCTCATTTTCTCCAGTTTGCTTTTCAACCTCTTCTTGTCACGAC
>JAFDKH010000089.1 GCA_019307065.1 Deltaproteobacteria bacterium
CCGCTGCCCGCCCCGGCCAGAATCAGCAGCGGCCCCTGGCCGTGTAACACGGCTTGTTTTTGTTCGGGATTTAAATCGCGATCGAGATCCATGGTTTAAAAACCGTCGAAACCGTCGACACCGTCAACTTCGTCAAAGGCGTCGAAAAACACCTCAACAGAACACAGTCATCCCCGAATGCTTTAGTCGGGGATCCAGTCTTCGCTACCTGGATTCCCGTACCAAATGGCACGGCACCTTATTATACGGTGCCCGGAGGGTGCCGCCTTCGCGGGAATGACAGATAATGAGTATGAAAACCGTCAACACCATCGACGGTTTTGACGAAGTCGACGGTTTCGACGAAGTTGACGATTTTATGGTTCATCTTTTACCCAGGTGTCATACATAGCCCGCTCTTTTTCCTTGGCCTTGGCGGCCGCGACTTGTTCGAGCCGTTTTTCCATTTCTGCGACCCTGAAACGGGCGGCCTGCAGCTTGTTGTAAACATCGGCGGCTACGTCCCAGTTACCCATGCGCTCTTCGGTGCGGCCCAGGCGATACAGGTAAGGCATAATATTCGGAGCCAACTGGGTGGCCTGGCGATAGGCGCGGCGCGCCTCAAAGAGCATCCCCTTGGCCTCTGAGATTCGGCCGAGCAAAAGATGCAAGCGCGCCTGGGCAGAGTCGCTCGACGGCGCAAAATTTTGCAGCCGGCTGGCTACGCCTTCGGCCTCGGGAAAGCGCGCCTGAGACAGGTACAATTCGACCAGCCGGTAAGCCAGGAGAGTCGAATCCGGCACCTGGGTCAGCCCGGCCTGCCAGGTTTTTTCAGCTTTTAGGGGTTTGTCCTGCTTGAGCAGCACCAGACCCTGCAGGTAGTAAGCCCGATCGTTGAGCGGATCTATATCGGCCAGCTGACGGGCCAACCCGGCCACTTCTTCGTAGCGCTCTGCGGCCAGGGCTTGATCGGCCAGCAGATCGAGCGCGCCGGTCAGGCCCGAATCTTTCTCGAGCGCCAGTAAGGCCGCCTTTGCGGCTGCGGCTTGCTTGCCCAGATTGCGAAGGTTCTTAGCGACTTTGAGAAGAGAGTCCCCGTCTTGAGGAGTGGCCGCAATTGCTAAGTCGGTATCGCCGGAAAGTCTGAGGACCTCCATGCTGGTGGCGGTCAGGATACCCGGATTGAGTTGGGCCGCGACCCGGTATTCACCCAGGGCTTGATCGTGGTGTCCGGCTAAATACAGACCCCGCCCGGTCAGGCGATGAATCACCGCCGAAGTCGGGTTCAAGTACAGCGCCCGCGACAGCCAATGCATGGCCTGGTCGAGCTCGGCCGGCGGAGTTTTTTCGAGCAGCGCCCGCCCAACCACCAGGGCGGCCATGTAGTCGGCCGGATGGCAATCCATCAGCTCACAGGCGGCCTGGCCCATTTTGGTCTGGTCGCAAGGCTGGCCCGGTTGAGTAATCGGGATTTCAAGCAGGGCGGTCGTCTGGCGCTCTAAGTTATAAGCCGCAGAAAAAGGCACGCACAATCCGGCGGCGACTAAAACCAGCGGAACCAAAACCATGGCGACCCAGCCCGGTAGTTTCAGTCGGGTTTCTATTTCACGCGGTTTACCGGCGTGGCTGAAGGGGCTGGCCGAAAGGACGCCCAAGACGATTACAAAAATCAAGGCGACTCCGCCGATTTCGAGATTGAAATCAACCAGGTTATGAATGGCGACCACGAAAACCCCGGCCAGGCAGCCGCCCATGGTAAGCGACTGTCTGGCACGCGAGATCGCTAAAATAAATGCCAAGATAAACATGCCGATAAACAAGAAACCAAACCCGGGGCCCCACTCGACCATTAGCTGGAGCACCTGGTTTTCGGCGTGGGTGAAGGTTCGATCGGAGGTTACCGTCTTGTAGTGCGGGTAGACGGTCTGGTAAGCGCCCTTGCCGATTCCGACCACCGGGTAATCGGCCATCATCGGCAGAGTCGCGCCCCAGGAGCGAACCTTGGTCTCTTCTCTGACGGCCTCCAGATCGCCCAAGGTTTTCAGTTCTTTAATGACCGTGTCGTAAGCCAGATAACCGGCCAGGACCAAAACCGCCGCGATCGAAGTCTGCACCAGGGTGGCATGCTTTAGCCTTCGCGCCCGGCGGGTGGCGATGAAAACAAACAAGAAAGCCAACCCGGCCAATAGAGCGACTATCCCGCCCCGGCTGAGACTCATGAAGACCGCTACGCCGCCGATGACTCCCATGAACCCGAAGAGCGCCTTGTCCTGGCGTTCGCGAGCCGACATCCCCAGGCCCAGGGCAACCGGGGAGCAGAGCCCCAGGAAGCCGGCCAGGTGGTTGGAGTTGACGAAAGTCGAAAAGAAAAAAGTGCTTTGGGCGACCGGATGAAAACCCAAAATCGATTTGGCCACGAACAGCTTGGAGAAAAAACCAATCAGGGCGACCGAGAACCCGGCCCAGGCAATCAATTTGAGTAAGCGCCTTGCCCTGCGGCGATCGTTGAAATAGTTGACCACCACGATAAAGGCTAAAGCATAAGCCATAAACGAAACCAGTGCGAAAGCCGTGCCCGGCGGATCGAGACTCAGGGCCCGGAAATTCCCTTCGCCCCACAGCCCGGTCCCGCTCAACACATAATCATACAGGCCGGCCGCACCCGGATTGAGCAGGCGGATCATGAATTCGGGCAAAGGAATCAGCTGCAGCAGGCAAAACAGACAGGCGCCCAGCAAGGCGATCCCCATCGGGAACAACAGAAACGAACGGGCCTGTCTTCTGCGGCGAAAGGCCAAAGCCCCAAAAGCCAAGACCGCCAGGCCCAACATGACCGTCGTCGACCACAAATGAACCGTGCCGAGCGCCAGCGGGACGAAGAAGATTAAAGCGTAAATCGGGGCTTCTATAAAGTAGCTGGTTTTATGGGGGACATGCGTGAGGTTCTCAGGCGCCTCGTCTGCCTCGGGGTCGCTGATCTTGGTTTTTTTCTTGTAAGGCATTACCCCTCCAGAACTAGGCAATTAGCAGGAATGAGGGGTGAATGCAATGATTGGGAGGGGGCGCACCCCCCACGGTACGCACCCCCCACCCGCCGCCTATCCGTCCTCCGTAGCAGGGCTACCGCGGAGGATGGACGGCGTCGACCTTGGCGTTTTTTGCCATGCCCTTGGGTGCCTCCTCAAGGTGACTGTCGATTTTTAGAGTTTCAAAAGAAAAAAGAAGTCATCCCCGAAAAGTTTTTGTCGGGGATCCCTATAATTACAGGTGAATTCGAGCGCGCCTTAAAAGCTGGGTCCCCGACTACTACCTCGGGGATGACTTTTTCTTATTTATCGACAGTCTCCAAGGGGGGAGGTGTTTCAACTGCATTTGGTTTGAAGCCCTCCCCACCGGAGGGGGAGGGTTTGGGTGGGGGGGCATAGCTTATCAGAGACAACCTATATCGGGCTCGCAACTGTCGCAGCATTCGCCCGATGAACACCATTCTTTGGGCGGCTCGCAACAGGTCGGGCTAGGGGTCCCGCAGACTTCTTTACAACAGCCCTGGCCGGGACAGCAGTACGTGCCAATCGGGCAAGGCTCACCATCGTAGGCAAAGCAAACACATACACCTTCGATTGCACAATCAGGCGCGCCAGAATCGTCCGGGCAAACGCAGTTTATACTACAACCACACACCCCGTCCGTGCAGGCCTGGTCGGCATCGCAGGCCCCATCGCCAATTTTGGCGCAATCTATATTACAGACACCACAGTTGATTTCGTCGGTATTGAGATCTACACATCCTTTATTACTAGCATCTATGTAACAACACATATCATCGACTGTTCCCGCGCAACTAATTGCACCCTGGCAGTTGCACAGGTTCGAGGGAGGGCATTCTGCTTCAGAAAAATCATACCCCCCTTTACAGTCTATATCGTCAACACACTGGCACTCGTATTCTCCCTCATTTATCTCAACGCAACTTGGTCCACCATTGAGAATCGTACACCCCTCGAAACAAGCGGTACAATGGTCCGCGCTGCGCGGGACACAGGCGGCGATTACTCCGCAACACAGCTGATCGGTGGCGATATCGCAGTTGTCGACGGTCACACAGCCGCAGGTCAGCCCGCCCAGCCCGTCGTCGATACAGGCGTTACCGTTGAATGAATCGGCACAATCCAGGGCCGGATTGTCGTCCGAACAACCGCCGCAATTGGTAGCCGTATCGATCGCTGTTTCGCAGCCCAAAGTCGCCGGGGTCTGAATGTCGTCGGTCTGACAATCCCCAAAACTGTCGGCACAGGTTATCAAACAGACCGGGTCGGCCCCGCCCAGATCGCAAGCGGCGGTGGCTGCGTGAATGTAGAGATTTGGATTGGTGCAGTCGTCGTCGCAAGCTAAGCAATTGGTGTCACCGGCGGCCACTTCGCAACCGTCGCTCTCGTCTGAGTTGCAATCGTAGTTGCCGTCTGTGCAACTGGTGTACTGACAGGCCCCGGCCAAACAAGACAGTCCGACCGCCCCGACCACGGTCACCTCGCAATCGGTGGTGCAAGAACCGCAAAAATTCAGATCGCTGGTTAAGTCCTTACAGCCCGAGTCACAGCAAGCCCGGGCGGCATCGCAAGCCGCTTCGGCTGCGCACATGCAGATACCTTCGACACACAGATTGGCCTTTTGCAGATCGCAGCTTGCGCAGGCCGGGCCGCAGTTATTGACATCGGACGACTTGCTGTCGGCGGTCCAGTCGCCGGATATCTTGCCGTCCACGCAGGCCCGCCAGCCGAACCAGCAGGCCCCGTCCTGGGGCTGATAGCTATAGACTTTGTCTTCGGCACATTCATTAACCTTGATAATAAAAGTCTCACTATCGAGATCGCCTTCTCCGGCGTTGGACGAATCATGCACGCTAATGACCGCGCTGATTTCTTCCGGGACGCTAAGGGGCACCGGCCCGCTGCTTTCGACTCGGCCGGCATCGGCAACGATCGTCAGCCAATCGATCGTAACCCCGGAATCGTTTTTGTCGGTAAATGTCGCCGACCACGAGTAGGGCAATAGGCCGCCCTCAGCGGAAACCGTATCCCAATAGTCATCACCGATTAATGCCGGTTTAAGGGTTTCGGTGATAATGACGACCGGCTTGTCGTGGACAAAAGCCAGGCAATCCCCGTTGGGATCGCAGCCGTACAAAATCTTGCAATCTTCGTTGGTTTCGCACTTGAGATCGTCTTCACCCAGCGGTTGGCTACAAGCGCCGAAAACAAAAACCGTCATTATCCCCAGGCCAATCATGCGCCAGATTGTCATCGCAAGCCTCCAGAGCTTTTTTCGAAAGTCGCACCATTTTGACACTGCTTTTACACAATGTGCAAGTTCATGGTGTAGCGTTTTTTCAAACACTGTCCGGAAACAAGACACCCGGCCGTTAGAACAACTCCGTGTAAAATATAAGCTTTATCTCGCGGCATGAGAATTGCGAGTTGAAGTTGCAATGCAGATGAGTTGGAGTTAGTTTCTTTTCACAGACATTATCCAATATTCGAGGGGTGCCATGAAGCAGCTACTTGTCATTGCCAGTTCTATTCTTCTGTTTAGCTTGCTGATCACTGGTTGCACAACCGGTAGTTCGCCGTGTTCGGAAACCAATCCCTGCAAACAAGGCCATGCCTGCGACAAAGACGGGGTCTGTATCGAAGCCGTCTCGCTGGCAATTACAACCGAATCGCTGCCCGCTGCTCATCTCGATCGGCCCTATGGCCCGACCGTCACGGCCGTCGGCGGTCTGGGCGACTACAGCTGGTCGCTCAGCTCGAGTTTCACCTGGCTCGAGATTGACTCGAGCAGCGGCGAGCTCTACGGCACTCCCGCCGCTGTCAGTTCGGGCACTACGGTAACTGTTTCGGTGACCGACAGTTCATTCGGCAGCGGCCAAACCGTTTCGAAAGATTTCGAATTGGTCATCCATGAGTGTGTCGAACTCAGCGTCCAGGCTTGTTACTTTTCGCAAAGCGGCCAATGTTTCGCCGGAACTCAGACTTGTCATTTGGGCAAGTGGGCCGTCTGCGAAGGATCGCTGCTCTCGATTGTTACAGATCATTGCGGCCCGGGCTGCACGAGCTGCGACCCGGCCACGGCCAACAACTGCAACGGGACCTGCCGCTGCGGCCCGACCCCGCAATGCAGCGCCGGCAGCACATGTTGTGACAGTAGCTGCATCGATCTGGCGTCGCCCGACCTCAATAATTGCGGCGCCTGCGGCGTAGATTGCGAAAGCCTGGTTGACAACGTCACCCAGGCGGTCTGCCAAGAAAGTGCCGGCGGCCTCTTGTGCGACTACTCCGCCTGCCTGGACGAATGGCTCGATTGCGACGGCGATCGTAAAAACGGCTGCGAGACCCCCAAGGACATCGACAATTGCGGCCAGTGCGGCGTCGATTGTCTGGCTGAACCAAGCGCCGAACAAGACAAGGTTTGCGTTTTTGACGAAACCAGCGCGGATAAATTTCGCTGCGGCTGCGAAAGCTACCTGGACTGCAACATCGAACTGGGACAGATATGTTGTGACCAGCAATGCTACCCAATCGACGACCCGGCCCATTGCGGCGGCTGTGCCAACGACTGCCTGGCCGCCATGACAAATCTTGCCTGTCTGTTCGACGCCAATCAAACGCTTTATTACTGCGGCTGCGAAAACGACAATCATTGCCGGGCCGAAGAGATCTGCTGCGACAATCAGTGCGTCTCGGCCCTGGCCGACGACCACTGCGGTGCCTGCGACGTCAACTGCACGCTATTGGCGGACTTTCCGGTTTGCATGCCGGACACTCTGACTTGCGGCTGCCTGGAGCACGACGATTGCGGAACGACGCGTTTATGCTGCAACGATCAGTGTATCGACCGGGATGACGACAACTGTATCGAGTGCGATCAGGCTTGTTCAATCGGCCTGGGCGGCCCGCACTGCAACGCAGGCGAGCATGTCTGCACCTGTCAAGGCGATCAAGAGTGCGGCATCCTGTTCGGCGGCTTGCAGAGCTGTATTTTCCTTCCGCCTTTCGATTTGAGCATGTGCCTGTGCGGCGTCGCAGATTCTTGTGACGGCGGCCCGGAGAGTCAATGCTGTCCCGACGGCCAGGGCGGGCTCGAATGTGTCAATTTGCTGACCGATAATGACAATTGCGGCCGCTGCGGCGTCGAATGCGGCGACTTTGCAATTTGCCAATACGGCATCTGTCCTTGCCGCGACGAAACCCCGGCGGTCGACTGCCCGGTTGACGGCCCGGCCCCCGACTGCGTAACCGATCATGGAGGCGAGGAGCATTGTGTCTGCAGCTCTTTCCAAATTGGAATTCTAGCCTGCCCCGATCAGCGGGTCTGCTGCGCGGGCAACTCGGGCGGCAGCGGCGGGCCTGATGATACGGCCGACAGCGGTTGCTGCCAAAATCCGTGCGGTGACAACGTTGCCGGTGAGTGTCTGTTCGAGTAAACAACCGCACGCCTGCTTTTAACCGTCGAAACCGTCGAAACCGTCGAAACCGTCGAAACCGTCGAAACCGTCGAAACCGTCAAAACCGTCAAAACCGTCAAAACCGTCGGAACCGTCAAAGGCTGTCACAAGTCAAAAGTCAAAACCGAGAATGTTTTCCGACTTGTGACCCGGGACTCGGGACGGTGTTGACGCCTTTGACGCCTTTGACGAAGTTGACGGTTTACCCGATATATCCCGCTTTTTCCAGGTACAACATGATTTGCTGGGCGCCCTCGTCGGGGGTTTGGTCGCTGGTGTCGATTGTGACTTCGGCGTCTTGGGGCTCTTGGTAAGGGTCGGAGATGCCGGTGAACTCTTTGATAATTCCGGCCCGGGCTTTTTTGTAGATCCCCTTGCGATCTCGTTTTTCACACTCGCCCAGGGGAGTCGCGACGTGCACCAGCACGAAACCGCCCCCGGCTTCGACCATGCGCCTGACTTCCTTGCGAACCTTGTGATAGGGCGCAATCGGCGCACAGATCGCTATTCCGCCGTTCTTGCTTATCTCTCCTGCTACGAAACCTATCCGGCGGATATTTATATCGCGATGCTCTTTAGAAAATCCCAGCTCAGACGATAGATTGCGCCGGACGATATCACCGTCCAATAGAGTCACCGGGCGGGAGCCCAACTCCATCAGGCGCACCATGACTACATTGGCCAGAGTCGACTTGCCGGCCCCCGACAGCCCGGTAAAAAACAAGCTGAAACCCTGCTGGCGGCGGGGCGGGTTGGCCTTGGTCAGTTCGGCGATCACGTCCGGATACGAATACCAATCGGGAATCTTGCGCCCGGCCTGCAGCCTGGCCCGCAAGCCCTCGGGAGACAGCCGGCGGGTCAGCGCCCCGGCCGGCAGCCGGTCTTCGGGCAAATAGGTGTCTGAGTCTTCGTCGTAGACCCACTGTGCAAAGGGCAGCAGGCTGACTTCCAGCTGGGCCTGCTGAGCCAGAACCAGCTCGGCGTCTTTGGCCGGATCGAACACGACCCGGCCTTCTTGGTCGGGTTTCGAATCTATGATCAAATGAGTACAGCCGAAGTTGCGCGCCACAATAGCCCGCAGCATAGCCTCGCGCGCACCGGCAAAGCGGGTAGCCAGGGGCAGCAAACTCAGCTCGACTGTGTTTGACGGATAGCGCGGCAGAAGCATTTGGTAGCAGCGCACCCGGGCGTAGTAATCGAGGTTTTCGGGGCTGGCCTCGCCGATAACCGGCTGGATGAACAAGTTGGCCTGTTGTTCGCGCGAGGCCTGGAAAGTCATGGCCTGTTCGGCCCGGTGCATCGGCTCGCAAGTCTGGTAAGCCACAACTTTCTGAAAGCCGCGCTTGGCAAACCGGTTTCTGACTTCTCGGGGTATCAGCCTGAGCGAAGAAAAATCATAATGGGTCGGCAGGCGCAGGCCCTCGACCCGGCCGCCGACACATACCGGCGCTTCGTCGGCCAGTATTTCGACCCCGGGATGCTGCGGGTCGTTAGTGCCTACGCAGGCTTGGGCTTCGGCTTGTCTGTCGGCTTGCCAGATATCGGCTACCTTCAGAACAGCCAGGGCAACGCCTTCTAAATCTCTCAGCCCAAGCTGGTCACCGACCGAAAGCTTGTCAGCCAAATCAGCCGAAATCGACAAAGTCACCGGCAGGGGCCACAGAGTCCCGTCTAAAAGCTGCATCTTGGAACAAACCGAATCATATTCGGCCCGGGTCATAAACCCTCTAAGTGGCGAGAATCCGCCGAAAAGCAGCAATTCGAGATCGCACAGCTGCCGCAGGCTCAGATCCCAAGAGACCAAATCACGCAGCTGCTCATCGAGCTCCCGGCGCCGATCAAGATCGACAACCAGTTCACATAAAACCCCGCCATATGGGGAAATCATCATAAATAAAAGAATAGGTCGGAAAATCAACTTCGTCAACTTCGTCAACTTCGTCAAAATAGCTACCCAATTTCTCCGTTTCCGGGTATTCTGTAACCAGTGACTTGTGACGGTTTCGACGGTTTCGACGGTTCTGACGGTTTCGACAGTTTTTAAGAGGGGTAGTCGATGAGATTATACGCATTTGTGTCTTTGACCGCTTTTGTTTTGGTCGCCTGCGGCGGCGGAACCGAGGAAAACAATTTTTGCAACGATGTCGAAATGTGCGACGAGGGTTTTTCGTGTGATGTGACCGGTGTCTGTATCAGCGCCGACCTGTTCATCGTCGCCAATGATGAACTCGCACGGGCCACGGTCAATGTCGCTTACGAATTTACCGCCCTTGCTTCGGGCGGTATCCCGCCCTATCATGACTGGGCAATCGAAACCGACGAAATCGAGATGGAATGGATTACGATCGACACCGTTTCGGGTGTCCTGAGCGGTACTCCGACCGTAGCCACTTTCGGGCGCGAAATAACCGTCTTAGTCAACGATTCGGCCTACGGCGACGGGGCAACTACTTCGAAAAGTTTCATGCTGATGATTACCGACTGCGACCAGAGCGGCCTCGAACAGGTCTGTTACCTGGCGGACGTCGACGTCTGCAAGGTCGGCAGCCAGACTTGTCAGGACGAAAAGTGGACCGACTGCGTGGCGACCGGGCCTTCTGAAGACGCCGAGCATTGCGGGGCGGATTGCTCATCTTGCGACCTTACAAAAGCCGACCGCTGCAACGGAGTCTGTGCCTGCGGCACAAATGTAGCCTGCGAAGGAGACTTGATCTGCTGCTCGGAGGCCTGCGTCGACATAAGCGCCAGCAACACCAACTGCGGGGCTTGCGGCGCCGATTGTGCAGTCATCATTCAAAACGCCGCCGGGGCGCAATGCGATTTCGGCAGCTGCGACTACACTTCCTGCCTGGCCGGGTTTTTAGACTGCAACGATGATCGCTCGGACGGCTGTGAAATCGAAGTCGGCCTCAATCAATGCGGCAGTTGCGAAATCGACTGCCAGACCCAAACCGAAAACGCCGACGGGATCTTCTGCGAACCGCGGGTCGGCGCCGGCTATGACTGCAACTACACAGACTGCACAGAACCTTACGGCGACTGCGACGGCAATCGCGTAAACGGCTGCGAGATCGACCTCTCCGACCCGCTCCACTGCGGCTTGTGCAACGCCAATTGTTTTTCGGGCAGCACCAACAAGGCCTGCATCTACGAAGACGGAGTCGGTTTTCACTGCGGCTGCGCAACGGCCGACGACTGCAAGACCGATCCGGTCCAGCAGTGCTGCGACAACCAGTGTTACGATCAAGACGACCCGCTGCATTGCGGCAATTGCACAACCGACTGCAGCGCAAGCTCATTAGGCCCGCTGTGTGTCGACGCCGACAACTCGACCTGCGGCTGTTACACCCTGCAAAACTGCCCGTCTGACAACTTGTGCTGCAACCAGGTTTGCACGCCGATCGACGACGAGCACTGCGGCGATTGCGCGATTGCCTGTAATGCCTCTTACGGCGGCGACAGCTGCGACGTAGCCACCTGGGACTGCTATTGCACCGGCAATTCAGAGTGCATAGGTTTTGGGACGGAGACTTGTGTCGGAGACGGTATAGACGCCAACTGCGAACTTGAATGAACGACTCAGAACTCGAGCAACTCAGAAATAAACTTATTTCAATAACCCAAAGTGCCGGCCGGGCGATTTTGCCGATTGCCGCTCAAATTGTTAACGACCCGTCTTTAGTAAAAATCAAAGGCGACGGTTCGCCGCTGACCATGGCCGACCTGGCCTCCAACGACATCATCGTAGCCGAGTTAGAAAAGCTGACCCCCGAAATTAAGATAATTTCTGAAGAAGGCGATCTGAAATCTATCGAGTCTACAACCGAAGCCTGGCCCCTTTATTGGCTAATCGACCCACTCGACGGCACCAAGGAATTCATCAAGGGCTACCCGGACTACACCGTCAACGTAGCCTTAATTGAAAACGGCCGGCCGATTCTGGGCGTAGTCGGCGCCCCGGCCACAGACATCATCTACTCAGCCGCCCGCAACCAGGGCGCTTTTTTGCAAGTAGGCAATTCAAACCCGCAAGCCATCAAGGCCCGTATCCAAGATTCCAACTGGGTCGCCGTGGTCTCACGTTCGCACTTAAACCAGGCAACAGAAGCAGTCTTACAAAAGCTTGGCATTGTCGATTCAACCCCCCACGGCAGCTCGATCAAAATGTGCTCAGTAGCCGAAGGCCAGGCCGACATCTATCCGCGCATCGGCCCGACCATGCTATGGGACACCGCCGCCGGAGCCGCAGTAGCCCGCGAGGCCGGTTGCCTGGTCTGGAATTTATCCGGTGACGATCTCAGTTACCACCCGGCGGATGGTCTGAAACATTCCGGATTCTTCGTTTTCCCAAGAGATAATCAGGTTCTGAAAGATAAAATCACGCAGATCTTGTAGGGTTTAAAGTTTTGTCATTATCCCCGAATGCCATTATCGGGGACCCAGTCTTCGAAGTATTGATTTCCACATGAACTCATTACTGGGTTCCCGCCTAAAGCATGCGGGAATGACGGTTTTTTGTTTTGGTTTTTTATGACGGTTCTGACGGTTCTGACGGTTCTGACGGTTCTGACGGTTCTGACGGTTCTGACGGTTTCGACGGTTTCGACGGTTCCGACGGTTTTAGTCGTAACCACCCGGGTGTCCCTTACACCACTCCCAAGCACTCCCGACAATATCTTCCAGGCTCTCATGCCGCGCCTTCCAACCAAGCTCTTTTTTGATTTTTTCGCTGCCGGCCACCAATGTGGCCGGGTCACCCGGGCGGCGCGGGCCGACCTCGGCCGGTATCGGGTGGCCGCTGATTTTACGGGCTACTTCGATTACCTCTTTTACTGAAAAGCCCTGCCCGTTACCCAGGTTATACGTCAGGCTGCCGGTATCCAATGCCCCCAGCGCCAGAATATGCGCCCGGGCCAGGTCGCTTACATGAATATAGTCGCGCACACAGGTGCCGTCGGGAGTGTCGTAATCGTCGCCGAAGATTATGATCTTATTGCGTATGCCTTGCGCCACCTGCAACACCAGCGGAATCAAGTGCGTCTCGGGGTCGTGATCTTCGCCGCGCTCTTTGGTGGCCCCGGCCGCATTGAAATAGCGCAAACAACCATAGCGCAAGCCCTTGGTTTTATCGAGCCACCTAAGCGATCGTTCGAGAATATTCTTCGATTCGCCGTAAGGGCTGCCGGGCACAATTTCTTCACTCTCGTCGATCGGCATGCGCTTAGGGTCGTCGAACAAGTTGGCGGTCGACGAAAGAATGAACTTTTCAACCCCAAACTCGCAAGCCGCCGCCATCAGGTTCAAACCGTTTACGACATTGTCGCGCAAATACAAAAACGGCTGCTGCATCGATTCGCCGACCAAAGTATGCGAAGCAAAATGCATAATCGCCTCGGGCTTATGTTCTTTTACAACCGCCCCAATCGCCCGACGGTCGGCCAGATCGCCCTCGACAAAAACAACCGCCTCCGGCACCGCCTGACGATGACCCTGAAAAAGATTGTCGAACACAACAACTTCGTAACCCGCCGCCAACAACTCTTCGGCAACCACGCTGCCGATATACCCGGCCCCGCCTGTAACCAGAATCTTCATATAAATCCTTTCAGTCCTGTCAAAAACAGATAAAGACGTTTTCGACAGATTTTATGGTTTTGACGATTTTGACTGCTTCTGATATTTTTATAAAGGAAGCGGGGAATAAATGGAAGAAATGCACCCGGAACAAATCAAGGCCTACAAAAAGATGACCCCGGCCGAACGGCTGGCCATTGCCGCACAGCTATGGCATGCGGCCAGAGCGCTGAAAAGCGCCTACCTCAAGCAGCAGCACCCGGATTGGTCAGACGAAAAAATCAAAGATACCGTCAGGGAGATTTTCCTATATGCCCGAACTTGAACACTTTCGGGTTTTCACCCAGCCAATCGACGACCTCGGGCTCAAATATTTTGTGAAAGGCTCGGTTGCCAGTATCGCCTACGGCGAACCAAGAATGACCCACGATATAGACCTGGTCTTGTCTCTGGCGCTGATATCGATCAGTCGGTTCTTGACCAATGGTTAGACCGATTGGGCCTGCAAGCCGAATGGAATAAACTTTAATATGGATTGTCGCGACGGTTTCGCCCGCCCTCCGAAGCTCGAAGGGCGAAGGAGGGGCTGATATGCTTAAAAGGTATAAAAAGGGCTTGAAAAATATACCTAAAAGGCTTATTGTATACATGTTTCAAGCAGGCGGAGGGCCGAGTGAAATTCGAGTTTGATCCGGCAAAAAGTGAGTCCAACAAAGAGAAGCATGGTATCGATTTCGTCGATGCACAGCTACTCTGGCTAGACTCAATGTTGCTGGAAATTCCGGCGCGTACTTCAGACGAGCCCCGCTTTTTGGTAATTGGAAAAATCTGCGACAAGCACTGGTCTGGTGTCGTAGCGTATCGTGAGGACCGAGTTCGTATAATCTCAGTTCGTCGCTCGCGAAAAGAGGAGGTTGAGATCTATGAAGGCCCGTGATTTTGACGAAAAATTTGAGAGCGGCGAAGATCTCACTTCGGATTTGGACCTGCCGAAAGCTCGCCGGCTCAATCAGGAGCCGAAGCGTATAAATGTAGACTTTCCGACTTGGATGATTGAGTCCCTTGATAGGGAGGCGAAGAGGCTGGGCGTGACTCGTCAGTCGATCATCAAGATATGGATTGCCGAAATGCTCGAACAAAAGGTTTCGTGACCGGCTGACAAGCGCCATTCCCGAGCCTTGTCTTCCGGCGGACGTACGACTCGGAATTGTTTTAACTGCATTTCTACTTGTGTCCGATTTTCCCGGACACCCCCCGCTTGATCCCCACTTCTAACCCCATGAAAACAATACCCCGCAATGCTCGGCATGATCATTGCTTGTACACATTCCTATTGAAACTCCGACTGGGCGGCGGTAGCCTGTCGCTTCACTCCACGTCAGCAAAGACGGGCCCGCCCTCCGTAGCCCGAAGGGCGAAGGAGGGAGGTTTTTCATGGAAGACAATTCCAGGTGGGACAAGATCGAAAAAACTTTGGAAGACATTTACTGCATCGTCGTCAGGATCGAGAAAAACCACGGCGCGATGTTAGATGCGCTGCTCGAAGGCCAGGCAAGAATGCTGGCCAACTTTGCCGATCGAAAGGTTGTCCGGCAAAAGAACCCAGGAGGTTCGCGAGGTCAAGAGTGCCATTGACCTGTTGCCTCCCTTCGCTTAACGGCTACGGAGGGCAGGCTCCCCATCGCCAACGATCACGAATTACGCATACAGGCCCTAGAAAACTAAAAGCAAGCCCTTAGTAGCGCGTCAATACATGTCAATGACGAACAGTGAGATCCGTCATGCCGGTATGTTTTAAGCCGGCACCCAGTCTTGGCTATTTGGATCCCGTACCCGGAGGACCTAATGATTTATCGGATCTTTTTACTGTAGCCAGAAGAACTTCTATAGAATTTTTGCGACCTTAGAGCTGCAGTACTACCAAGTCGATGCAATGGTATACTTCGGCATTCCTGCATGGTGTGAGACTGTCGATTTTCAGGTGTTCAAAATATAAAAAGTCTTCCCCGAAGGCTTCTGTCGGGGATCCAATTTAAGTTGCACGTGGATTCCCGGCAAACCCATCCGGGAATGACGGGGTTTTCTCTTGTTTTGCGATTTTATTTTGAACACTAATGGGATTTTTTCTATTGTTCTCTTGCGGCGCGGAACCCGATTTCCATTAGGTTTAGCTCCTGCAAACCCCGAGAAAGTACTTGCCATCCAGGATCGCCATTATGTTTAAAATGACCCCCTATTCTTGCAACCTCTAACAGTGCCTGTCCTGCAGTTATGCTTTTAGATAGAGGTTTTTTACTGATGGCTTTGATGATTTTTATCTGCACATCGGTCAATATTTTATGCGCTGGAAGATGACGGTGTTCGGTTGTGGTGTTGTTTTGCCTCACGACGGTTCCGACGGCTTTGACGAAGTCGACTGTCTTTTAATGTGTAGCATTTCCGGACACACCCCCTTGACCCCCACTTCTAACCCCCTGAAAACATTACCCCGTAAACCTCGGCATGATGATTGCATTGCTGTATTGCCATTGACGAAACACGCGGCCGGTGCTAGATGGTAATTTATCTTTGGCCGTTGACTGGAGGATACGATGAATGCCGACAGGTTCGATCGCCTTGAGAATGCCATCGACAAGATACACCAGACAGTAGTTCGCATCGAAAACGATCATAACGCAAAGTTCGAAGTGATCTTTGACGGCCTTGGCGCAGTCAACCAACGACTCGACAATGTTGAAGCCGGTCAGGCCAGGCTGGAACAAGGCCAGGCCAAGCTGGAACAAGGCCATGCCAAACTTGAACAAGGCCAGGCCAGGCTGGAACAAGGCCATGCCAAACTTGAACAAGGCCATGCCAAACTTGAACAAGGCCAGGCCAAGCTGGAACAAGGTCAGGCCAGGCTGGAACAGGGCCAGGCCGGAATGCAAGTGGAAATACGCGAGATCAACCAAACTCTGGGCCTGCTGCGCCCCATCGCCAACGATCACGAGTCGCGCATTCAAGCCCTTGAGACATGTCAAAAATAGACAGATTCGAAGACATACCGCCGTATCGGTTATGGCCAATATAGCCGAAGGCTTTGGCCGCAAAACCGACAAGGACTTCGCCAATTTTCTATACATGTCCAAAGGTTCGGCCATGGAAGTAATCAGCCATCTACATGTAGCCCAAGATCAAGAATACATAACAAAGGACAAACTCAACACCCTGCGCAACGACTACGAACAATTAATAGGTAAACTAATAAGACTAATTCGCTACCTAGAAAAATCCCCCAAGAAAAATCGCTTTTCCTAAGACTGTTTCTTGATTTTCGACGGTTTTGACGATGTCGACGGTTTAAACTGTGTAGCATTTCCAGACACCCCCCGCTTGATCCCCACTTCTAACCCACTGAAAACACTACCCCGCAATGCTCGGCATGATCATTGCTTGTACACATTCCTATTGAAACTCCGGATAGGCGGCGGTAGCGTGTTGCTTCACTCACCAGCGGAGACGAACGAAGGCGGGAGGTTTTTCATGGACGGCAATTCCTGGCGGGACAAGATCGAAAAGACTATGGACGCCATTCACTGCAGCGTCGTCAAGATCGAGAATGAACACGGCGCGAAGTTAGAAGCATTGTTCGAAGGCCAGGCCGACCTGAAGACCGACGTTGCCGAGCTGAAGACCGACGTTGCCGACCTGAAGACCGACGTTGCCGAGTTGAAGACCGGCCAGCTAATTCTAAAGACCGACGTTGCCGAGCTGAAAACCGGCCAGCAAAAGATCCGCGGGGAGATTCGCGAGGTCAAGGATTCTGTAGACTTGTTGCGCCCCATCGCCAACGATCACGAATCACGCATATAAGCCCTAGAAAACCAAGAGCCTTAGTAGTCCTTCGGGCGAAGGATGGACGATTCTGACCCGCGACTGGTTTTGACCGTTTTTCGACTTGCCTGCACTCCAGAGTTCCGACCGTTTGATAACACCGTATTTGTGTTTTTCTCAACCATTTTGACATTTGAAAAAATCAACGTCATCCCCGCGCAGGCGGGGATCCAGGAGTGTAAAAATTACAACCACTTATGGGTCCCCAGCAGAAACATCTGGGGATGACGGCATGTGGTTTTCAGTTGAACCGTTTTCATGCACAACAATGATTGTAATTTGAAGAAACGGCAAGTTGTTGTATTTACTGAATAGCATTTTTAACGGTCGGAACTCTGAAGCCCTATTCTCTTTAATTTCTCTTGTCATAATAAGCAATTATACATTTTTTCTTTTCATCTGCAACCATTTTCGCATCTTTTGTACGTGGTGCGAAAACAAGTGCCACACGACCAAATCCGACAGGACGGTTCCGGCGGTTTCACAAATCACATAAGACTCGATTCTTCTGTCTTCATAACCATGCGGGAACAAAGCGTTTTTCTCCAGGTTTTGTCGGGGGCCCGTGAGGATACTCCGGGCCAGTCACATAACCGTCATATAAGAATCAGGCCCAAAAGGGTACGTACTTCGCGTGCTTCCGGGACTTGCTCTCCGGATCGTGTCGTCGAACCAAACCCGCAGCAATCGTTTCCGCGATGATACGGGAGGCCATTGAGTAGTTCTTGCCCTTGATTGAAAAGCGCCCTCGTAGCGAAGCGTTGGTCATGTTGTCGTTCGAGACATGCCGCAGACAGGCATGCTGGTAACATGCACGAATACGGTCGCTCTTGCTCATGTCGGCAAGCTTTTTGTGGGCGAACAGAACGGCCCGCGTGTGTCTCTCGGCAACGGTAAACTCCGGAGCCGGGAGTTGATAAAGCTCGGCATGGAAGATGACCTTGTCAACTCCACTGCCCCGCTCCTCACAAATGTTGATCCGTCGCATGAAGGCAGCCAGCGCTTCGTTGCGTGACTGGGGCGGCCCGTCAATAAATCGTAGCGTGTCTATCAGAGGCACTCCCGGAACGGAAGGAAGTGCCGACAACGTCGTGGTTTTTGGCATACCACTTGCGACGATTTAAATCAGTTTAATGGTTTTAAGTTTTCTGATTCGACGGTTTTGACGGTGTCGACGGTTCTGACGGTTCTGACGTTGTCGACGGTTTTAACGGTTTATTGACATATATCGTTAAATGCGATACATTGTTTTTGTATATATGAGGATGACTAAATTGCTGAGCTACCTTATAAAATCGAGTGTTCGCCGCAGGCTTCTAAGGCTGTTGTGGAGAGAAAAGTGCTCTGGCTCGATAAGCTCCCTTGCGCGCCAGGCTGATCTTTCTTTCTCCGCAACACACAAAGAACTGGCCGAGATGAAGCTTGCCGGCCTGGCAACATCAAGGCACGAGGGGAAAGATACTGTTTACCGGCCAAACCTGCAAAATCCCAACGCCGATCTTTTGAAAAAACTACTATCCGCCGAAACGTCAACTTCAGATTACATAGCCGGCAAGCAAGACTTTGACGAAGCTGAAGTCTTGGACAATCTGGTCCGCTTGGGCTTGCCGATAGCCGCCGGAGTTCGCTCACCTGTAACAACAATGGCTGCCGAAACGGCGCTGGCCAGGGCGCTGGTACTCTCGCATCACGATCCGACTCTCGCCAAGGCGTTACCTGTACTAATAGACAAGCTTGCCGACCGCCTCGACAAGGGCGAGCTCGTAAGAACCGCCAAAGAACTAGGCCAGAAACATACACTCGGTTTCTTTTTGCAACTAACCGAAGCCCTCTCGGGGCGCAGTGAGCTGCGCGCCAGTCTCAAAGACGGCCGCCAGAGAAGATCCCTTCATTTCTTTCCCGCGTCAACGGGTCGATATTCTCGCGAGCTTGCAAAGAAAAACACCCCAGAGATTGCACGCGACTGGCTTTTCATAATGAACATGCCGATGAGTAGTTTCCAATCCTTCTTCAAGAAACACTCGAGCAACGATGAATGAATTCACTCAAAACGAGTTCGAAATATTTTTAGTTGCGGTTGATCGTCATCTGGCCGGCACATTTTCCTTGATCATCATCGACGGTTGTGCCGCCGCTTTGGCCTATCAAGTTGAACGCCCTTCTCTCGACATCGACACCTGGAGCGAAACCAGCGACATAGAAGACGCCTGCCGGGCCGCCCGTCAGGAGACCGGGTTACAAATTCCACTGCATACCGCGGCAATTGCAGATCCGCCCTATCACTTTGAAGACCGGCTTGTGCCGCTTGATATCCACAGTCTTTCAAACCTGAAAATCTACGTGCCGGAAAAACACGACTTGGTGTTGATGAAGGTCGTTCGTGGAGATGAACACGATCTGGAGACAATCAAGGAGATCGCCGAAAAGAACGGCCTAGATCTCGAAGTGCTGGTTACTCGGTTCCTAAAAGAGATGCAGCAGGCCATCGGGCGGCCCGAAACTTTGAAACACAACTTCCTGGCCGCCATCGAGCGCGTTTTTGGCGAGGACATCGCCGAGCAAACAGAACGACGACTAAATTAATAGACTCACCCCCAAAAGGCCACCTTTGCCAACTCGGCGTCGAGCAACACCTGGTTGAGAAATCTGCCCTTTGCAAAGACCTGGTCTTTATCTTCAAGCAGCTCGTCATAAAACACGTCCCCCACGTAACGCCCATAAACATCGGTCTTGTAGGTTCTTACCACCAGGCCTTTAACGGTTTCGAGTGCCTCAACCACGAATTGCCGAGCCTCTTTGCCTTCCTCGGTTCTAAGTTCGGGCGTATCTATCCCGCGCAGTCGAATAGTCTCTTCCCGAAAGGTTTTAAAACCCAAGTCGATCCGGACTGTAATCGTATCCCCGTCGATCACCCGCAGCAGCTCGGCCGGATAATGAAACACGTGTGCCAGCGATCGTTCCAGCCGCGCAACCTTTTCGCCGGCAGCCCTGGCTTGTTCATTTTCATAAAGGTTACTTTTTATCGCTCTTCTCAAGACCCGCGCCGACCAGGTCCCTTCGATAGCTTGCTGCAGATAAAAAGCCCGCTTATCAATATCTTTAATCGGCAAAAGCCCAATATGCACCGCCCAGGGCAAGGCCCGCAGTTTGGGTGAATCGGG
>JAFDKH010000090.1 GCA_019307065.1 Deltaproteobacteria bacterium
TAATCTCGATCCGCTCGATGTCTTCTAAGAAAATCGGCTGGACTTCCCAGGCGGTCATGCCCATTATCTCGTTGTTGGCTTCGCGCCCGTCGATCAGCACCAGGTAGTGATGGTTCTCGACACTCCAGTACAGCCGGCTGGAGACTGCCCCATAATAGGGCGAGGCGGTAATAACATCCATTCCGGGCACCAGCCTGAGCAGGTCGGGAATCGTGGTCGCCCCGGAGGCTTCGATGTCTTCGCGGGAGATCACGGTGATGGCCGACGGGCTCATACCGATTTCTTGTTTGTGGCGCGCGGCCAGTTCGACTATTCCGTCGTCTTCCAGCAGGGCCAATTCATCATCCAGCCCGAATTCATCTATGGCAGGCTCGTCTTCCTGGGCGACGGCAGTCGGGCATATCAATAGCAGCATAATGAAAAACATCGCGCCGGCCGGCGCCCTAGTATGGAATGTCTTCATTTCCCTCGCCTGTGCTGATTACGCAACTACTTGTTCAGCATACCCTTAAGCGGTTAGCTGTACAACTTTGCAAGCAATCAAAGAATAGGGTGAAACTATGGTTATTCTCGCCTATTTAGCCTACAATTGACGATAGAGATGAAACAGCTATCTGCAATCCTGTGTATTGTCAGCCTGCCCGGCTTGATTTTTATAGCCTCCTGCAGTTCGGATACGGTTGGCTCCAGCTGCTCATACGACGTCGACTGCCCGGCCACCCAGATATGCATTGACGGGACTTGCCGCGATTCGAATCCGCTCGATCCTTGCTATAAAGTAACCTGCTTTCCCGGTCAGATATGCGTCGACGGTGAGTGTGTCAGCGAACAAATCGATCAGGACGGGGACGGCTGGACGTTGGGCGATGATTGCGACGACACCGACGCAACCATTCACCCCCAGGCCCAAGAAGAGTGCAATCAACGCGATGACGATTGCGACGGGAAAACGGACGAAGACAATATTTGCGGTGAAGACTGCGATACGACCGACACTCAGCCGGCCGGCGACCAGCCCTTCGTTTGCGATCAGACTACCGACTGTGAGCGCTGCGCCCGTTTCGAAGACAAAAACTACTATTGCCGAAAGCTAGGCGACGACGCCTATGCTTTCATCGTAGTTCCCGACGATATTCCCTGCGACTCAGACAACCATTGCAAACTGCTCGCCTGCTTAGACAGTGTCTGGCACTGTGATTCTTCCCAAAGCAGCTACGTTGCCGGCCAGATCCCAACCGACGATCTCGAGCTGTGTAACTTAGTCGACGACGACTGCGACGGGGCCACCGATGAAGCCGGGGCGGAAGACAGTTGCGCTTCGAGACAGAACGCGACTCCGATTTGCAGCAATGGAACCTGTAGTTACCTATGCAACCCGGGTTTTCACGCCTGCGGCGACAGCTGCTTAGACGACAGTTCGGTCGACAGCTGTGGAGATCGTTGCCAGCCTTGTCCAGAACCACAACACGGACAGGCGAGTTGTGTCGCCAATCAGTGTGCCGTAACTTGTGATCCCGGCTATCACGCCTGCGATCTGACCTGTGCCGACAACAGCTCGGTTGATAGCTGCGGCTCGGAATGTAGCCCGTGTCCCCAACCGGCCAACAGCATCGCCAGCTGCAATAACGGCACTTGCGAATTTAGCTGTGATCCCGGCCACTTGAACACGGGCAGCGAGTGCCTGGCCTGTAACAGCGATGCAAATTGCGGCCTCGATTGCGAGCCCTGCCCGGCCCAGGAAAGCTGTTGCACAGATAGCTGTTATGATCTTTTAACAGACCCTGACCACTGCGGCTCTTGCTATGCCTCATGCCCGACCAGCGCTTATTCTTGCTGCAGCGGAAATGGCTGCTGTGCACCGGAGCATCCCGTCTGTTGCGGCCAATACTGTTGCGAGCCGACCGGGTTTTGCTGCCCGGGTGACTATTGTTGTTCCATGGGCGGCACTTGTTGTGGAGCGCATTGCTGCGCTTCACCCAGCTCAATCTGCTGCGGCGACGGGTGTTGCGATGACGGTAGGACCTGCTGCAATGACACATTTTGCTGTTCAGACGAGTACCCGGTTTGCTGCCCGGTCGGCTGTTGCCCGGCCGATTCTCCGGTTTGCTGCCCCACCGGGTGTTGCCCGGCCGATTTTCCGGTCTGCTGCGAAGAGGTATGTTGTCCAGCCGGAACCAGCTGTTGTAACGGCGGCACCGCCTGCTGCGCAATCTGAAAATCTGATTTTATTCGTTTGCCATCCTTGACAATGGACACTCATCCACGCAGAATAACTCATGTTCTAGGTGCGAGAAGTTTTTTGGTTCGCCTTTTGCCCCGGAGCCCTATTGAAACCTCCGGAGTTAGTACATAAAATCGTCGAAAGGCTCATTCGGCATCCCTGGTTGGTTCTGGCAATCGCCTTGCTGGTGTCGGGCCTATCTGTCTGGGCCGCGATCGAGATCCCTTTCTACACCTCCCGCAAGGCAATGCTCCCCCAGGACACGGATGTATCCAAGAGACTCAATATATTTCTCGACCGGTTCGGTGCGGCTTCGGATTTGATCGTAATCGTCGAGGGCGCCAAAAGATCCGAACTGGAGCAGTTTTCCAGCCAACTGGTCAAACAGCTGCGCCAGAGCCCGCTTGTGCGCTCGGCCGTCGAACGGGTTGACTTACTGTTCTTTTTCAAAAAGGCCTACTTGCTTACGCCGCCCGAAAAACTGGCCGGGTTCTCTTCCGTGCTGCAAAAGCTGATTAACGTGCCGGTCCCGGCTGAACTCGACACCTGGGACGATGCCGCCGGCCGGCTGGAAAATTGGCTTAACAATCCCCCGCCGCTTTCCAATATCGATGTCGATTTGAAAACCGCCGAAGGCAGCCTGAATTTAATATTGTTTTTCCTCGACGAATGGGTGCGTTGGCTTCAATCTCCCCAGATCCCGGAATCGTTCAACTGGCAGTCCCTGCTGGCTCGTTACGGCGGCGGCACTTTGGCGGCCGGCAAGGGCTACTTCACCTCTTATAATGGAAATATGTTTTTCTTGTTCGTGCGGTCGGTCAGTACCTCAGAAGAGTATTCGGCGGTGGCGCCTTTCGTCGAGTATGTCCGCAAAACAGCTGAGGATTTGCGCAGTCAATACAAGAAAAGGGGAGCCACCGAACTCAAGCTAGCTATGACCGGGCTGCCGGCAATTACCTACGAGGAGTTCAAGGCCATCGGCCGTGACATCGTCTTCACCATTTGCACGGCTGCCGTACTAATCTTGCTGCTTATCGGGCTCTGGCTGCGATCTCTCAAGTGGGCCCTGGTTGTCTTCGTCCCCATGGGTTTGGGTGTCTTGTGGAATATCGGCATGACCTACTTGGTCGTCGGTCATCTCAACATGATCACCTCGGCCTTTACGGCGATCCTCTTCGGCCTGGGGGTCGACTACGGAATTTTCATGAGTACCCGCATCATGGAAGAGCGTAAACCAGAACAAACCCTGCAAAAAGCGATCGTTATGGGTGTGGCCTCCTCGGGGAAGGCCTTGCTGACTGCCGGCGGGGCAACTGTCCTCATTTTTGGCGCGTTGACGACCGTACCGTTCACCGGTTTCGCCAATATGGGTATGGTGGCAGCTAGCGGAGTTTTATTGGTTCTGCTGAGCACCTTCTTGCTACAGCCGGTAATTTTTGCCTTATTGCCGCCCTCGACCAAGAGGTTTCGGCAACCTGCAAAAAAAGGCCCGAAAACTATAGAAAAATCAAGAATGAAGCTTTCAGGCCCGGTCAACGTCTTGCTAGTAGGGGTTGCCTTGACCTTTTGCGGAGTTGGAGTTGTGACTGGATTCAGCATTCCATTCGATTACGACGTTCTGGCCTTGTTGCCGGAAGGCTCCGAAGCGGCCCTTTACCAGCGCCGTATGGTTGACGAGAGCGATTTTCAAGGAGAAGTCCTCATTTATTCAGCCGATTCGCTGGAGGAGGCCCGCCAACTGACCGATAAAGTTTCAAAGCTGAAAACCATTTCTCAGGTTCAGTCGATCACCAACCTGTTTCCGGTCGACGCCGATCGACGTTCAGAGACTGCCCGCAAGATCGGCCGGATCGTGGCAGCCTCGGTCTACTTGCAGAAAATAATGGGGCTGGGAAAAGTCGAACTGACATCTAAGACTTTAACGCGAATTTCTTCTTCCGTCGAAAAAACCGAAACACTGATTGAAGACGCCCAGGAGATGGCTTTTTCTTCGGGTCACAAACAACTGGTCGAGAAATCTGAAAAAATCCTGGAAAGGATCGAAACCATCCAGGACAAAATAGAGACCGAACCCGATCTCGCCCGGCTGCGGACCGAGAACTTCGGCCAGACGATTATGGATGCGGCCAGACTCTCTTTCGATGTTTTGATCGGTTGGAAAGACGCCGACAAACTCGAGCCCGAGCAACTTCCCAAAATGTTCCAGGATCGTTTCTTTGCCAATGACGGGACTATTGCAGTCTATGCTTTTCCGGCCAAAACAGTCTATGACCCTGACAATCTGAAAGAAATGCTCAAAGAAGTTTACAGCGTTTCCAAAAACGTTACCGGCTTCCCGACAACCCACCAGGTTTTTTCTCATATGGCGGTGTCCAGTTTTCGGCAGGGCACCATTCTGGCCGCGATCTTCGCTATTTTCTGGATCTTGCTGATTTTGCGCCAGTTGAGCGGCTTCATTATCGCCTTGCTGCCGCTTTTGGTTGGGGGCGGTTGGATGCTTGGAATACTCGTTCTGAGCGGTACCAAGTTTACTTACGCCAACATTATCGCTTTGCCGTTGGTCATGGGCTTGGCTGTTGACTATGGGGTCTGGTTTGCCCACCGTAGGCGGGAACGAAGTGATCTAAATGCCTGGCAAGTTTCCCGATTAGCTGGTCGCGCAATTCTGCTGGCGGCCGGGACAACCCTGGCGGGCCTGGGAGCCATTACCCTGGCCAGCTACAAGGGTGTCGCCTCTATGGGAATCTCGGTTACGATTGGGCTGTGTTGTTGCGTTGTGACCGCGTTGCTGATATCACCTGCTATCAGTGAGTTGTTTTTCAGGAGAAGATCATGAAAACCAGAAAAATAAATCAGCTTATAACTGTTGTTTTAGCGGCAGTTTTTCTGCTGGTTCCAACCACCGCGTTCGCCAAAGATGCGGCTATCAATATCCTGATCTGCTATCCGGGAGGCTCGGTCAGGGCCAAAGACGCCAAACCCGCCATGGACTCGATGATCGGCGTGATCGAATCAATCGGCGGCTGGTCAAAGGGCACCATCACGACCCATTTTACCGCCAAGATAAAAGTGTGCCGCAAGCTATTGCAGGAAAAAAATCCCGAGTTCGCGATCTTGTCGCTGGGGCTCTTCTTAGAAAACTACAAGAAGTACAATCTTGCCCCGCTGACCCAACCAAAGATCAATAACAGCACAACCGACACTTATCGGCTGTTGGTCCGCAAGGGGACTTTCAAGAACCTAGAAGATCTCAAGGGCAAAACCATCAGCGGGCAGTTGTTGAGCGAGCTGGACTTTTTGAAGCGCATCATTTTCAAGTCAAAGATCGATCCAGAAACGTTCTTCAAGCTCAAACCTACGCGGCGCGCATTGCGGGCCCTGAGAAATCTTTCAAAAGGCAAGATCGACGCGGTCATCGTCAATCAGCTGCAATACAACGGGCTGAGTTCGCTGCCCTTCGCCGACAAACTCGAACCGATTTTTACTTCCGAGAAACTTCCCCAGATGGGAGTCGTGGTCAACCAGAAAAAAACATCAAAAGAAGATCGTCAAAGACTCTCAAAAGCGCTATCTTCTATGTGTACGCATGATCAGGGAAAGAAACTTTGTGAATTGTTCGGCATTGACGCCTTTATTCCTTCAGAAGAAAAAACATTTGAACAGGTGATTACTCTTTGGAACGCCGGGCAATAAACATAAGAAAATTTTTCAAACAAACGGCGCTGATGGTCTTAGCTGGAGTATTTCTCGCGGGTTGTCCGTTTGCTCTTTCGCTCCCCAATGATATCGTCAAAATGGAATCCGATTCAGGCTGCCCCGACTGGGACATTGACGAGCTGACTATCAAGTCGCGGGATTTTGATCGCGCAACCGACACAGAGTCTTTAGAGTGCGCTTTAGAATTCCTTAGAAATGCTATGCCGGCCCCGATTCACCGGACGGCTATACCCGCCCGGATTTGTTTTCTGCTGGCGGATCGGACCTGCAATAACAATTCCCGGCGCGAGCAGTTTGCCTCGGAGGGTGTCCGCTGGGCAGAGATCGCAATCAACGAGGGCGCCGGCCTGAACGGGGCGGTGCACTATTATCTGGGAATGAATCTCGGTCTGGCCGTCTACGAACACACGGCCCTGGCGGTTAAAAACCTCAAACGAATCGCCTCTGCCCTGAGAAAATCCTGTCAGCTGGCTCCCGATTTCGACAGGGGCGGACCCCTGCGCGTCTTGGGTATGTTGTACCTGATGGCCCCGCCCTGGCCTCAGGGTATTGGGGACGGAGACAAGGCCATCGAACTGCTCGAAGCAGTTACCAAGCGTCATCCCGCTCACCCGCGCAATCATATTTTTTACGCCCGGGCGTTGTGGGAGATTGAAGAAGAAGACGCGCTGGACCAGGTCAAACAGCAACTGCTCGAGGCCCAGAAGCTTCTCAACCAGGGCGGCGGCAAATGGGGCAGCGCAAAGCAAGTCTGGCTGGACGAAATCAAAGAAATTGCCGATGATGCCGAGATTGAACTAGCCCCGGCGCCTTAGGGTGATGAAGGATGTTGTCATTCTTTTATTTGTCATCCCGGTATGCATTAGGCCGGGACCCAGTCTTCTCGGTATGGGTTCCGTCCAGAACCATGACGGAATGACGGTTTACTGAATTAATGGCAATTAAACTGGCGGGTTCACCTAGAAGCTATAGCGCGCCCGAGTCCAAGCCAGTGAACCGCCCGCGGCCGGATCGCCGAATTTGGTGTACTGCTTACCCAACTGGAACAAAGCCCCCAGACCGATCTCCAGCCCGTTGCCGAAATTGTAGTTGAACTCCGGGAAAATTATCATCGAGAACCCGTCGCCGAACAACGACTGGTATTTCAGCACCCGGCGGCCCTGGCCCGTGTCGTAGTAAGACCTGTAGTAACCGCTGATATCCCAGATAGTAAACAACCTGAACAGGGCATTGTCGTCGGCAAATTTCAGGTCTATACCGAAGACGATGTAGTCGCCTATGCGCGGGCGCAGCACCTCGGTTGTGTAGCGGTTACCGCAAATCTGGGCTGCCTTGGCCTGATCGTTTTCAACGACAGCGGTATTCAAGAAACACAAGACCGGGTCTCCGATAGTAGTATCCACTCCGCCCTGGCGCACAACGAAACCTTTGTTCAAAAAGTCTCCGGCGCCGAACTCATCGGCCATCCCGTGAACCCACATCAAGTTGAGCATGACATGCGGCCCAAAGGTGTAATCCAGCCCGAGCACCCACTTGGCAAAGACCGTATCGTCAACAACCAGCGGCTTCCGGTCGTTGCCCAACCGGTCTTTGCCCAGACGGTAGTCGTATTGTCCACCCGGCAGTGGAATGCCCAATATTACGACATCGTCTTTCATGATCGTGTATTCCTGGCGTTCGGGAAAATATATGCCGATTTCGATCCGGTAGCCGAGACCCAGGATCGATTTCGATATCCAGTCGAGCGGAATCTCGCCGGCCAGATTGAACCCGAGAACCTGCATCCGGGGATAGTTCAAAATGACGTCCGACTCCATCAATCCATAGACACCGTCCTCGCACTCAATGTCCGGGTCGGGGTTTTCGACGGCCGGGTTGCACAGCCGGCTTTCGAATTTGGTCTGCCAGGTATAGTTCTGGCGGGCCTGTGGAAAATCGTGCCGGCCGCGGTAGTAACTAATTGCAATGTCCTGTTCGAATAAAACCCCCGCCAACCGAAAAGCAAACGGCATGTTTTCGAAGTTGCGTTCCGGCATTTGGGCCTCGACCTTGGCAACCGTGGTCGGGTATTCAGCCATACCCGACAGGAAATTTTCGAGCTGCATTCGGTAGCGCAAGTGGGTTTCGATAAAAGGCAGTCGATCGACCATAGCCAGACCCAACTCGGCCGAGCGCGGCAACTGGGCCGGCTTAAAAACCGGGATCAACACCCCCGACAGGCTCCACTGATCCAAGAAATTATAATCCGCCCGAACCATGAAGTTGGCGATCTGCTCGCCGAACATGAACACGTCTTCGACGTCATTGGAATTGATGTTGTTGGTTGGATTGAACTGATCACCGACGCCCCACAGTACCAGTTGCTGGCCGACCTTCAAATCCAGGCCGTCGACAAAGATATCGGTCGCCTCTATGTAAGCCGAGTGTGCCTGCAGGTAGTAGGGCGAAACACCCACACGTTCGGTCAAGTCGCCGAGCTCGACCAGTTGCTCGGGGTAACCCAGCCAGACGAAGTCGATATCGATCACTCCGGCAACATTGCGATACCAGGTTTCGAACTTGAGCTTGAAGACATTCTCATTGCGCGCCACGCCCGGCTGCAACTCGAGTCCCTTGTAATAATCGCCGACACTTTTTGTGTCGATCCTGAAGCGCAAATCACTCTGCAGCTTTCCGCCGATTTTATACTCCAGCTCATTTGCCGAGCCGATACCGGGAAGGAAAAATGTCAGGCTTGCCGCGGCCAGAATGCAAATCGAATAATTTTTCATTGATTACCTGCCGCGCTGAAGAGAGCGCTTGGTGAAGAAACTGTCCTTGACCCCGGTATTGACTTTCCATTCTCGGCTGGTCATGGAGGTGTAGATATCATTGCGGGTATGGTCGACCAGCTTCATGTCCATCGGATTGCATAGTTCCTCAGTTTTACATTTATATTTACTACGGAAGTCGGTCTTGAGCTTGACTCCTTTTTCGTTGAAGAAACGGATCTCAACCGGGCGGTGAATGTCTTTTTTGATGTCCATTTCCATGCTGGCGTAATGAAACTCCTGGCCTTCGCGCCGTTGGCACTTGAGTTTGTAATGGGTTTCGGTCTCCTGGGCCAGATCGCAACTAAACACCTCGCCGTAGGTGACGATCGCCATTTCGTCATAGGTATAAGTGCTGCCCATGAAGCCGGCATCGCGAACGTGGCTGGCAATCCGGCGCACCCGTTTGTAGGCCGGCAGGTAGATATACATCTGGGTCAGTGAACGAACCAGCATGCGCGTGCCCTTTATGTCTCCGGGGGCGGTGAACTCGACTCTGCGCCACTTGGTCCCTTTAATCGTGACCGCGATGGTCATTAATTTGGGCGTTTTGCCTTCTTCATAGGTCGTCATGTCGTACACAAAAAACTGGTCCTGCGGGGCGGTCGCCAGTTTATCCAGCTTGTCGAGTATTTCCTGACCTTTTGGATCGGCCTGCAGTGAGCCTGCAAAAACGACCGTCAACAAAGTTATTGTAAATGCAGTTGTACCCAGGCGTTTTGTTGGTGTCATATTATCTCCTTGTGACTGGCGGCGGCTATTTAGCGCGAAGCTTTGCCTAAAATGGTCTTGACCACCTCTGATGTCTGGTTCAGGTTGGGAACCTGTTTGTTCATTCGGTAACGTCTCTTGCGGGCCAAAACCGGAATCAACAGGAAAGTAGCCAGGGCGGCAACTATCATGGCCGCCGCCGTCAGCCCGCCCACGTTTTTGAGAGGCTTGGCCTCGCCCAGGGTCAGCACGAAGAAACCGGCACATACCATAAGGGCGTTGATCCAGATCGCCGGACCGGTTTCGTCGGCCGCCCGGGCGGCGGCCGCCTTGATTGGTTCGCCCTTTTCAGCATGCCAGGCCGATCCAAGATGAACCGCATAATCCACCCCGGCACCTAAAATCAAACTGGCCAACATGGCCGTGCCGATATCGAGGTGAACGCCCAGCAAGCCCATGCCACCGTAAATGATTGTCAAGGTCAGCATGGTCGGCGTAGCAACCAGCAACCCGGTCAGAATCGACCGGAAAAATATCGACATGATTATTACTATAAACACCAGGGCGAAAATAAGGCTCTTGATCTGGTTGGCGGTAGCGCTGATCGACAGGCCGCGATGCATGACCGGTAAGCCGGTAACCCGAAGCTGCATGGTCTTGGCCGTCTCACCCGGCAAGGCCGCCAGCATAACCGTCGGGTTGTTCATGTCGAGCATGCTGGTTTCCAGCTCAGCCAGAAAACGTTCGCCTTGCTGATCGGTTGGCACCTGCAAGTTTGCGGCGGCGACCACGCGCCGGGCCCATTGGGCGGCTTCTTGCTCTTTCCAGTATTCTTCGAGCGGTACCGCGGCACTCAACAAGAGATCTTCTGCCAGGAGCGGGTCTGCTTCTGCCGCTGCTGTACTCAGCGCTCCGGCAATCGCCGACTGTAATTCACTTTCCGTCGGATTCTTGCCCTTGGCCACCATGGCTCGGGCGACTTTGTCAATCGCGGCCGCGTCTGACTGGCCGATATCCACAATGCATTCATCCGAAGCAATGAAACCGGTCAGTTTTTCAACTACTTTTTCTGTGTCGGCCGCCGGAGTCGCCTTTTTCAATTGCTCGGATATTTTATCGACCTGGGCTTGACTCAACCCAATCCCGAAGGTACGTGCCAAAAATCGGGTTCTTTCCAATACCAATCTGCTCTTGCGCTGACGAACTTGTTTCACGCGCTCGCCATCCTTACTGTCGGCCACGATGCTGTAATGAACGTTGACTTCCGTAGCAACTATCATTTCGATTTTCTCGATCAACTTCTCTATTTCGGAGGCCTTGCTCGGGGCAACTTTAATATGCAACAGGGCTTGATTCTTGTCCCGGGTTGCCAACTGGGCCACAGACGGATCACTGCCCAACAACGAAAGAATCAGCTTAACCTGGGCGGGGGTGTCCGGAATCCGCTTCTGATCGACAAAAGCCTGGTTGCCCTGTGAGACCGCCTCGCCAAGGTGCAGAACGTTGGCGACATGATCCAGGCCGGCGATGCGTTCGGCTATTCTGCGCAACTCACGTAAGGCATGCGGATCGGTCATATCGCCTTTAGCGTGGATCTGGATAAATTGCGAACCGCCAAAGTGCCGGCGCATGAACTTGTCGGCTAGATCGGGCGGGCTGCCCTCCGAGAAAAAAGATGCATTATCCATCCGGGAGTCGACCCGACTGATCAATCCACCCGCAACCAGGGTGATTGCCAGCAGAACAAGCCCGACCGGGAGCCGGTACTGCTGGGCAAAGACGGCCAGGCGAGCAGACAGCCTTCTGAGCAGCGCTAAATCGGTATGACTTCTTTTCAGTTTGCTCAAAACGACAACTGCCGGAATGAAAGTAATCGATAGAACCAGGGTCGCCAATATGCCCAGCGCCGTAAAAATACCGAAAGTCCGCAAGGGCTGGATGTCCATGCAAACAAAAGAAAGCAATCCGGCCGCGGTGGTCAAACCGGCAGCGATGACAACCGGGGCGACACCTGTCAGAGTCTGGGCCAGGGCCGTTTGGCAGTCTGTTTTGCGTACCAGCGCGTAATAGCGGGCCAGAATGTGAATGCCATAGGCGCTGCCGACCGCAAAGAGGATGATCGGCATCGAACCGAGCACAATATTGAAACGCACCTTGAACCAGGCCATCACGCCCAGCGAAAGCAAGATGCCCAGGGCGGTCGACAAAAGCACCAGGCCGGCTCCGATAACGTCTCGAAAAGCCAGCATCATTATTACAATGATGGCCAAGACCGCCCAGGGAGTCAGGCGCTTGATGTCTTTTTGGGTTGTGTCGTAAATGTAAGTAGACACGAAGGGGCCGCCGCCCCAATATTTTTTTTGTTTATCGAAATTTCGATCGACAACTTCTTTGATGTTGGTGGCCATTGTTTTGGGATCGGACCCATAAGCCAAAAAACAGTATAGCAGAACCGCCTTGCCGTCTTTCGACACCAGGTGCCCGACCAGATGGTCTTTGGACATGACCTTCTTGCGCAAGGTCTCGATTTCTTCAACCGACTTGGGCGGTTTGGGAATCAGAGGCGTAGTCACGACGCCGCCCTTTTCGGGATCGGGCGCGAAGTCGACTACATTCGACAAAGTCAGGATGTGATTGATTCCGCGAGTTTCCTTGAGCTCTTTAGTTGTTTGCCTGAGGCGTGTAACAAAATCGGTCGAAAAAACATCGTCGCTTTCAACGCCGACCAGCGCCAGGTCCAGACTTCCAAACGACTCGTTTATTTCGTAAAAGGCCTCAACATCGGGATTGTTCTGGGGCAAAAAAGCCAGGATGTTGTCATCATGCTCTACCTGTCCCACCTGGAACCCGGCTGCGATCGATAGCAGCCCAACCACGCAAACGATTATCCAGGCGGTATTTCGGTTTAGGATCCAGCCAGCCAACAACTTCATACTAAGTCTCCATCCATCTGCATATCGCTCGAAACGATTGATTCTTCACCGTTTTACGGCAGAGTTTCATAATCTAGCAAGTTTCGAGCCAGAATCCTTTGCCGTTCTTCATAAAAGACTTTGGAATAATTGGATTTATTCAAACTCGCCAAACGACACCGACACGCGGGCGTGCATAATCGCACACTCGTTCGAAAGCGCACAAATCTCTAGTCTTTTCCCTTTTTGCTCAATCCGTGGCGATCCATTCGGCGCATTAGCTGAAAGCGGCTGATGCCCAGCAATCTGGCGGCTTCAGATTTAACATTGCCGGCCTGCTCCAGGGCATGGATGATCATTCGCTTTTCTAGTGCCTCGAGAGTATCAACACCCGGTTTGAAATCAATGGGAATCGATGGCGGCAGTGCATCGGGGTTGCCGGGGTCCGATAGTACCCTGCGGGGCAAAAGCTTCAGCTCCAGGCGGCCGGTCTCGGCCATAATGACGGCTCGTTCGATGATATTTTTCAGCTCGCGAACATTGCCCGGATATGAATAGGCCATTAGGCGCTGGGTTACATCTTCGTCAAGCGCAGCCATCTCCTTGCCGAGCTTGCCGGCGAAAAAATCGAGAAAATGATTGGCCAGCAGCAAGATGTCATCGCCGCGTTCCCGCAGGGGCGGTATTTGAATAGGAAAGACACACAAGCGCTGATAGAGATCTTGTCGAAAAGTGCCTTGCTTGACTCTTTCATTCAAGTTTTGATTCGTGGCCGCAATCACGCGCGCCCGAAAAGGAATTTCCTTGACCGAACCCACTCGCTGGAAAGATCGATTTTCTAAGACCCTCAGGAGCTTGCTCTGGACATCTCCCATATCGCCGATCTCATCCAGCAGCACAGTTCCCTCGCCGGCCTCTTCGAAGGCACCGGCCCGGGCCTGATCGGCCCCGGTAAAAGACCCCTTCTCGTGCCCGAACAACAGGCTCTCGGCCAGATTGCCCGGCAAAGAGGCACAGTCAACTGCCACAAAGGGACTGCCGGCGGGCCGGGAAATCTCATGCAAGTAGCGGGCGGCAACCTCTTTACCAACGCCGGTTTCACCGGTCAAGAGTGCCGTCGTTTCGGGAGACTGGCTGATTTTTTTCAGCTGTTCAATCACGTTGACGATTCCAGCCGAGCGGCCTGCCAAACCGCCTTGCCTGTGTTCGTGCCAACCGCTGCCAGCTGCTCGCGCTTTGTGCCGGCGCTGCATCTCCTGGATCCGTTCGATAATCGGCTTGATGCTGGGCTCTTTGACGATGTAATCGTCGGCTCCGCGACGGATAGCGGCAACCGCGTTGGGAATTGTATGGTAGGCGGTCATGACAATCACTGAGACATCGGGCTGGCGACCCAGTAGCTGCGGGATTATGACAATCCCGTCATTATCGGGTAGACGATGATCGAGCAAAATAACCTGGTAACTATTGGCGTCGGCTTGTAGCAGGGCTTCGCGACCGCTAAAAGCCAGGTCGCATTCAATCCCCTGGCGAACAAGTTCATCACCTATCGCCTGAGCGTAAAGTTCTTCGTCGTCAACTACCAGAACTCGAAATCCGCTACTCATAAACCGGCCCCATTACCAGTGTTGCCGTTGGCTGTCAACTGTCGCGGCAAGATCACGACCGCCCGGCACCCCCCGCCGGCGCGGCCCTGCAAGTCAATCAATCCTCCATGCGCCTGAACTATCTTGCGACAAACCGGCAATCCCAGCCCGGTGCCGTTCTTCTTGATCGTAAAAAAGGGCTGAAAACATTTATCCGCGCTGACGGTCAGACCCGGTCCGCGATCTTCGATGAATATCGAAACATCCCGATCTCCGAGATCTGCCCGACAGACTACTTCTTCTCCCGGCCCGGAGGCCTCAAAAGCATTCAGAATCAGGTTGAAAATCACGTGCTTCAAGCCATCATAATCCCCCAGGACGCTCAAGTCCGGGTCAACCTCAACTGAGATCCTTTTATCGGTTTGGCTACGCACTCCGGCAAGCAAGTGCTTGACGTCGCCAAAAAGCTGGCTCAGCTTCACCGGTAGAAAAACCATGTCTTGTCGGGGAGACAGATATTTTTTCAAGACCATGTCCATGCGCGTAATTTCGCGCACGGCCGAAGCGAGCAGGCGTTGATGTTTATCCTCTACCAGTTCGCGGCCCAGGCTCTCCAGAGTGGCTCCGATCGCAACCAGGGGATTGCGAATTTCATGGGCCAGCTGAGCCGCCATCTCGCCCATTGTTGCCAGGCGTTCTTGTTGAATCAATCGCTCGGTCGACCAGCGTTTGTTTTTTTCTTCGGCATGAAGCAAAATCAAGAAACCAACCACCCGTTCTTGCTCATCGGCCAGAAGCAGTGCTTCGACTCGGACGGCCGAGATCGAACCTCCGGCCTGAAAGATCACGGCCGATTTTTCATGCACGGCCGTGCCGGGCGACAATATTTGCTGATTGAGTAATCGGGAGATCTTATCCGGTTCGCGAAACAATTCACCTATAGAACTGCCGCTGAGTTCGTCAGCCAGTTTTCCGGTCAGACTCACAAAGGCCTCGTTGCATGAGGTCACATTAAATTCCTGATCGACAAAGACCGCCGGGGCGGGATCACCCAGGGTCAGTTGTAGCAGCTGGTATTCCAGTGAGGCCTCGCCGGGATCACTCGGCGGCTGAATTGCGACTTGTCCGTGACCCTTCAAGTCATTTTCAATAATATCGCCAATCCGCCTGGCGTAATGCAGCATGACCTCGCGTTGCTGACGGCTGAACGGCTGCACCCCAAGTTTCTCGAATAACAAGACACCGTAGTGTCTATGGGCCCCTGCTGCGGGCACCAGGATGAAGCGGTGGTCTCCAACCATCTTTTCGAACTGTTCGATCACTTCGGCCGGAATAGCGCCCCCGACTAGTTCATGCAAGCGCGAAGTCTCGGCTATCGAGCCATCCCTCCATACTTTATACAGCAGGCTGTCGGTTGCATTGTCGATAGAGGCCGAAAGACCCCGAAACGAATTGCCCATTACTTCTTCTAGCTCGGCCAGCTTATTGAAGTCCCCGGCCGTGATACCTATCCGAACTTGCATGTTGCGCGTTTTTTCGTTGATGACCACCAGGTTGGTGGAATTGCAGCCGAGAATCTTTGCCGCGCCCCGCAGAACGTTTTCTAAAAAATCATCCAGATTGGTGGTGGTACCCAGCATGGGCTATTGCCTATTCGGGGCCCGTAGAGAACAAGGCGAGGCTTAGATTCCCTTCTCGACATAAACCGCCATCAAGGCCTTGAGGACTTCGACCGCCTTGACCAGGCCGATTACGGGAATCCATTCCTGGGGTGAGTGAAAATTGTAACCTCCGGCCGAGAGGTTGGGCGTCGGCAGGCCTTCGAACGACAGCCTGGCGCCGTCAGTGCCTCCCCGAATGGCCATGCGCACAGGCGTAAGTCCAATGCGCCGAACGGCTTCTTCGGCATTTTGCACTACGGCCGGGTGTTTATCGAGGATGTACTTCATGTTGCGATATGATTCGTTGACCTTTATCTCGATTTTTACCCGCGCTTCATTCTCGAGAATCTCCTGGCGGGCTCGATCGAGTCTGGCTTGCATTTTGGCCAGCCCTTCTTCTGAAAAAGAGCGCTTCAGAATTACGATCTTGGCTTCAGTGACATTCCCGCTCATTTGATACGGGTGCAGGTAATCTTGGCGCCCATCGGTCGTCTCGGGCAGGCCGTCTTCCGGTATCCTCGAAACAAAATTAGCCGCCAACCTGACTGCATTGACCATTTTATCTTTGGCGTAACCGGGGTGAACATCGATTCCGGTAAAAGTCACGATTGCCGAATCAGCACAGAAGGTTTCGTCCTCGACTTCGCCAATCCCGGATCCGTCGGCGGTATAGGCTAGATCTGCAGCAAAAGCTTTGATGTCGAAATACTTGGTTCCGTTGCCAACCTCCTCGTCGGGCGTAAAGCCAACTCTAATTCGAGGATGGGCAATGGAAGGATCTGCTTTTAGCATGCTGACCAACGTCATAATCTCGGCGATACCGGCCTTGTCGTCGGCGCCCAACAATGTTGAACCATCGGTAGTAATGATATCCTGGCCTATGTACTTCTTAAGGTCGGGGTTGTCCGCGGGGCTGATGTTCTTGTCCGGTAAGGCGCTAAGCTCAATATCCCCGCCTTGATAGTTCTCGTGAATAATCGGCTTGACGTCCTTACCGCTCACCTCGGGATAGGTATCCATATGCGCCAACAGCCCGATCGTCGGCAGCTTGTCGGCAGCCTTAGTCCCGGCCGGAATATTTTCTTCCAGGCTAGCCGTCACATAACCATTGTCATCAAGTTGTATGTCGGCCAATCCGATTTGCTTGAGCTCGTCAACCAATAATCGGGCTAAATCGAGCTGTTTCTCGGTAGACGGGTAGCGATCTTCTACTCCCTCTTTAGACTGGGTATCGATTTTCACGTATCTGAGAAATCGTTCGAGTACTTCCTTGCGTATGTCCATTGTTTCACCTCCGCTTAGGTTCCGACAGCGGCGCAACAATAGCATCTTCGCAGCATCGGGACAATCAATTGTGGAGATTTTCGATCCGTCAGTAGGCCTGCTGGCCGCTTTTGCGGGTGTAAACCCCGAACAACCCGTGTTCCACGCCATCGACTTCTTTTACCTTGATCTGTTCCAGGACACCGGCATCATCCCGGCGGATCTCAATCGCTACCCAAATCTTTTTGGCTTTGATTTCGAGCTGCTTGCCCTTGACTCGCCAGGCGCCTTTCAGTAAGACAGGCTGCTCCATAGGATCAGTCGGAACGTAGGTGAAATAATAAATTCCCTTTACTCCAAAGATTAGTTCGCGGTTTTTTGCATATTCAGGACCGCACACCCAGGTATCAATGAACTCCAGGTTCTTTTTTTGTTTCCTGATGTGAACTTTGAACTTCTTGCCGTTTAGAGCGCGCTTGCCCCTGTAAAAGATAATGTCCGCCAGGCAGCTGTGCCGCTTACCCGTGCCACGAAATCCGGCTTTTAGCTTGAAAACCACGCTGCGGCTGTCAATCGGCGGATCAAAATTGAGTTTTTGCGGGCCGGTTATATCTTTTAGTTCGACCTCATGCATCATGTCGGATTCGGCAACTTTCATCTCACGTACCCGGCTAAATTTCTTGAACGAGTTTTTAGTCGACTGGTTTCCGGTAGTAATCAACATCCTGTCGATGTTGATTTTCTCCGAAAATATAACTTCGATTTGGGCACCCTGACCGGTACCGGCACTGCACCACCCGGTTCTAGGATCGCCATCAAGCAAATTAAGGGCAGAGAAGTGACCCGGCTTCTTTTTCACCTTCAGGTCACTATTTGAGCGTGCGTAGAGTAGTTCTTGGGCAACAGAAATAGCCGACCAGCCCAGAATGAAAGAAACTGTCAAGAGCACCCAAGTTTTTCTCATTTCAATTTCCTCTTGCAAGTACTAATTATTTGTTCAGACGCACCTAGCTCCCATTTCATTCATGTTCACAGTGACTTATCTATTAGCACAGCTGGCTGAACAAGGCAATTTCAGCAATCGATGGCGCGTTGACGCAAACGGCTCTCAACGGTAGTCTTAGTATTCGTTGACTGCTACTGGAGCGTTTTTCATGATTCGAATGTCGGTTTCACTCAGCATTGTTCTGATGTTGTTCTGTGTTTCTACGCCACTGGCCCAGGATCTGGATGAATGGGATGTTCCGGCAAAGATGCAAAACGATCTCAAAGTCAAGAAATGCCCACCCGGTACCGAACCAGACGAAAAGGGCTGGTGCGTAAAACCTGTGGTTCCGGCTGAGAAATTGCCAATCGAAAAACCGGCAGACAAGCCCGCACCCACACCGGTCAAAGTAATTCCGGCCCAGGAAAAGACTGCACCTAAAAGGCCCGTTCTAAGGCCGGGTGTGACCCCCAAGCCGGCCCCTGTGGACAAACCCGGCCCGGCAATCGAAAAACCCGCCCCAATCATAGTTCCTTTGCCGACCCCCAAGCCGCCTTCTCCTATCAGCCCGCCGATCGAGGGAAGCAAGAATAAGAAACCAGTCCCGGATGACGGCCCGGCGGATGAGACCCTGAAAGATTCCGACGCCCAAAAAGAGGAAGGACCAATCGAACAAGAACTGGCCGATGCCAAACGCCTGTTGTCGACGAGTTCATTCGTCAAAGGTGAATTGGCCGATTTCATCGGCAGCAATAAGCTGGTGACGAAAAACAACCGGGTCGGCGTTCGGCTTGGTTATCGTCATCTCGATCTGGTTCAGTACGCAATTATCAACCCCGAGGCTGATTTTCGTATTGGGAAAATCCAGTTCGGGCTAGGGGTACCGTTGGCCCTGGAGCTTTGGAGTGGGGAGTGGGATGACGTTGCTGAAGCGCCGGTTGGCTTCGGAAATGCCGGCAGTTTTAGAACCGAAGACTGGAATGAACGCAGCGAATACGTGCGCTTTATCCGCTACCTGAAATACGGCCGAAAAGAAGACAACATCTTTTTCAACTTGAGCCAGTTTTCTTCAACAACAATCGGGCATGGCCCGATCATGCGCCGCTACAGCGTGAACCTGGACCCGGATTCCACCCGCCTGTCGGCCGAGTTGGACATGTACAACGACTACGCCGGTTTCGAATTCGTAGTCAACAGCATCACCGACGCAGACCTGTTCGGTGCAATTGCATTCGTCAAGCCTCTCAGTTTCTTCATGGATCACTACATTGCCCGCAGCCTTTCCATCGGAGTAACCTATATGGCGGATCGGCACGCCCCGGTGACGCTCAAAACTAAAAGCGACCAGCCACTCGATCGCTATTTCCTGGCCGGAACCGGGCGACCCGAAGTGCAAACCAGCGCTTTCCTGCACGGTTTGGGGGTCGACTTGGAAATCAAGCTACTCAAAACAAAGAACATCGACTTGAAACCGTATGTTGATTATTCTTGGTTCATGCCGGCCAAGCCAGATGGCGGTAGTCTGCCCGATCCCGAAGGCGGCGGCGGTTTTACCTTCGGGCTGTTGGGGCGTTTCAACTTTGGCGAAGATCCAATTCAGGCTGTGCGGGTGGTTATCGAGTTCCGCTCGTTTTCGTCAAATTACATACCTGGATATTTCGACACCTTTTACGAAGTCCAGAAATATATCGCCAACCGCCGCTACTACGAATACGCCAGCCAGTACAACCGGCTGCCTCCAACAAAATTTCAAGACATCTTCATAGATCGCACGGGCGGCGATCGGCGCTTGGGGTTCTACCTCGAATTCAACTACTCATTAGTAGAATACTTCACCTTGACCCTGGCCCTGGAAGGCTCGAATGCCAACAGCGCCAATAACTTCCTGGTCCACGTCGAGGTCCCGGCCACCGACTGGTTCCAGTTTTTCGCCTCATACCATCATCGCGCCATGGACAGTCTGGGAGATCTTTTCTCTTCCGGAGCCGGCGATCGAATAGCTTTTGCAGCCGCGCGAGTAAAGGTTGTACCTTTCATTTTCCTTAACTTCCGCTACCACTATACTTTCGAGCTCCGCGTGGACTTTGCCGACCTGACCGGTGACGGGTTCGAAGAACATTACCGCTTCTACGAAGCGGCCCAAGGCTGGATGGCTGATATAGAATTCGGTCGGGAGTTCTAAATGAGAAACGACTGGACTGCAACGACGGCGTGCGTTGTACCCAGGACACCTGCGACGAAGCCAGCGGGCAGTGCCTGCACGTGCCTAACGACAGTTTCTGCAAGGCCGGTGAAACTTGCGATGCGCAAGAAGGTTGCCTGGCCGTGATCGAGTGCGAAAATGACGGACAGTGCGACGACTCGGACCCTTGCACCGTAGACGTGTGCAGCGAAGGTTATTGCTCCCATTCCACTATCTGCGCCTGCAGCCAGGATTCGGATTGCGACGACTCGGACCCTTGCACCACAGACGTATGCAGCGAAGGTTATTGCACCCACCAGAACACCTGCGCCTGCAGCTTAGACGCGGATTGCGACGACAGCAATCCCTGCACCGACGACAGCTGCGACTTAGGTCAGTGTTCCTACGCAAACAACACAGCCGCCTGCGACGATTCAGACGCTTGCACCCAAAACGACATCTGTGCTGCAGGCAACTGCACGGGCCAGGCGATCGACTGCAACGACGACAACCCCTGCACCGACGATGCCTGCCTGGCGGGCCAGTGCAGCCATACGAACAACTCAGCCGCTTGCGACGATCAAGATGCCTGCACTCAAAACGAGGCCTGCTTAGACGGCAGCTGCCTGGGCGACGAGATCTGTTGTACAGACGAGTTGGACAACGACGGGGATTCCCTGACCGATTGCTTTGACGGCGACTGCACAAACGACCCGGCCTGCGGCGGTTGCCAACCGGTGGCCGAGCCCGACCCGGTGCCCATGGCGCCCCTGCCCGGCCAGGCCCAGCCGGGCCGATCCGAGAATACCCAGATCAACGGATTCTCAGACGACTACATCTACGACAGCACCGACGAAATCAAGGTGGGCACCCGCCAAGAGTGGGGCGGCACGATCATCTTTTTCGGCATGAACATCAACGACTGGCCGGGGGTTAACAGCACCAATACCATCGACGCCAACGACACCGGCCGCGAGGTTCAGGTGGCCTTTTACGATCCGGATCGGGCCATGCAGAACTGCGCCTGGGACGCCTCCTGCCCCCCCACCGAGTGCCCGTTTTCGATCACCTTCCTGGGCTGGAACCCGGTCCAGGGCGGCAACCGTTGCAACCGCGGATCGGGCGTAGAGAGCGTGGTGACCGAGGACGGGGTGCTGACGGTCACCACCAACCCGCTGTTCTGGAACCCCAACTGGGACCGGCAGGACTGTTCGGACGCGGCCTGCGACGATCCCAACCTGCGCGAGCGGCGCTCGGACGTGCGCGTGATCCAGAGCTTGCGTTTCGTCGACAAGCTGGTGGTCGAGTTAACTTATTCGGTGATCAACTTAGGCGACCTGAACCACGCCTCAACCGCCCAGGA